>JAEDFL010000037.1 GCA_016292785.1 Clostridiaceae bacterium | reverse complement strand
CCCGATTTTGTTTTATAAGCCGAATGCCTGACCGAATTTTTCTGTTGCGTTCTTCATATTCTGTAAATCAGAACGAACATAAAAATTTAATGTTGTACTTGCATCTGTGTGTCCTAAAATGTCTTGTACGCTTTTTATATCTGCACCGTTACTTAATAACAGAGTTGCACAAGAATGTCTTAAATCGTGCGGAGAAAGGTCAGGAAGATTGTTTGCTTTCATAAAGCGTTTTACTCTGCGTGTAACTGAATTGGGGTCACGCGGCTTTGTGTTGTCTGTACTGCTTGGAAACAGAAAGTCTTTTGATTTGAATTTGTGTTCGTTGCTTGCTTGATAATCTTCTAATAACAATCTGACTTTTGGAATTAACGGAATCGTTCTGAAACTGCACTCTGTTTTCGGTGTATCGACTAACGCACCGCTTTTTGCTGTGTGAACAACATTTCGCTTGATTTCTATTGTTGAATTGGTGAAACTTATATCTTGCCATTGCAAGCCTAACAATTCTCCTCTGCGAACTCCTGTTGTTATCATCAGATAAAGCATACATTTAAATTCAAGAGGACAATTTTCGACAATGGAGAAAAAATGCTCTGCTTGCTCTTTTGTCAATGCGTCAACTTTCTTTTTCGGTAGTTTCGGACAATCAACCTTTTCTATCGGATTTGATGTGATGAAATCTTGTTTCAAAGCGAATGAAAACACAGTATATAAATATCTGTATATGTGTCTTATTGTCTTTGGTGAAAGCGGTGTACCTCGTTGTGATTTCTCTTTTGTTCTCAAATGATTGAGAAATAATTGAACATCGTGTGCAGTTATAGTTTGAATTGCTCTGTCTTTGAAATACTTATCAGCGAATTTGCTGATATTGGTGTAAAAGTCAATTGTTGTTCTTTTGTGTTCTCCGTCATAAATCGCAAGAGGAAACCAAAAACTGTGTATAAACTCTGTAAAGGGTATTCGACCCTCGTTTATAAGTCTTTCACGCTTTCTTTGTGGTTCTAAAACTTCTTTTTCGTATTCCTCACGCACTTTAATCTCCCACTCTGCCGCGGCTTTCTCTGCCGCTTTTAGAGCTTTTGCAGGGGTCAATTCGTCAGGCGCAAACCAAGTTGTGTATTGATTGATTTGCTTTCCGATTTCGTTTCTTCCGAGATAGGCACGGAATTTGAATGAAACTGTTTTGCCGTTCTTTTTGTTTTCAATTACTGTTGCCATAAAAATAAATCCTTTCCGTGCATTAACGCTTCGGATTGGATTTTTTAACGATTCTGTGTGCTTTTTTGTGTGCTTTTTTTCAAAAATCATTCTTGCACAAAAAACAAAAATCGCTGAAACCCTTGGGATTTCAACGATTTTCATTGGCGCGCTGCAAGGGATTCGAACCCCTGACCTTTTGGTTCGTAGCCAAACACTCTATCCAGCTGAGCTAGCAGCGCATTTCTTAGTGCTCATATATTATAGCACAGAGTTTTCAAAAATCAAGTGTTTTTTTTAAAAAGTACAGATTTTTTAAAAATTTTATTGAACCGTTTTATTTGCCCCTTTTAAAAAGTTTAGGGCGAGTCGGAAAGAAACGATTTCTATAATTTCTATTCATATTCACATATTTGTCTGTACCGTCTTAACATAAAAGCCTCCCACGAAACATTCTAATCGTAGGAGACCTTTTTCTAATGTCCATTTTCATGGACTTTTCCATTTAATATTTGTACCCTGTTATTTTATTAAACTGCCGGGCTTTATCTTGAAAGCAAGGCTCTGTCATTATCGAATTGTTTGCCGCTTGAGGCTGTGAACTTCTCAAGAAGCTCGTCGATAGTGAGGTTTTTCTTCTCCTCGCCCGAAACGTCGTAAACGATCCTGCCCTCATGCATCATTATGAGGCGGTTGCCGTGCTTTATAGCGTCGTTCATATTGTGGGTAACCATCATTGTTGTCAGGTGATGCTCGTTGATAATTTTATCGGAAAGATCAAGCACCTTTGCCGCTGTTTTCGGATCGAGAGCCGCCGTATGCTCGTCAAGAAGCAATACCATCGGCTTTTGCAGCGTTGCCATAAGCAAGGTCAGAGCCTGACGCTGACCGCCCGACAGAAGTCCGACCTTGGAGGTAAGTCTGCCCTCAAGTCCGAGGTCGAGAACCCTAAGCTCCTCTTTATACATTTCACGCTCGGCTTTTGAAATTCCCCATTTGAGTCCCCTACTCTTTCCTCTGCGGTGAGCAAGAGCCATATTCTCCTCAATTCCCATATCGGGAGCGGTACCCATCATAGGATCCTGAAAAACTCTGCCGAGAAACTTCGCTCTCTTGTGTTCGGGCATATTCGTAACGTCTATCCCGTCGATCACGATAGAGCCCTCATCGGGTTTCCATACGCCTGCAACGGCATTAAGCATCGTGCTTTTACCTGCGCCGTTGCCGCCGATAACAGTTACAAAGTCACCGTCGTTGAGCACAAGGTTAAGTCCGTTTAAAGCAACCTTTTCGTTTACCGTGCCTTCGTTAAAAACTTTCTTTACGTTCCTGATCTCAAGCATTTTCGGTTGCCTCCTTTTTCTTCGGTCTCTTTTTGAAGTAAGTCGATTTAAGGTGAGGCGCCGCAAGGAATATGGCTACGACAACCGACGAGAGGAGCTTGAGCAGATCGGGATCAAAGCCAAGTCCGATAACCGTCTGATATACAACATAGTAGATTACTCCGCCCAGAGCAACTCCGAAAAGCTGAAGCCAGAAGGAGCGGAAAATCTTGCCGAAAATAACCTTGCCGATGATTACGGCGGCAAGTCCTATAACGATCGCACCGCGTCCCATCTGAACATCGGAAAAGCCCTGATACTGAACAAGGAGCGCACCCGAAAGAGCGACGATGCCGTTTGAGATCATAAGTCCGAGAACGGTGTTAAATCCGGTGTTGATACCCTGCGCCCTGCTCATATTGATGTTTGAGCCTGTTGCACGCAGAGAACAGCCAAGCTCCGTTCCGAAGAACCAATACAGCAGTGCAATTATCACAACAACGAAAATCGAAACAATTATTATGGTATTTTTGAATATCGGGACATTTCTCAGGTATTGCAGAGATATCAGAATATCATACTTTCTGACGCTCAAAGCCTGATTTGCCTTGCCGAGAATTTTGAGGTTTACGGAATACAGAGCAAGCTGAGTAAGAATACCTGCCAGAATAGCGGGAATACCCATTATCGTGTGCATGAAGCCTGTCACAAAACCGGCGAGCATACCGGCAAGCACTGCGGCCACCATTGCAACGGGAACGCTGTAGCCGTTGATAATCATCATAACACAGACCGAACCGCCCGTACAGATTGAACCGTCAACCGTGAGGTCGGCGATATCAAGGATCTGATAGGTGATATACACACCGATCGCCATAATTCCCCAGATAAGTCCCTGGGCTACGGCACCGGGCATACTGTTCAGTATGTTCAGTAAAACATCCATTGAATAAATCTCCTTGTTTTTTTAAAAAGCATAAAAAATCGTGGAAACAGGGTTTACTGCCCCCACGATTTTTTCAGCAATTTTAACTTTTAGCCAATAGCAACATAGTCTGACGGAGGTGTAATTCCAAGCTCCTTGCAGATTTCGGCATTATACTTCTTCTGGTAGTTCTCGTCATAAGCGATTGCCATTGTTGAAATGTCTTCCTCGCCCTTGAGAACCTTAGCTGCCATCTCGCCGGTCTTCTTACCAAGCTCATAGTAGCTGATTGAAAGAGTTGCAACGCCGCAGCCCTTGCAGATACCTTCCTCACCTGCAACAACGGGAACCTTCTTGGGACGGCAGATACCGTCGATAACACCCGTTGAAGAAGCGGCAGTATTATCCGTGGGGATGTAGATAACATCGCTTGAAGCGGCAGCAGATGTTGTAACAGCGGCAATATCATTTGAATCCGAGAACGGATAACGTGCTGCGTTGACACCCTTAGCCTTGAGGAACTTCTCAACCTCATCTATCTGATACTTTGAGTTAGGCTCAGCGGAGCAATAAAGAAGTCCGACATTCTTTGCGTCCGGGAAAAGCTCAAGGAGCATCTCAACCTGTTTGTCAAGAGGAGCAAGATCCGATGTACCGGAAATGTTTCCGCCGACTGTACCGTTGAAATCCTGAATGTCAAGAGCAACGCCGTACTCTGTAACGGAAGTACCGAGGATAGGAATAGTTGTTGTAGCCTGTGCAGCAGCCTGAAGAGCAGGAGTTGCATTAGCCATAATGAGGTCAACGTTTGAAGAAACGAAGCCGTTTACGATTGTTGAGCAAGCGTTAGAGTCGTTTGAAGCGTTCTTAACCTCAATCGTAACCTTGTCACCGAGAGCCGCTTTGAGAGCGTCCTGGAAGCCCTTAGTTGCCTGATCGAGAGCCTCATGCTGTACAAGCTGAACTACGCCAACCTTGTATGTCTTGTTTTCGTTTGATTCTGTCTTAGTACCGCAAGCCGCAAAACCTGCAAGCATTGCAATGCAAAGCAGAACTGCCAATACTTTTTTCATAATCTTTGTTCCTTTCTTTTCAAAGATCCAAAACAAGCTTCTTGCTTGTCTTTAGTAAAATTATATCGCTTTAAACCGCAAAAGTCAATATATATTTTAAATTAGTTTTATACTATTTTTGTAAAAGGTTTAATTATATACCATTATAATTACGAAACAGATTATTGTACTGCATCAAAGTTTAAAACAGCTCAAAGCTTTTCCCGTGGCACGTTACTCACCGACTGATATAATTGTATATTTGCTCATTCTATAACCCTAACCAAATTGACATAATCATAAATTACAGTATAATTAGAACATAAGAAAGCACAAAAAGTCATGAACAAGGTTAATCAGGCTGATATAATTACCTCACACGGAAAGGAGAGGTCTTATGGACTGGATAAACGGAATACAGCGTGCGATCGACTACACGGAGGAGCATCTGTGTGAGGAAACGGATTTTGAAATGATAGCGAAACAGGCGGCTTCCTCTTCATTTCACTTTCAGCGTATTTTCAGTATATTATGCGGTTATTCGTTGGGTGAATATATCCGTATGCGGCGCTTAACCTGTGCCGCCGAGGAGCTTCAGCACAACGATGCCAAGGTGATCGAAGTTGCGCTGAAATACGGATACGAAACCCCCGAAAGCTTTTCAAGAGCGTTCACCCGATTTCACGGTATCACTCCCTCTCAGGCAAAGCACGGTGAAACCGTCAGATCATTTTCCCGTCTTTCCGTGAAACTTATTTTAGACGGAGGTAATTTTATGGATTACAGAATTGAAAAAAGAGACTCGTTCAAGGTCATCTGCAAAAGGAAGCAGGTCAACAAGCCTCAGGACGACACGGCTTCAGCCGACATATCCGCCTTCTGGTCAGAGGTAAGCTCCGACGGCTCGATCGAAAGGCTCTGCAAGTATGCGGATTTCAGCAAGCTTCACGGTATTCTCGGCGTCTGCTTTTCGGGCGAAATGGCAGGCACAGGCTTTCCTTACGGAATCGGTGCGGAATACAACGGTGCGCCCCTGACAGACGACGATTTTGAGATCGTGGAAATTCCTGCATATACATATGCCGTTTTTCAGTGCAAAGGTAAAATGCCCGAAGCGTTTACGGAAACCTACAAAAAGATTTGCTCGGAGTTTTTCCCTCAAAGCAGTATGTATGAATACGGCAACGGAATTGAATTTGAGATTTATCCCTCTGCCGATGTTCAGAATCCGAACTTCACGTGTGAGATCATGATTGCAGTAAACGAAAAGTAATAAATTGAAAAAGCTCGCCGAAAAGCGAGCTTTATTTTTTGAATATAAAACAGATAACAGCAAGCTGTAAAACCAGTATCAGCGGTATGCCGAATTTGAAGTACCATTTCTTCGTCTTGTGTCTGAATGTATACATTGCCGCAAGTCCGCCGAGCGAACCGCCTGCAAGCGACAGAACAAAAAGCGTCAGTTCGCTGATCCTGAACCTGCCCTTGACCGCTTTTCTTTTATCTATTCCTAAAGCGGCAAAGCTGATAAGATTGATTGCAACAAGCCATATGAACAGGATTTTCGGACTCATATGTTACCGTCAATCCATTTCCCAGTTGTGCCAAACGTTCTGAACATCATCGTTATCATCGAACATATCAAGCATCTTGTTCATATTGGTGATGTCGTCCTCATTGGTGAGCTTTGTATATGTTGAGGGAACATACTCAACCTCGGCTGAAAGGAAGGAATAACCCTTTGCCTCAAGATCGTCACGCACTCCGCCGAGATCATTCGGCTCTGTACGGATCTCAAAGATTCCCTCCTCGTCGGTGATGAAATCCGATGCGCCTGCCTCAAGAGCGTCCTCCATAAGCTTCTCCTCGTCAACGTCCTCCGCTTCGATCGTAATAACGCCGTAACGGTTGAACATAAAGGAAACACAGCCGCTCTGTCCCATATTTCCGCCGTACTTGTCGAAGTAATGCCTTACGTCACCGGCTGTACGGTTGCGGTTGTCGGTCAAGGCTTCAACAATAACGGCGATGCCTGACGGACCGTAGCCCTCATACATGATCTCCTCGTAATTGTCGGCACTGCCCTCGCCTGCCGCTTTTTTGATGATACGCTCGATGTTGTCGTTGGGAACGTTGTTAGCCTTAGCCTTTGCGATAACGTCCTTGAGCTTTGTGTTGACGCTGGGATCGGGGCCGCCCGACTTAACGGCAACAGAAATCTCACGGCCTATCTTTGTGAAAACCTTTGCACGGGCGCCGTCGGTCTTTTCCTTTTTGCGCTTAATCGTGCTCCATTTTGAATGTCCTGACATAAAATCACCATTTCCTGCGGGAGATAAATCCCTCATATTTTAACTTTTAAATTATATACTGATAAGTCTGATTTGTCAATATTTAATCATCAAGTGCCGGCGGATTGAAGCCGTAACCGAGTATTTCATTAGCCTCCGACATAACGATAAACGCTTCGGGATCAATCTCCTTACACATTCTTTTTATATGCGGAATTTCATGACTTCTTGCAACGCAGATTACAAGCTCGCTGACTTCGCCCGTATATCCGCCCTCGCCCTCGATAATCGTAGCTCCTCTGTGTCCCTTTTCGGTGATAGTCTTGGCAAGCTCCTTGCCCTTCTTCTTCGTGAAGATATAAAGCATCTTGCCGTTGCCCGTGCCGTATAGGATAAAATCCATAGTTTTTGACGAAACAAATATGAGGATTGCGGCATAAAGCACGCTGTCAACGCTCCTGAACACGATCGCAGCGGCGATGACAACAGCCGCATCACAAAGCATTATCATTCTGCCTATCGACATATGCGGCCACATCTTTTTGAGAAGTCTGCCGAGTATGTCCGTTCCGCCCGAGGTTGCACCCCTCACGATTATCAAAGCCAATCCTGCGCCGCACATTGCTCCGCAGAAAATCGAGGCGAGAAGCTTATCGCCTTGGTAAGCGCCGATAACGCCCTTGCTCATAGTAAAGGTAACTCCGTCAATTATCACAGAAAGCATGGCGGTTACCCACAGAGTTTTAAATGTGAAAAACTTTCCGATAAATATCCACGCAAGAATGATAAGCGGAACATTGAGCAAAAAGCCCGTCAAGCCGACAGGGCATTGCGGAAAAAGATAGTTTATAATGATTGCCACACCTGTCATACCGCTTTGAGCTATATTATTGGGAATTGCAAAAATATTTACGCCAAGGGAATACAAAAGACATCCTATCAAAAAATAAACATTATCAACGGCAAATTTTTTAAAGCTGTATTTTTTCAAATCGTTTCTCAGCGAATTATTTTTTCGCAATGGATATCCTCCTCAGTTGTATATCAGTTTATAAAGCTCGACTATCCTGTCCATCCTGTTTTGAAGATAAAGGTAGCCGAAAAGCGCCTCCAGAGCCGTAGCCATATGGTAATCGGAGCGGCTGACATTCTTAGGCTGATGACCTGATTTTGCGTTTCTTCCACGCTTGAAAACAGCCGTTTCCTCCTCGGTGAGGATAGGAAGAATTTTTTCAACTCCGATAGCCTGAGCAGACGCTCTAACCCTTTCAACGGCAAGGTGATGCAGGTCGTTGGCAGGTCTGTTAGCGTCGCAGATAAGCTCCTCCCTGACCAGCAGGTCAAAGACCGTGTCGCCGATAAAGGCAAGCGTGAGAGGGCTTAATTCGTTGGGTTTGACTTCTCTGTCTTTTAAAAAACGTTCCATATATTTTTACGGTACGAAATCGAATTCAAGATCATAGATCTCAACCGTGTCGCCCTCCTGAATCCCTTTTTCAACAAGCGCATCAATGATTCCGCTTGAATGTAAAACACGCTGAAAATATTGCAGCGACTCATAGTCGTCAAGGTCGCACTGCTGAAGAATTTTAAGCAGCCATTCACCCTCAACGCAGTAAATGCCGTCCTGAACCGTGACCGTGAATTTACCGTCATTGTTCTTTTCAAAGAACTCGGCAGGTATTTCCTCTTTCTCATATCGCTTGATCGG
Organism: Clostridiaceae bacterium; assembly: GCA_016292785.1. Taxonomy (GTDB): domain Bacteria; phylum Bacillota; class Clostridia; order Oscillospirales; family Acutalibacteraceae; genus CAG-488. The sequence continues at coordinate 8,935 of JAEDFL010000037.1, read as the reverse complement.
AGGGAGAGTAGCCAGCTTTGCGGCAACCGCATTGATGATCTCCTGAGTACCCTCGGCGATCGGAGCGCACATTGTGAAATACTGATATCCACGCTCCGTGAAGTATTTTTCAAGCTTTTCAAGCTGTTCATCTGTGGCAAGATCGACCTTGTTGCCGACAACGATCTGCGGAAGCTCTGCCATATCGGGATTAAACTTGACAAGCTCCTCGTTTATCTTGTTAAAATCCTCAATGGGATCTCTGCCCTCACTGCCTGCGGCGTCAACGATATGAACAAGCAGACGGCAACGCTCAACGTGCCTGAGAAACTCGTGTCCGAGTCCCACTCCGTCGCTTGCTCCCTCAATAAGTCCGGGAATATCCGCCATAACGAAGGAATTTCCCTCGCCCATCGAAACCACGCCTAAAACGGGGGTCAGAGTTGTAAAATGATAGTCTGCAATGATTGGCTTAGCCTCGCTTACAACGGAGATAAGCGTTGATTTTCCGACATTCGGAAAGCCCAAAAGTCCTACGTCTGCAAGGAGCTTCAATTCAAGCGAAACCTCCCAGCTTTCGCCCGGAGTACCCGGCTTCGCAAACCTCGGAGTCTGACGTGTCGGCGTTTTGAAGTGGGAATTTCCCCAGCCGCCTCTGCCGCCCCTTGCGGCGACAAACTCATCGTCATCGGACATATCCGCCATAACCTTGCCTGTGGTCTGTTCACGGATAAGAGTACCTCTCGGAACTTCAATTATCAGATCCTCGCCTCTTTTTCCGCTCTTGTGCCCCGACTGACCGGGTGCGCCGTTCTGTGCCTTATATTTTCTTTTATAACGGAAATCGGCAAGCGTTGCAAGATTATCGTTCACCTTGAAAACGATATTTCCTCCCCTGCCGCCGTCACCGCCGTCAGGACCTCCTGCGGCTACATATTTCTCACGTCGGAAAGCGACGGCACCGTTGCCGCCGTCGCCCGCTGTAATTTTAATTTTTGCTATGTCAACAAACATAGTGTTTCCTCATTCTGTAATTATATTATAATTCGGCTCTTGCCGCCTTGATATTCGCAACGAATTTCTTTGCAGTTTCCGTAATCTGCTTATAGTCGCCGGTCTTGGCTCCCGCCGTCAGGGACGAGCCTGCGCCGACAGCAACGGCTCCTGCCTTTATCCATTCGCCTACGTTATCCGCATTGACTCCACCGGTGGGCATCATCTTTGCGTAAGGAATGGGACCTCTGATATCCTTGATGATCTTGGGACCGAAGAGATCGCCGGGGAAAACCTTGAGTATGTCTGCTCCGTTTTCCATTGCCATAACAGCCTCACGAACCGTCATAACGCCCGGCATCATAGCAACTCTGTACCTGTTGCACATCTTGAGAGTTTCAAGATCAAGATACGGACTGACGATATACTGTGCGCCGCTGAGCATCGCAATTCTTGCCGTTGCGGCGTCCATTACAGTACCTGCGCCGAGTATAATATCCTTGGGATCGTATTTGACGGCAAGCGACTCAATAACCTTGTCGGCATGGGGAACGGTAAACGTCAGCTCAATAGCCGCAACTCCGCCCTCCATACAGGCGTCAACAATGCGCTCCGCCTTATCCGTGCTTTCCGCTCTGACGACTGCGACAACTCCGCAGTCCTGTATTCTCATAAGAATGTTTTCTTTATCCATCGTTTATTCTCCTATCTTTGAACTCTTGCGCCTGCGCCGTTTACAATTCTTTCGACCTCTGCCTTAGTCGCCATCGAGGTATCTCCGGGTGTTGTCATGGCAAGCGCACCGTGTGCAACTCCGTAATTGACCGCAGTCTGAAGATCGCCCGTTTCCATAAGACCGTAAATAAGTCCCGAAGCGAAGCTGTCGCCGCCGCCGACACGGTCGTAAATCTCCAAGCCCTTGAGATCAAGTCCTCTGCAAATCTCGCCGTCCGACCAGCAGACAGCGCTCCAGTCGTTGACGGTCGCAGATCTTACGGTTCTCAGCGTTGTTGCAACGGCCTTGAAATTGGGATAAACCTTTGCGGCTTTTTCTATCATTTTAATATATCCGTCAAGATTAAGCTCCTTGAGATTTTCATCGTTACCCTCGATCTCGAAGCCGAGACAGGCGGTGAAATCCTCCTCGTTGCCAATCATAACATCAATATATTTTGCAATTTCCTTGTTGACCTCCTGAGCCTTAGCCTGACCGCCTATACTGCTCCAGAGAGACGGACGGTAGTTGAGGTCATATGAAACGACCGTGCCGTATTTTTTCGCCGTCTTAACGGCTTCGATAACGACATCTGCTGTGGTGTCCGAAAGAGCGGCAAAAATTCCGCCCGTATGGAACCAGCGAACTCCGAGCTCACCGAAAATATACTCCCAGTCGATATCGCCTACCTTGAGCTGAGACGCTGCGGTATTGCCCCTGTCGGATACTCCGAGTGCGCCCCTGATGCCGTAGCCCCTCTCGGTGAAATTCAGACCGTTACGCACGGTTCTGCCTATTCCGTCATATTTTACCCATTTTATCAGGGAGGTATCAACTCCGCCCTGAAGCATAAAGTCCTCAACAAGACGACCGACTTCATTGTCGGCAAGGGAGGTAACCGCCGCAGTTTTAAGTCCGAAGCATCTTCTCAGACCTCTTGCGACATTGTATTCTCCGCCGCCCTCCCATACTCGGAAGGAACGTGATGTTCTTATCCTTGAGTCGCCGGGATCAAGTCTGAGCATAATCTCGCCGAGGGATATCATATCAAATTTACATTCTTCTTTTTTTCTGAGTTCAAGCTTCACCAGCATTATTCCCCTTTCGTCTGTTTTTATAAAAATCAAACATGGTCGGATCCTTTATTGCCCTTACAAGCTCGTAAATCGGACGTGAATAGAAGAAAATCGTGAACATTATTTTGATAACAGGAGATATTTCCTTATTCCGCAATAATTCTCCGATCCATTTTTTTCCTATTTTTTTTGACTCGGTTAAAACCTCTTTTTCACAATCGGTGCCTATCGCTCTGGTTCTGTTGTAAAAAATCGTCTGGAACAGATATTGCAGACAATATTTCTTTAAAAAAGCGTTTGAGGAATTTTTTAAATGTTCGCATAAATAATCAAAGGAGTATGTTATTGAAAACTTCCTGATTGTAAATAAGGAGGTAACCGCAGAATTCTCACGGTTAAGATAGTAATACAAAATCGCATCAATGTATCTGACCTTAATTCCGCTGTCAAGAAGCATAATAATGTAATACCCGTCCTCTCCGTTTGCTATTCCCAACGGAAATCTAAATCGCTTTGCTACAGACATCTTGATAATCTTGCCCCATACAGCTTTTCCCATGCATCTGTTTACTCTGTTATCAAACATTTCTGGTATGCTAAGAACACGGTTATCAAATTGATCAATCGGTTCCATCTTTTCATCTGTTTTCGGCGTATATAATTCTTTTGCACAAACCATATCACAATCATAGCTTATTATCTCGTTTACGAACAATTCCACCGCCTTAAAATGAAGATAATCGTCTCCGTCTACAAACATAATGTATTCTCCGGCAGCTTTTTCAAGTCCCAAATTTCTTGCGGCGGAAACGCCGGCATTTTCCTGATAAAAATACTTTACCCTTGCGTCTTTTTCGCAAAACGACCTGATTATCTCTGCGCTTCGGTCGGAGCTTCCGTCGTCCACGCAGAGAATTTCAAGCTCATTATATGTTTGATTGACAATACTGTTCAGACAGTTTTCGATATAATTTTCCAGATTGTAAACAGGAATAATTACACTTACAAGAGCAGACACGGTATCACCTCAAATAAATCTTAAACGCCCGAATATGCGTTAAAGCCGCCGTCAACGGCGATCGTCGTTCCGGTTACAAAACCCGAATACTCCTTATCGCAAAGGAACAGCAAAGCGCCCGAAAGCTCCTCCGGCTCGCCGAATCTGCCCATCGGAGTTGCGGCAAGAATTTTACCGGTTCTCGCCGTCGGTGAACCGTCCGGGTTCCAGAGAAGATCCTTGTTCTGCTTCGTCGAGAAGAATCCCGGAGCGATAGCGTTTACTCTGATGCCCATCTCTGCAAAATGAACCGCCATAAACTGAGTGAAGTTGGCAACCGCCGCCTTTGCCGCAGAATATGCAGGTATCTTAGTCAGCGGACGAAATGCGTTCATAGAGGTTATCATAACAATACAGCTATCATCTTTTTCCGCCATATCACGGGCAAAGATCTGAGTCGGAATAAGCGTTCCGAGAAAATTGAGATTGAATACAAACGAAATGCCGTCGGGATCAAGATCAAAAAAGGTCTTGACGTTTTCGTCCTTTTCGATAAGGTCGATCTTTTCAAGCGTTTCCTTAGTCGTTGTACCCTTGGGATTGTTTCCTCCGGCACCGTTTAAGAGGATATCGCAGGTGCCGAGCTTTTCGGCAACGATGTCCCTCGCTTTTTTCATACTCTCGGGATCAAGCACGTTACAGCCGACAGCTATCGCCGTGCCGCCGTCCGCATTGATTCCGTCGGCAACCTTCTGTGCCGCTTCCTCGTTAAGGTCAAGCACCGCAACCTTAACGCCCTGCTCGGCAAGCGTCTTTGCAAAACCGGAGCAAAGCACTCCGCCGCCGCCTGTAATTACGGCAACCTTTCCTGAAAGATTTTCATGTTTAGTCATAATATCACTCCGATTTTCTGTTCTTTTCAACCGCTTCCCAAAGTCCGTTCAGATATGCACAGCCGAGCGCACGGTCATAAAGTCCGTAGCCGGGACGGGCAACCTCGCCCCACAGCATTCTGCCGTGGTCAGGTCTGATATATCCGTCAAAGCCGACATCCTGCAAAGCCTTCACAATCTCATACATATCAAGACTTCCGTCAGAGGAAAGATGGGAAGTTTCATTAAACCAGCTGTCTCTTATTTTAACGTTTCTGAGGTGAGCAAAATAAATCCTGTCGCCAACCTCTCTGATCATTGCAGGCAGATCGTTGTCTGCGCTTGCGCCGAGCGATCCCGTGCAGAAGGTAAGTCCGTTATACGGAGAATCCACAAGCTTCAGGAAACGCCTGATATCCTCGATGTTCTTGATAATTCTCGGCAGACCGAAGATATCCCACGGCGGATCATCGGGGTGAATCGCCATTCTGACGTCACATTCCTCGCAGACGGGAATAATTTCCTCAAGAAAATGCTTGAGGTTATTCCACATATCCTCGTGAGTTATGCCCTTATATTTTTCAAACAGATCCTTGATCTCGCCCATTCTTTCGGTTTCCCAGCCGGGCATTGCGTAGCCGTTTGAATTATCGTCAATCTCTCTGAACATATCCTCGGGACTTTTGCCCTCAACCTGCTTGCCGTTGTAGCAAAGGCAGGTTGCGCCGTTGCCCATATCCATTGCAAGGTCGGTTCTTGTCCAGTCAAAGACAGGCATAAAGTTGTAACAAATAACCTTTACTCCTGCCTTGGAGAGATTTCTGATACATTCCTTATAATTTTCAATATATTTATCGGCGTCGGCGTCACCCAACTTAATACTCTCGTGAACGTTGACGCTCTCGATACATTCCATTGTAAGTCCTGCCGCTTCTATCTCCTTTTTCATATCAAGTATCATATCAAGCGGCCATATCTCGCCTGCCGGTAAGGTGTGGAGCGCAGGAACAACACCTGCGACACCCGGCACCTGTCTTATCTGTTCGAGCGTAACGGTATCCTTGTTATCGCCGAACCATCTCATAGTCATCTGCATAGAATCACTTCCTTTTGATAATAATTTCTTCGCCGAGCTTTGAGGACTCGTAAATCGCCGAAAATTCTTCGACCGACTTGCCGCCCTCGTGTGAATCTATCGGGAAGCGTCTTCCCGTTGCTATACAGTCATAAAAATCGTGAATTAGAGCTTCGTGACCGCTGCCCCAATAGTCCTTGCCTCTGATCTCAGCGTCGTTTTCCGTGTTCAGAAGCTCAATCTCCCCGTCGGGGCGGATTGCGTAAGCACGGTCGCCCTCAACCCTGAGATCGGCTCTTTCGCAGAAAATATCAATGATATTCTTTGCATTGAGACCGAAAGCCGTTGTTGCGTCGTAAAGACCTACCGTTCCGTTTTCAAAGATAAACCTTGCATGAGCGGTGTCCTCAACCTCGATAACGTCCTTGAGGTGATCGTTGGAAACGTGACCGGTGACGCTCACCACGTCACAGCCCATAAGATACCGCAGGAGATCCTGAGTGTGGATACCCTGATTGATAACAACTCCGCCGCCCTCTTTTTTCAGAGTTCCGTGCCAGTCGTCAGAATAATAATCCTCGTTCCTGCACCACTGTACTATCGCTCTTGCCCCTTTAATTGCACCGTATTTGCCGGTCTCAACAGCTTTTTTTACAGCCATGACCGAAGCATTATAACGATTCTGGAAGCAAACTCCGTACTCGCAGGTACTCATAAGCTGAGCCATTTTTATTTTAGCAAGCTCCTCCCTGTTCATAGCGCACGGCTTTTCGCAGAGAACATGAATATCCCTCGAAAGCGCTTCAACAGCCATTTCAACGTGGAGATAGTGCGGCGTACAGATATGCACGACATCGGGATGCTCCTCGTCAAGCATCTTCCTATAATCGTAATAAGCCTTACAGCCGTATTTTTCGGCTGCCTTATCCGCTTTTTCCGCAACGATATCGGCAACGGAGGATATCTCTATTCCCCCCATAGAGGCAAGTATTTCCAGATGAACGTTGGAAATATTGCCGCAGCCTATAACAGAAACCCTCATAATACACCTCAATATGTGCTGCTCATATCGTCCTCAACATGTTCAACAACATTTGTTTTTGCTCTTGAATTTTTGACTCTCTCCATAAGAAGATCGTAGAATTTATCCTCGTCAAACGGTATTGATACCGTTTCATTTGTCCAGTATGAAAGATGAGCCGCATTGGAAATTATAACTCCGTTCAATCCCATTGTACCGTCGGCAACAAGCGGAGTGCCTCTGAGAATCTTGCCTGTAAAGGCGTTGAGAACACCTGAATGCTGATCGTTGATTCCGTCGGTTTCAACCTCAACCTCGTGTGTGTTAATTCTTGTAAAGCCCTGCTGAGCATTTTTAATCTTATCAACAATACCCTCTTCAAGCTCAATAAGAGTGATCTTTTCTGCATCTTCGCAGACGATCTTTGCTCTGTCAAGGGTGATTTCAAGTCTGTTTGTGCCGGGGAAGTCGCCGGTCGTTGTAACGAATACGCCGGTTGCTCCGTTGGGATATTCGGCATAGATCGTAACATCGTCCTCTACCTCAATATCATGCCACTTGCCCTCGTTGCAGAATGCACGAATCTTTGACGGCATACCGCAGATCCACTGCCACAGGTCAAGCTGGTGAGGACACTGATTGAGCAGAACTCCGCCGCCCTCGCCCGACCAGGTTGCACGCCATCCGCCGGAATTATAGTATGACTGGGTACGGAACCAGTCGGTGATGATCCAGTTTACACGGTGAAGCTCGCCGTACTTGCCGCTTTCAACGATCTCCTTGATCTTTCTGAATACGCAGTTTGTACGCTGGTTGAACATCATCGCAAATACCTTATCGCTCTTTTCCGCAACAGCGTTCATCTCACGAACCTGCTTTGTATATACTCCGGCAGGCTTCTCGGAAACAACGTGAAGTCCGTTTTCAAGAGCTTCGATAACATAAGGCGGATGGAAATAATGCGGAACAGCGATAATAACTGCATCAACCTCTCCGCTTTCAAAAAGCTCCTTGGCTGTGTTGTATCTCTTTGCCCACGGAACCATCTTTTTTGCCCACTCAAGTCTTTCGGGATTGATATCGGCAACGGCGGTAACTCTCATTTCATAAACCTTACCCTCAAGGATGTTGCAGATATGGCTCGATCCCATATTACCTACACCGACAATACCGCAACGGATCGGCTGAGCTTCCTCAACGAGCTTGTGCATTGCGTCGGAAGCCGCTTTAAAGGAATCCTTATAGGAGGAATATGTATGCTTGTCCATGCCCTTCTTTGTTTCATCGTCATTTTCAAGGGACTCAAAGCCCTCGAACACCTTCAGATGAGGCTCAAGAGAGAGAACGATGGGAGCAACCTTAAATGCGAGCTTCTTGATTATCTCGCCGACATGACCTTCACCGTCGCCGGCAGGAACAACCTGACCGTCGGCATACATTGCGTCCTTAACGTGCATATATTCGATATGATCCTCAAGCATATCAAATGCTTTAAGAGTATCAACTCCGCACTGGATGAAGTTAGCGGGATCAAATACGGCTCTGAGCTTACCTCCGCAAGCCTCCAGAATATCAAGGCAACGTTCGGGGGTATCGCCGTAAATACCCTTCTCATTCTCGTGACAACACTTTACACCGTTTTCATCGGCATAGTCAACCATCGCCTTAACACGACGAATAACCTCGTCCCTGTACTCGTCGTAGCTGTCCTCCTTATCGAAGAAGAAGCTGAACATTCTGAGGTATCTTGCTTCAAGAATCTTTGCAACCTCAACTGTATTTTTAAAAGCTTCAAAATGAGGTTCAAAATCGTCCTTGATATTGATCTTACCGTATCCGGAGCCGATCGAAGAAACCTTCATTCCCTCATCGTCGATAACTTTCTTAATTTCTTTTGCCTGCTCAACAGTCATATTGTTGATGTTAAGCTCTTTGCCGAAGCCGCGAAGCTCCATTTCGGCAATGCCGTTTGCTTTGCATGCAGCAATCTGACCGGCTATGCTTTGCTCGCCGGATTCATCACTGAATGCTGAAAATATAAAATGTGCCATTTCATATCCTCCTTAATAAATATTACCGGGTTGATTATATCACACTGCACAAAAAAAATAAAGGCATAATTATAAATTTCTGCAATTTAAAGCAAAAAAATCAAAGCCTTCCCGCCATTTTATGCAAAGAAAGACACGGATTTCTCCGTGCCTTTC
>JAEDFL010000075.1 GCA_016292785.1 Clostridiaceae bacterium | reverse complement strand
CCTCAAGGGGAAGCCTTGTAAAGCCTCATCAGATTTTAAAGTTTTCTCGTCCAAAGTCTATCATCAAATATCCAAACAACTGCAAGCTATCCTTTCGGAGAACTTGCAGTTGTTTGTAAATATCTTTATGTCTGCTAAGTTTTATTTCGGAAACAAATCTGACGGCAAAATTATTTATATCAGCAGCATTCTGTCGTTGTTGAGATCCTTGCCTGCGGCTTCTCTGAACTTCATGAGCAGGTCGGCGACCGTCAGCGATTTTCTTTCTTCACCCGAGGTGTCCATAATTATCCTGCCCTCGTTCATCATTATTGTCCGGTTGCCAAGGTCGAGTGCCGACTGCATATTGTGAGTTATCATCATACAGGTCAGCTTGTTTTCCGCAACGATAGTTTCGGTCAGCGATAGCACCTTTTCCGCTGTTGCAGGATCGAGAGCCGCCGTATGCTCATCAAGCAGTAACAGCTCCGGGGGATCAAACGTTGCCATCATGAGTGTCAGAGCCTGTCGCTGTCCGCCCGAAAGCAGTCCGACGGGCTGATTCATTCTGTTTTCCAGTCCCATATCGAGCATTGCCACACGCTCACGGAACGATTTTTTGTCCGCCTTTGAAACATGGCTGAGCCAGCCTCCCCTGCCGGCCGCAAGGGCAAGATTTTCTTCGACGGTCATTCCGGGTGCGCTTCCTCGCATGGGATCCTGAAAAAGTCTGCCGATCTTCTTTGCCCTCTTGTGCTCGGGCATAAGGGAAATGTCCTTGCCGTTCAGCTCAATTTTGCCGCTGTCCGTTATAAAACTGCCTGCAATAGCGTTAAACAGCGTGGATTTACCTGCGCCGTTTGCTCCGATAACGGTTATAAAATCTCCCTTGTTTACGTCAAGAGAAAGGTCGTTAAGAGCCTTTTTAGCGTCCGTTGTTCCGGGATTAAAGGTCTTTGAAATATGCGAAACATTCAGCATCACGCAGTCCTCCTTCCGAAACGCTGTTCAAGTCTGCGCTTGAAAAGAGGGAATTTTGTCTTGAGATAAGGAATTGAGATTGCCGCAATAACGATTACCGAGGAAACAAATTTCAGCATAAATGCCGGCATATCAAATCTCAGAGCCACCGTGTAAACAAGGCGGAACACAAATGCGCCGAGCACCATTCCGACGATCTGAAGCGGAATTTTTCTTCTGCCGAGGAACACGTTTCCTATAAGCAAAGAGGCAAGAGCGATCGTAACCATACCGGTACCGATATCAATATTGACCGATTTCTGCGACTGAGCAAGCAGACAACCCGAAAGCGCCGTGAACGAGTTTGAAATGCAGAGACCGACTATCGTTGTGAAAACCGGATTGATCGACGATGAACGCACCATATCGGGATTGTTGCCCGTTGCACGGATCGCAAGTCCGAGCTTCGTCCTAAGGAACAAAGCCAGCAAAACCCCGACTGCGATAACCGCTATTGCCGCAACGATCAGCTTATACTGCTCCATAAACGGAGTGTTTTTGACAACGGCGAGCATCTTGGTGAACACGGTGTCGCACTTGTTCATATTGAGTATGGACGAGTTGCCCATCACGGCAATATTGACAGAATACAGAGCCGTGTTGACTATTATACCTGCAAGCAGGCTGTTGATGCCCATTTTCGTTTGCAGAAATGCGGTTATAAAGCCCGAAGTGATACCTGCTGCCATTGCGGCAGGAATTGCAAGAAACGGATGCCCCGATATTGTAACGACGGCACCGACGGTTGCCCCAAGAGTGAAGCAGCCGTCGGTTGATAAGTCGCATACATTGAGCATCGAATAGCTGAGGTAGAGCGCAAGCACAGTCAGCGCACTGATAAGTCCCAGCTCAGATGCGGTTTGTAAAAGTGTTAAAACAGAACCCAGCGACATATGGAAATTCCTTTCGGTTTATTTCTGACCGTCAAATGTTTCAGCGGTCGTGATCTTTTCTACCTTTGTGCAATGAGGTGCGATCTTTGCGGCGATATCGTCATAGCTCATACCGAGCTGAGCGCAGATATCGGTATTGATTGTTGCAGTACCGTTGTCAAAGGTGCGGACTGCTGTTTCGGCAGGTTTTTTGCCGTCAAGGAGAATTTCAGCTACCATATTCGCCGTTTCCTTACCGAGGTTGATGTAGTCAACGCCGAATCCGAGGAAAGCACCGTTGAGTGCGAAGGAGTCAGCACCTGCATAGTGGGGAATACCCGCCTTTGCGAAAATCTCATAGATTGCAAGCTCGGATTTCATTATAGTGTTATCGGTCGGAGTGAATACTGCGTCAACGCCGTCTGTAACAAGAGCCTGAGCCGCAAGAGTTACCTCATCTGTCGTTGTTCCCGTGCGCTCGACATAGGCAATACCTTTCTTGTCGAGATAAGCCTTTGCGTCCTTGATGGCGGTAGTTGAAGCGTCCTGACCTATATCATAGAGAAGACCGACCTTTTTGATATCCTTATCCGTCTCAAACATGATGTCCATAATAGCATTTGTGTTGAGGTAATCGGAAGTACCTGTGATGTTGCTGCCGGGAGCTTCAAGAGAATCAACAAGCTTTGCGGAAACGGGATCGGTTACAGCGGAGAAAACGACGGGAATGTTCTTGCCCTCCGTTGCCGTCTGCATAGCCATCGCAACGGGAGTTGCAACACCGACCATAAGATCAACGTCATCGGCGATAAAGTTTGAAATGATCTGATTCAGAACGTTTGAATCTGCGTTGCAGTTGTCATAGCTGATGTTGAACTCAACGCCTTTTTCCTTACCGATTGCGGCAAGCTGAGACTTTATATTTTCAACAATCTGATTGAGTGAAGCATCGTCAACATAGTTGCAGATACCGACATTGTAAACCTTTGCGGAGGATTTTCCGTCATCGGCGGTCTTTGAACCGCAAGCCGTAAGTGTTCCGAGAATGAAGAGTGCGCTGAGCGCAAGAGCAATAATTTTTTTCATAATAAATACCAACCTTTCGTTATTTCACAGTTATTATATCAGCTTTTGCTTTCTTTGATAATAAAAATTTCATCGGCGCGCCTGCGCCAAAGCTTTGTGAGCAAGAACATAACGAAAACCTCCCGAATAAATAAAAAAACCTGCCACGGCAAATAACTTGCCGGGACAGGAATAAAAACATATCCTGCGGTGCCACCCCGCTTGACGTGTTGCCACGTCCTCTCTGACGTACTTTCATACGCTGACCTTTGTTCACGGAGAGCCGTCTCCGTCTCACATACTCCAAAGCAAAAGCCCTGTTTCCGCTCGCCCTCGAAAGTCCATTCAATCAAATCTTCTTCTGCCGCAATCCCACCGCCTGCGGCTCTCTGAGAGAACAGTGTTAAGATCTACTCACTCTTTCTCATCGGTTTATACGCATTATACTACCGAAAAAATCGGTTGTCAATAGTTTTT
>JAEDFL010000036.1 GCA_016292785.1 Clostridiaceae bacterium | reverse complement strand
CAAATTATATTGTCAGGCGTCTTGACCCTTTTGCTAAAAGCAAAGACCACTGCGACAAGTGTAATAACAGCGGTTGGGATTATATCGTTTATGACAAACGCACCTCGGTCAAAGGAAAGGGGTGCAGGAATGTCTAAACAAATCAGGAACAAGTTCAAATATGATATTCCGATTTATCACAGACCTATTATTTCCGTTGACGAAGCGACAGCTTATTCAGGAATAGGCAGAACCAAATTGTATGAGTTGACCACAATGGAAAATTGCCCCTTTGTAATTTGGGTAGGGACACGAAGGGTGATTAAAAGAAAATCATTTGTTGAGTATCTTGAAAGGCAATACTCAATTTAGCCTAAATGTCAAGTATGCGATGAGTCAATTCGCATCATTGGCTCATCGCAATTTTTCCAGTATCCTTTATGGCAGAAACGGCAAGGAGGTCATAGAGATGTCGGAAAAAAGAGCAACAAGAGTCAGGAATAAATATAAGTATGATGTTCCTTTATGGCACAGACCCATACTGTCTGTGGCAGAGGCTACCGAGTATTTTGGAATAGGCAGCAACAAGATATATGAATTGACAGAAAAAGAAAACTGCCCATTTGTTATTTGGATAGGTTCAAGGAGAGTTATTAAGAGAACTGCGTTTGAACGATTTCTTGAAAAGCAGTATTCGATTTAGGTAGGAATGGAGGAAATAGAAATGGCAGAGAATAAAAAGCAGTTTGAAATTCCGTTGTATGAAAAGCCTTTTCTTTCGATAGAAGAAGCGTCTGTATATACGGGAATCGGCAGAGACAAGTTATACGAACTTACAAATCCGGAAGATTGTCCTTTCGTTTTATGGATTGGCAATCGCCGAATGATTAAGAGAAGGGTTTTTGATGAGTACATTGAAAAATGCTACTCAATATGATGGGAGGTGTTAGTAATGGACAATAAAGAAACGGCAGAGCATTTTAGAAGCAGGAGTTCAGAAGTACCTTTATGGCACAGACAGAATATCTCAGTAGAAGAAGCCAGTGGGTACACAGGACTTGGAAGAGACACGATATATTCTCTCACGCAGGAAGATGACTGTGACTTTGTATTAAAAGTCGGACACAGAACGATGATAAAGCGAAAAAAGTTCGAGAATTATTTGGAAAACCTTTCGTCGATATAGGAGGTGCTTTAGGTGTTAAGAGTTATTAGTGAAGAAATCACTGCTTACAGAAGGCAGATTGATGAAAGAAAAAATGATTTACCACTATGGGAACGAAAAGTCCTTACTTGTGATGAAGCAGCCGCATATTCCGGAATTGGTATTAGAAGGCTGAGAAAAATGGCATTGGCAAAAGGGTGTCCGTTTGCTATTGCAAATGGTACACAGATTTTGATAGCAAGAGAAAAGTTTGACGCTTATATGGATAAAGCGGAAAAGGTTTAGGAGGAAAATAAAATGGCAAAGACAAAAAGACGAGATAAATCAAGAGTGGTTCTCCGTACAGGAGAATCACAACGTGCAGACGGTACATATCATTATAGTTGGACGGATGCAAATCGCAAAAGGCGTTATGTATATGCCAAGACACTCGATGAGCTTCGCTACAAAGAGGAGCAGATTGAAAAAGATAAAAAAGACGGCATAAAGGCAGAAGCTCGATATACTACCCTCAATGATATGTATGAGCTTTGGAAAGACTTGAAACGAGGTCTTAAAAACAATACCTTTGAAAACTATAAGTATATGTATGAGACATTCGTTCGTAATCAAATTGGCTCAAAGACGGTATCTTCTTTGAAAAAGACAGATATTAAAAGGTTCTATAATTACCTTGCAGATGAAAGACATCTAAAACCGGCGACTATTGACAATATCCATACGGTTCTTCATCAGATTTTGGATATGGCAGTTGATGATGATTATCTCAGAAATAACCCTTCCAATAATGTGCTGAAAGAGTTAAAGCAGTCCCATTGTTTTCAAACGGAGAAACGCAGAGCCTTAACGAGACCGGAACAGGAATTATTTTTGAGCTATCTGAAGAATACACCGTCTGCAAGTTTGTGGTATCCAATTTTTGCGGTGTTGGTTGGAACGGGACTTCGTGTTGGTGAAGCAACGGGTCTCAGATGGTGCGACATTGATTTGGACGAAGGAATTATCAATGTTAATCATACGCTGGTATATTATGACCATAGAACCGACGGTAGTAAGCGTGGCTGCTATTTTAATATCAATACCACGAAAACGCCGGCTGGCAAACGCCAAGTCCCGATGTTGGATTTCGTCAAAGAAGCATTCCTTATGGAAAAAGAAAGACAGGAGCTTCTTGATATTCATTGTGAAGCTGTTGTAGACGGATATACTGATTTTATCTTTCTTAACCGTTTTGGACAACCGCAACATCAGGCAACCCTTAACAAAGCAATCCGTCGTATTATCCGTGACTGCAATGATGAACAGCTTTTGAAAGATGAAAATGCAAAGGTTTTGCTTCCGCATTTTAGCTGCCACTCATTAAGGCATACATTCACGACAAGAATGTGTGAAGCAGGGGTTAATGTAAAGGTTATCCAGGATACGCTTGGACACAAAGATATTTCTACAACCCTTAATATTTATACCGATGTGACGAAGGAGTTAAGGAGGTCTGAATTTGAAGGTCTTGACTCGTACTTCAAAAATGAGTATAATAAGGCGAATGAAGTATTATAAACTGCTCGTTTTCGTGGGCATTAGATTTACATCATTTACACCAATTTCTACAAATAATGCTGCTCCGAGGGTGTACGTTTAGGAGATAGGAAAGTCTAAAAATGGGCTTCAAACAACATATCAGTAGAACTTGGCAGATGATAGAACAGCAAGTGAATGATGTACCATTTCGTCCCGACCATGAAACCGCTTGAGTCGGACAAGAAATTTGACAAGCCTGTTCAGGCTGTTTCGGAAGACGCTCCCGTTGAGGAGACCGCACCGGTTGAGATAGATTTCTCAAAGGTGGAGATTGAGCCGCTTTTCAAGGATACGGTTGACTTTGAAACTTTCTCAAAGTCCGATTTCCGTGCTGTCAAGATCAAGGATTGTGTAGCTGTTAAAAAGAGCAAGAAGCTTCTTCAGTTCACTCTTGATGACGGAACGGGCGAGGACAGAACTATCCTCAGCGGTATCCACGCCTATTATGAGCCTGAGGAGCTTATCGGCAAGACGGCTATCGCAATAGTAAATCTTCCGCCGAGAAATATGATGGGCATTGACTCCTGCGGTATGCTGATTTCGGCAGTACACGAGGAGGAGGGCGAGGAAAAGCTTCATCTTCTTATGGTGGACGATCACATTCCTGCCGGTGCAAAGCTCTACTAAAAACAATGCTTTCATTTAATCCTTGAAGTTATTACATCAATTTTCACACAATGCCGCATGAAAAATCGTAAAAACGGTAAAGTGTGGATAAAACGAATAAATCCGATTTGCGACTTATTTTGAACTATGCCGGTTTACCAACCTCTTTCATAGTAAAATAGGCCGCAAACGCATATATAACGTTTTCCGGATTCTGCAAACCGAAATTATTACGGATTTACGGTATGGTTTAACGGTTTTGTTTCTTGATATCCGATTAAATACTTATTGTTTTGCTGATTGATATTTCTGCCGGAGGTACCTGCTTTGAAGGAATCAAAATATATAACTATTATTTCAAACGGAAAAAAGATTGTATTGGGTATCAGCACGATACTTTATGTCGTTATGATAAAGAAGGTTGCCGAGATACATGTATCGGGCGGCAAGATATTTGAAACAAGAATGACGATTTCACAGCTTGAGAAAGAGCTCGGCGAGGGCTTTATAAAGATTAACAGGGGCTGTCTTGTTTCGGCGATTGCGATACATGAAATAACTGATAAAATTATCCTCAACAACGGCGAGTCTTTGATATACACAATACGAAAGAAAAACCTTATTATTGAGCAATTCCGTTTAAATCAGAGGAATATCATAAACAGCTTTGCAAAGGACGGTATTCCGGTCACCGTGGAGGAATACCGGAAGCATTACATCAGCTTTGAGAATATGCCGTTTGCGTTTACGGATATCGAAATGATATTCGATGAGGAGCACCACGCTGTTGACTGGATTTTCAGGTACGGAAATCTTGCCCTTGCAAAGCTTGAAAAAACTCCGCTTGAAAATCTTATCGGAAGCTCTTTTGGCAGTCTTTTCAAAAATATGGATCAGAAATGGCTTCAGAGCTATGAGCGAGCCACGCTTTACGGGGAAACGCTCGAGATAATCGACTACAGCCCGGAGATCGACACATATTTAAAGGTGATTTGCTTTCCGACCTTCAAAGGACATTGCGGCTGTATTCTGTTTGATATTTCCGATATTAAATATACCAGAAACAGCAATGACGCTGAGAGAGCGTTACAGCTTTATTTCGGTATTCCGACAGATGAGAACGAATGAGTGCTACGGCAAATAATTAAAACTATCCGCATATCGCGCGAGTCGCTGTTTTTGCAAATAATGCAAAATGACGTGAATAACGTGATGTGCGGATTTGCTTATGTCGTTTCGAGCCGTTTTAATGTCGTTTTGAGAATTGAATATTGAAACTGACTAAAATAATATATATAATTTAAAACAAAAAGAAGGTATACAGTTGAACGGAATAAAAGAAAAATCAAAAAGAAATATATTGATCGCAATCATCGTTATCCTTGCTGTTGCGATCATTGGAATAGGCGTCGGTTTGGTATATAACAATTTCTTTGCCGGAAAGCCGGAAGAAACCAAAGGCGTTGTCGGGGTGATATCCGACGGCTGGGAAACAGGTCTTGAGGACAAAACCTCTCCGCCGAGTCAGGGTATTCAGATCCCGGGTTACGGCACAGCCGAAATGCAAGAGGGCGACACAAGCCTTTCTCTCAGCATCGGAAACCCCAAGGCCAACAACTGCGGATTCTATGCAACCTTAAAGCTTGAGGACGGTACGGTGCTTTATGAATCCGAACTGTTAAAACCGGGCTACGGCTTGACGGAAATTCCGCTTAATCAGACTCTGAAGGGGGGAGAATACACAGCGGTTGTGTATTATAAATGCGTAACTCTCGATGAATCCCACTCTCCGCTTAATTCCGCCGAATCGGAATTTAAACTTATCGTTAAGTAAAGCCGCAGTAAGGCTTTCTTATAAAATTATTTGAAAGGATGTTTTCCATGAAAGCAAAAAGAATCATTTCTGTATTACTTGCAGGAATAATCGCATCAAGTGCGGCTCTTTCGGTATCGGCTGCAACAATCAGTGATGTGTCCGTTTTCGGTGATACCGTGGTTAAGGCCAATATTGTTGATCCGGGTTCGGTATCCTATGTTATCACGATCCCCAGCACAGCAGATTTCGGAGCTCTCACTCAGCCCGAAAACACCGACACCGACCACTACGCATTTTTTGAATTTAATGTTGAAGCAACAGAGCTCAACGTTAAAAACAACCAGGGAGTAACCGTTTATATGAAGGACAGCTCCTCGACCGACGGTCAGTTCTACATTACTCAAAACACAGACAATACCGGAATAGAGACACCGTTAACCCTGCAGTATGATGTTTATGACACTCCTGTAAACGAGGAAAATGTCGGCTCTTACGAAGCTATAAATGTAACTGCTGAGCCGGGAACATACGGTTATCATCTCTGCTCATTCGTTTACGGCAGTCAGGGTAATACACAGCCTGTGACGCTTGCATTGAACCAGAACGCTCTTTACGGAAAGACTGTTTCTGATATTGCAGGTGAATACAGCGGTACAATTACATTCCATACTGCATTATTTGAGCGCGGCTGATCTGTTGTATTTAAATTGAATTTATAACATTTTTATCTGAAATGAAAAAGATAAGTCTGAATAAGTTTTTATGCTTGATGCTTATTTTTGTGTTTTTTGTCGGTGTATTTACGCCTATACACGCTTTGGCTTTGGAAACTCAGGACAGTATGTCGGTACGCGCGCATATTGAAGCACCTGCTGAGGAAACCACATCGCCGCCGCAGGCCGATGTAAAGCCGAGCCCACCTAAGACAGGCGACAACGGCAGCTTGATTATCTGGCTGTTTTTACTGTTAGTCAGTAGTGTTATGCTGACTGTCACGGTTGTGTACGGAAGAAAGAAAAATTTATTCCGGATCAAAACATAAAAAGTATATATTTGCAGATTATCAATCTATCCTCTTGTCAGGTTCAATATATCTGACAGGAGGGTTTTCTTCTGACCAAGCCGCAAAAAACGGTTTCGGCTTATTGATTTTTGAATACGAATATGGTAAACTGTATATGGCATAAAGCTGTGATGATTTTAATCGGTCACGCACATACGGTACAATTATTATCAGGGCAGTCCGGACGGATTGCCCTTTTGTCTGCGGAGGTATAAAATGAACACGGAAGTTAAATTCAGATTTGCAAAGAGAAGCGATATTCCATTGATTTTGAATTTCATCAGAGGTCTTGCCGAATATGAGAAGATGTCGGACGAGGTTGTCGCTGATGAAAAAACGCTTGAGGAATGGATATTCGATAAGCAGAAAGCCGAGGTCATCTTTGCACTTGAGGGAGAAAAGGCGGTTGGCTTTGCGCTTTTCTTTCACAATTTTTCGACCTTTCTCGGCAGAGCGGGAATATATCTTGAAGATCTTTTTGTCCTGCCCGAATACAGGGGCAAGGGTTACGGAAAGGCTCTGCTGAAAAAGCTTGCGGCGATTGCGGTTGAACGAGGATGCGGCAGACTTGAGTGGTGCTGTCTTGATTGGAACAAGCCGAGCATTGATTTTTATCTGTCCCTCGGCGCACAGCCTCTTTCGGACTGGACAACCTACCGTGTCACGGGAAAAACCTTGTCGGAGCTTGCCGAATAAATTGTTTTGGAGATGTTCTGAATGTGGATTTTTTTTGCTTTTGCGTCGGCTCTTTTTGCAGGACTTACCTCGATTCTTGCAAAGTGCGGAATTAAAAAGACCGACTCTACCGTTGCAACGGCGATCAGGACGGTTGTTGTGCTTGCTTTTTCGTGGCTGATGGTTTTTGCCGTCGGCTCTGCAGGGGAAATAACCTCGATATCTCTGCACACATTGATTTTCCTTGTGCTTTCGGGAATCGCAACGGGTGCAAGCTGGCTTTGCTATTTCAAGGCGTTACAGCTCGGCGACATCAACAAGGTCGTGCCGATCGACAAGTCGAGCACGGTGCTGACAATACTGCTTGCCGCCTTTCTGCTTGGGGAGGGGATTACTCTTTTCAGCGGAATCGGTATAACGCTGATCGCTGTCGGAACATTCCTTATGATTGAGAAAAAGGACGTTCAAAAAAGCGATGTTCCGAAAAACAGGCGGTGGATATTTTATGCGTTCGGCTCGGCTGTTTTTGCGAGCCTGACTTCGATACTCGGTAAGATCGGTATTTCGGGCGTTGAATCCAATCTCGGAACGGCGATCAGGTCGGGAGTTGTGCTGATTATGTCGTGGATGATGGTGTTTGTCAGCGGCAAGGGAAAGGAACTCGGAGGCATACCGAAAAAGGAGCTTGTGTTCATATGTCTTTCTGGAGTTGCGACGGGCGGCTCATGGATTTGTTACTACAAGGCTCTTCAGGACGGACCTGCAAGCGTGGTTGTTCCGATCGACAAGCTCAGCATACTTGTTACAATTCTGTTTTCTTACATAGTCTTTCACGAGAAGCTCTCGAAAAAAACCGCTCTCGGACTTATCCTGACCGTCGGCGGAACCTTGCTTATGCTGGCAAAATAGACATAAGACGTTAGAGATTAGATGTTAGACTTTAGAAGATAAAGCTTCGAGCTTTCAAAATCTTTTTATTGTATTAGAAAAATCAATATATTATATTTCACATAAACAACGACGACTGCAAGTAATCCAAAGGGGATAAGCTTGCAGTCGTTTTTAAGATATTTGTTTTTTATAGTTACATTTTGATTATTCCGGAAAAAATCTTTGCGGAAAGTGAAACGAGCTTCGACAGAAAAGCGAATATGTATTCAACCACGGTAGGCTTCAGAAGCTCAGGCATAACAGGGGAGAGTGTGTTCTCCGAGCTGTCATATTTCATAAACTGCGGATATTTTTCGCTGTCTTGGACGGTGAGCTGTTGGTCGGAAGCGGCGAGCCAAATAATGAAATCGGCAGGCTCTCCGACAGGATAGTCAACGTGAGCCATATCTCTGATGAACCAGGTCTGTTCGGGGAACATACAGGTTGAAGCGTCTATCTGACCGTCTGCGCTCAGGTGGTCGTGACCGCAGTTCTTTGCCTGAACGTAGCTGTCGGGTAAAGTTTCTCCGAGCTTTGAGCAGACAGCACCGCCTGAAGCGTAGTTCACATCAATCAGAAAATCGTTGTTTGAGTTTGTCGATGTTTCCGAAACAGGAAGTCCCTGCATATTGTACTGAGCTGTTATGTAAATACTCGTGTCGCTTTCGGCGGCTTTGAGAATGTCGTAAGCCTTGCTTTGAACATTGTAGTGGTACTCGTCAATCGTTTTTATCAATGCGGGATCGGCGTTGCCGAGCATAAATTCCTTAGCTTCTTCAAACTTCTCGTCTTCAACCAATGCCCACAGACCGGGCATATAGCCGAACACGGGAATTATCAGCTCCCGATAAAGTCGGTCGCTGAGATTTTCGATCAGCGTGTTGATAAAGCCGTCAACCGCATCGTCGATACCGTAGGCGTCAAGTCCGTCATTCAGGAACATTATCAGCTCGTCAAGGAAATCGTTTCGTGTGAGCTGAGCCATTCTGCGGATAAGTCCGTAGGTGCCAATTTCCAAATCACCGCTGAACATTGAGCCCATACATGATGTTCCTTGAAAAGCGGTTGAGCAGAGGGAGACGCTATCAACGTCCGAGCTTCCGTATTTGTAGAGATATGAGCATGTGACCGTTCCGCCCATGCTAAAAGCGGCGAGCGCAACTCTGTCGCACTTTGTCTGAGCTTTAACGTTTTTGATGAATTTGTTCAAATCATCGGCATGCTTTAAGGGATCAAGCCGCCAATCGTAGTTAAAAAAATAGGTGTTGTCCTCTCCGAAAGCGTCCATTCCTGCCTTGACTATTCCGGCTTCGTCCTTTGTTTCCTCGGCGAAGCTTTCGGGATAATTACCTGCGCTCAAAGGGAAAACGTCGGTCGTGACATCGTATTTTGAACTGCCGTCGGTGTTGCAGGAGATTGCGTCAAAGGCTTCGGATACTGCAGGAAAAAGTGCGTCGCCGAGCTTATCATAGTCCTTATCGGTAAAGAAGCCGACAAGAGGAAGAAGGATTTTTGCCGCCGCCTTGGCTATCGTCTTTGTTGGTGTCGGGTATGCCTTTTCCGAGTCGAGGTAGAGTGGAAAGGTGTTCATTCCGCTGACGACTATTAAAGCCGTTTTAGGCTCAAAGGCAAAGGAGGGGAGGACGGAGCAAAACGCAACCGTCAGGCAGAGCAGAAGGCTGATGAGAGCTTTAACTGTCTTTTTCATTGTGATGTCCCCCTTATTTCTGATATGTGTTGAGGAAGGCTCTTGTTCTCTCGTTCTTAGGATTGACGAGAACATCTTCGGGACTTCCCATTTCTGCAATAACGCCGTTGTCCATAAAAATGACCTCATCGGAAACATCCTTTGCGAAGTTCATTTCGTGGGTTACGATAACCATTGTCATCCTGTCCTCGGCAAGCTGACGTATCGTCTTGAGTATCTCTCCCGTAAGCTCGGGATCGAGAGCAGAGGTCGGCTCATCAAAGAACAGTATTTTCGGGTTGAGCGCAAGGGCACGGGCAATCGAAACCCTCTGCTGCTGACCGCCGGAAAGCTGGCAGGGATAGAAATCCAGCTTGTCGGACAGTCCGACTTTTCCCAGGAAATATTTTGCTGTCCTGTCTATTTCTTCAAGAAGCTCTTTCTTTTTCTGCTTGTAGTCGGGACGTCTTTTTGCCGCAAGCTTCATCGCAAGGGTGACGTTTCCGAGGGCTGTGTACTGCGGAAAAAGATTGAACTGCTGGAACACAAGTCCGATGTTCTGACGGTTTTTACCGAGAGCCTTAATCTCTTTTTTATCGGTTATATCGCTGTCAAAAACGGTCTGGGAGTTGACGGTGATTTTGCCCGACGTGGCTGTTTCAAGTCCGTTGATACAGCGCAGAAGCGTTGTTTTTCCGCTTCCCGATGAGCCGATGACAGAGAGAACCTTTCCCTCCTCAAGCTCAAATGTAATTCCCTTGAGGACTTCGGTTGCGCCGAAGCTTTTGGTCAAGTTTTTTACTTCGAGTATCGCCATTATAAAGTCCTCCTTAAATCTTGAAGTAATCAAGCTTCTTTTCAAGCTTGCCGAAAAGAATTGTGAGTACGCCGCAGAATACGAGATAGTAAACGGCGGTGAAGAACAGCGGCCAGATCTGTCCTGAAATTCCGTATGAGCCTTTTAGGAAAGCCTGACCTGCCCAGATGATTTCCTGCAGGGCGATGATACGGGCAAGGGAGGTGTCTTTTACGAGAGTTATGATCTCATTCGACATAGGAGGAACTATGCGCTTAACCATTTGCAGAAGCGTGACCTTGAAGAATATCTCGGATTTCGTCATGCCGAGAACCTGTCCGGCTTCCTGCTGTCCTACCGGAACGCCCTCAATACCACCTCGGTAAATCTCCGAGAAATAGCAGGCATAGTTGAGTATGAAAGCGACAGCCGCAGCGGTAAATCTGCCGTCCTCGCCGCCGCCCCAGATAGGATTGTGAAAGACAAGACCGGGCATATAGTAGATTATGAGCATCTGAATCATAAGAGGGGAGCCTCGGAAGATCCAGACTATTGTTTTGACAAGACTGCTCAGCGGCTTGAATTTTGACATCGAGCCGAACGAAATAATAAGTCCGAGCGGCAATGCGCCGACAAGGGTGACTAAAAACAATTTTACCGTCTGCAAAAATCCTATGTTGAGAGCCTGAAAGACGGTGGGAAACTGTTCGATAAACTGTGACATAAAAACATCCTTTTTGCACCAAAACAGAGAACATTATTCATGCTCTCTGTTTGTGCGGTATAATATTATTTTGTAGTCTGATTATTTGATGAGTGCAGCCTGAACACCGTACTGCTCTGCGATCTGCTCCATTGAGCCGTCGGCAAGAGAAGCCTTGAAGAACTCGTTGAGCTTCTCGGTGAGGTCGCTGCCCTTGCGGAAGCCAACACCGTATTTCTCTGAGTTGAGGTCGATGGTGTAGGTGAGACCTGCGTTTGAAGTGCCTTCGCCTACCATTGCGCCTGCCATAAGCTTGTCGATGATAGCCGCATCACAGGTGCCTGATGAAACCTCTGTAAGAGCTGTTGCCTGATCCTTGACCTCGGTGAACTTATAGCCGTTTGCCTTTGCCATTTTCATACCTGCAGAACCTGCTTCAACGGCAAAGTTGAGTGACTTGCAAGCATCAACGGTGGTGTACTTGTCTGCAACGTCTTTCTTAACGACAACTACCTGAGCGTTGTTGCAGTAGGGAGTGGAGCAGGACATTGCGGAGGTAACCTCGTCAACGAGAGTCATTCCGTTCCATACGCAGTCGATGGACTTGTTGTTGATCTCCATGATCTTGTTGTCCCATTCGATTTCAACGAACTGAACTTCAACGCCGAGGCTCTTTGCAAAAGCCTTTGCCATATCTGCGTCAAAGCCGACCCACTCGTCGCTGCCCTTGACCTTGTAATCCATCGGCTCAAAGTCGGTGATGCCGACAACAAGTGTGCCCTTATCCTGAACATAAGCAAGATCGCTGTCTGTTGTTTTCTTGTCGCCGCAGCCTGCAAAGGCAAATGTCATAACTGCCATAAGCACGGCGAGGGTAATCGCAATAATTTTTTTCATAATAAACATCCTCCAAACTTTATTGTATTAGTATAGTAACACGTTAGTACGCTAAAGTCAATATTTTTTTTAAAAATTTATTTAATTTTATATTTTTCTTTAAATTCCGCAATTCTTTTTGCTTCTTCTTTTTCGTCACGGACTGCCGCAATATATTTGTATATGAATAATCCGGTCAGAAGAAGCCATGCCACGGCTATCATATACCACACTCCGCCCGTGTAGATTCCGTGTTCAACGATAATAAAGAAAACCTGCACGCCGCACATTATGAAGCTGAGAACGGCAAAAATTATGTAGAGAACCTTTTTGTTAATGATCTCCGAGAGTTTTTCTTTTTCCATAAAAATTACCTCCGTTTATTCATTGATGAGCTGTTTAATTTCAGAAAATGAATTGAAAGTATAGTCGTATCCGTCAACAGAGCCGAAGCCGTAGGCGGCAAATCCGAAGGGGACGCCGGCAAGCCTTGCGGCGTCGCAGTCACCCTGAGTATCGCCGATATAGACCGAATTTTTCAAACCGTTACGCTTCAGAACTTTTTTGATGTTCTCGCCCTTTGAGAGCGTTTCGGGATCCTCAAAGGCAAAGTCGCAGAAATATTTGCCGAGCTTATGATAGCTTAGGAATGCGTTCATATAGCTTTCCTGACAGTTGCTGACTATGTAGAGCTTAAAGTGTTTTGAAAGCTCGGAAAGCGTTTCTTCAACATTGTCATAGAGTATTCCGCCGTTTCTTTCAAGCGCCCTGACACATTCGACCGTCGCCCTGTCAAAGAAAGCGTCAGCCTTTTCCCGCTCCATATCGGGGAACAGCTTCTTCATCAGGTCAATGCGGTTAAGTCCCATTACCGAGCGCATCTGAGCGTCGTCCGGAACATTGACATTGTATTCCCCGGCAACCGTCTGCCAAGCACTTGTGATACAGTTCATGGAGCTCCAGAGAGTTCCGTCAAGATCAAATCCGATACTGTCGAACATTGTTTCACCTCCGTGATATACAAATATAATACAATCAATATCGACCGGTGTCAAACAGTAATTTTAAAATATTCGATTTTTTCAAAAAACTGTTGACAAAGCTTGACCTCTGTGATAAAATTCTAAATACCGCATATTACGGGCGTCGCTTTCGGGCGGCACAAGTGATTTATTCCGCCCCACGTAGCGAGTCCATAATAAAGGAAGGTTAGTTAGAATGTACGCAATCATCGTTACCGGCGGCAAGCAGTACAAGGTAGAGGCAGGAGACACTCTCTACATTGAGAAGCTTGACGTTGAAGCAGACAGCGAAGTTGTTTTTGACAAGGTTATCGCAGTCGGCAAGGAAGATGGCATTGTTGTAGGCGCTCCGTATGTTGACGGTGCAACTGTAACGGCAAAGGCTGTCAAGAATGGCAAGGCGAAGAAGGTAGTTGTATTTACCTACAAGCCGAAGAAGAACGAGAAGCGCAAGATGGGTCACAGACAGCCCTACACTAAGGTAGAAATCTCTGCGATCAATGCGTAAGCTATGATCAAGGTAACTATTTTTACCTCGGATAACGGCATTACGGGCTTTGAGTCGAGAGGTCATTCGTACTTTGCGGACGAGGGATCGGACATTATATGCGCCGCTGTTTCCTCCGCTGTTTTTATGACCGTAAACACTCTTACCGATATTGTCAAATGTCAGGCGAAGATCGATGTTTCCGACGGAAATATGAGCTTTCACATCGTGACAAAATTATCCGAAGCGCAGCAAATTCTTGAGGGCTTTAAGCTTCACATTGAGGCTTTAGCCGCAGATTATCCCAAAAACATTAAAGTAACACTACGGAGGTGTCAAAATGCTTAAGATCAACATTCAGCTTTTCGCTCATAAGAAAGGAATGGGTTCTACCCGTAACGGACGTGATTCCGAATCCAAGAGACTCGGAGCTAAGCGTGCAGACGGACAGTTTGTTCTTGCAGGCAACATCCTTTACAAGCAGCGTGGAACACACATCCATCCGGGCAACAACGTTGGCAAGGGCTCTGACGATACTCTTTTCGCTCTCATCGACGGTACTGTTAAGTACGAGCGTCTGGGCAAGGATCGCAAGAAGGTCAGCGTTTATCCCGTTGAGCAGTAAACTTTATTAAGAACTAAAGACCGTTGATTTCTGATGAGATCAACGGTCTTTTCCTTTTGTTATCAGGACTTGTCCTGTAAATATCTTGCGGCGAAATAAGCGTAGGCGGCACTTCCTCTGTAAAGTATGCTGTCGTCAAAAACAACCTTGGGGTGATGCTGTGAGTATTTGTATCCGTCCTCGGGACTTCCTGCCGAAAGGAACATTCCGATTGTCGGCACCTCACAGCTTACAAAGGCAAAGTCCTCGCTTCCGCCGCCGACCTTGGGACCGCCGAGAGCCGACATAGGCATTGCGCCCTCGCCGAACATCTCTTTCATAAACCTGTTTGCTTTTTCGGACATTTCACTGTTTGCGATCATCGGGGGACAGAAATTGAAAAATTCAACCTCTGCCTCGGCTCTGAAAGCCGAAGCAACAGCCTGACAGATCTCCTTGATCCTTGCCTTGATTTTGTCATTGACTTTCAGGTCTGCCGTGCGTATTGTTCCTCTCATAACCGCCGTGTCGGGAATAATGTTTGAGGCTTCGCCTGCGTTGAACATTCCCGTAGTGAAAATACCGAACTCGTCGGGGCCAAGCTCACGGCTGTTTATCTCCTGCAAAGCAAGATGAATATGGCATGCCGCCGTAATAGGATCGACCGAAACGTGAGGCATAGCTCCGTGACCGCCTTTGCCCCTGACCGTGATTTTATACTGTTCGCAGGAAGCCATTCCCGTGCCGCCGTCGGGGATCAGAACGGTGCCCGAGGGCAGGGGAAGACCGGGAACAACGTGGATCATCATTGCGGCGTCGACGTGCGGATTTTCAAGAACGCCTGCTTTTATCATATCGTCGGAGCCTTGAAAGATTTCCTCGGCAGGCTGGAACATCAGCTTTACCGTTCCCTCAAGCTCGTCCTCATGCTCCTTGAGAAGCTTTGCGGCACCGAGAAGCATTGAGGTGTGCATATCGTGACCGCAGCCGTGCATTTTGCCCTGCTCCTCGCTTTTATATTCGACGTCAGCTTCTTCCTTGACGGGCAGAGCGTCCATATCGGCTCTGATAAGAATTGTTTTACCGTCTTTTTTGCCGCCGGCAAGAGCCGTCAGTCCGCATTTTCCGCAGTCCTTCGGTTCATATCCCATTTCGGTAAGCTGTTCTTTTACCAAAGCCTTGGTTTTTTCAAGCTCAAAACCGACCTCGGGATGACGGTGTATCTCACGTCGGCATTTTTGAAGCTCCGGCTGAAGATGCTGAGCCTCCCTAAGTAATTGCTGTGCGTCCATTTAAAAGCTCCTCTCTGTTAAAAAGCCTATAATACAGCGGCGTGACACAAAGCCTCGCCGCCTTTTTTAATATTAGTATTTACGGTCATGTCGGATAATAAACGTAAAATCCGATTATTTGCACCAGAGACCGTGAATGTTGCAGTAAGCATAAACCGCTTCGATTTCATCGCAGTCACAGAGGAAGAAACAGGCTTCGGGTTTATCTCCGGGATGAAGATATTTTATCTGAAAGCCTCTCTTTGTCTGAACAGCGATCCATTCGATGTAGTGTTCGGGTATCATCGGATGCTCTACACAGCCGACCTTAACGTGAATTTTACCGTCATTTACCTTGAAAATCGGAATGTGCTTCTGCGGATCTGCCTTAGTTGAATTGGGAATAAGCTCAGTCATTTTTTCTCCGCAGCAAAATGTGGAATTTCCTTTGCTTTTAACAACCGTTACAATACTTCCGCATCGCTTGCAAATGAAAAATCTCTGACGCATAATTCACTCTCCAAAATGAAAAATCAATAATTTTCTGCGTGGATTTCAAAATAGCTCTGAGGATGCTTACATGCGGGACAAAGCTGAGGAGCCTTTTCTCCGACAACGATATGACCGCAGTTTCTGCATTCCCATATCTTGACTTCGCTCTTTTCAAAAACCTCCGCCATTTCTACATTATGAAGCAGGGCGCGGTAACGTTCCTCATGGTGCTTCTCGATAGCGGCGATAAGACGGAAGCGGATTGCAAGCTCCTTGAAGCCCTCCTCCTCGGCTGTCTTTGCGAAGCCCTCGTACATATCCGTCCACTCGTAGTTCTCGCCCTCTGCGGCGGCAAGAAGATTTTCAGCCGTGTCACCGATTCCCTCAAGCTCCTTGAACCAGAGCTTTGCATGCTCCTTTTCGTTTTCTGCTGTTTTAAGGAAGAGGGCGGCGATCTGCTCAAAGCCCTGCTTCTTGGCAACCGATGCGAAGTAGGTGTACTTGTTGCGAGCCTCCGATTCTCCGGAGAAAGCAGCCATAAGGTTTTTCTCCGTCTGTGTACCTGCGTATTTGTTCGTCTTTTTCATTGTCCTTTATTCCTTTCTAAAATGTATTTGGAATACAGTCGGTTTATGACAGTCTGCCTGAAAACCAACAGATAAAGCTCGTCTGTATTCCGTTGTAAATATTATATCCAATCGAAATTTTGTTGTCAACAAGCATATTTTTAAATTTTGATTAACAGTATTTTAATTTTTGTTGCTTGTAAAAAGCCTTGTGACGTGTTACAATAATAAAAAAATTCAAGGTGAAAAAATGATTAACGAAGAAGAAACAAAAAAGATTTTCGGCGCACGGCTGACAGAGGCGAGAAAGCTTTGCGGAATAACACAGCTTGCTCTTGCCGAAAAAATAAATTACAGTGACAAGGCTGTTTCAAAGTGGGAAAGAGGGGAGAGCCTGCCCGATATTTTCACTATAATGAGGATTGCCGATACACTCGGAGTAACCATGTCCTTTCTTCTCGGTGAGGAGGACAAGCCGAAAACATCGTTTGAGATGAAGAATCGCAGAAAAAACAGACGGTCGATCGCCGTATTTGTGCCGCTTGTGTCGGCTCTCGGAATATATTTTATAGCGTCCGTTCTGTTCCTTATATTTAAGCAGATACCGTCGCTTGCGGAATATTCCGAATACACCTTCCTCTTTGCTCTGCCCGTCGTGTTCATAACTCTGAGCGTGTTTTCTTTTATCTGGTGGAACGGTATTTCTCAGTTTGTTTGTCTGTCCCTTTTGATTTGGACGGCTTATCTCACTGTTTATACCGCCGTAGGTCTTTTTGCAAGCCTGCCCGATTTCAAATACATTTTTATCTCCTGCGCCATATTGCAGGTTATTTGCATAATCGTCTTTACCTTTGTGCATTTTATAAAGAAAAATAAATAACACAACGGGACTGACTATTATGGACAGCCCCGTTTCTTAATACAGGCAAATAAAAAACGCAAGAAAATGCGTCACCGTACCGCCAAGTATAAAAAGGTGAAAGATAAAGTGGAAATACTTCCTGTATCTGCCGAGAGAATAGAAAACCGTTCCGACTGTGTAAATTATTCCTCCGAGAATCAGCAATCCGAACAGCAGAAAGCAGTTTTTATCATTGAGATAAATCGGATAAAACAGAAAAATACACATCCAGCCGATTACCATATAAAGCACCATCTGAAGCTTTTTAAATTTTTCCTGATCTATGAATGTAAGTGTGATACCGAGAACCGAAGCCGCAATGCTCACCGCAATACAGGATATCGCAAGAGCCTTGTAATAGGGGAGGACGTCAAGTATCATCAGCGGTATACTCGTTCCGGTTATCAGGACGAAGATTACGGAGTGGTCAATGAGTCTTGCAACCTTTTTTGCGTTTCCGGGTGCAAGCCAATGGTAAACAGACGAGCCGCCGTAAAGAATAATCATTGCCGTTCCGAAAATAATAGAGCTGACGATATGGCTTACATCGTTTGACTTTAACAACAGAACGATCATTGCCGCTATTCCGAACACGACACCTGCAATGTGAGATATCGAATTTGCTTTATCCTCTTTAACCGTGTACTCGGGCAGAATGATTTTTTCAAGTGTCATATTTTGTTCTCCTATCTTTGACTTTTACCGCGATTGTTTCAACACATTCATTGTATGCTCAGACGCTCAAAAAGTCACCCTACACATTGTTTTTATCTCTCTACACCGACTCTACTGTGAGTAGAGTGGAAAATTTTCAGCTCTACCGTACAAAAATCGACGCTTTTTTAAAAAAATTAGTTTTAACACTTGATAAATCTTTCACACATTGGTATAATATTTAAGATTGGGAAACACCCGAAA
>JAEDFL010000074.1 GCA_016292785.1 Clostridiaceae bacterium | reverse complement strand
TCAACACCCCCGGGTGTTGCTTTTGCCCGCTTGTCTTTTCTTGTCTTTTTAGTTCATTTTCCCCTCTTGTATATTTTGAGGGCAGGTTTGGTTTCATTGGCTATATATAGTTATTTGTGTCGGTGTTGTGTTCCGTGTAAGTCAATGTTAAGCTTTTTCGAAATTTTTCGATAAAATTTAACAGGGGGTTATTTGGTTTCCGCAAACCTTAAAGTATCTGCGTCTAAAATCTAACATCTAAAATCTACAGTCTAATTCCACACCTCATCCGTCACTTCCTTCGTCAGTGCCACCTTCCCCTAAAGGGGAAGGCTTGCAGGGTTTCTGCAAACTTTTTCTTCTTTGGTGTTTAAAAGTATTATCTTCTGAAATCTGATTTGTCTGAGTGATTTTAGAAAGATTTTTTCAATTCCTTTTCTTCATTTATCCTCTCCGTCGCATAAATGTAACACCTCCCCTTGCTTCAAGGGGGAGGCTGAATTGGTTTCTGCAAATTTTAAAGTATCTGCGTCTAAAATCTAAAATCTAAGTTTCAACGCTCCCGATTGTCAGAAAGTGGGAGCGTTGTTTAGATATTTACTTTCTTTGTTCAAATTCGCCTTTTCAATGATTTGTTTAATTCAAATTTTCCTTATTCAAAACGAAAAATATTTTTCTCTCATCTTTTTCATTCTTCCGTTCATTACGGACAGGGTGGCGACGGCGTTTTGCTTCTCGTCCTCAGAGCCGTAGATCGCCTGCTTCATAAGTCTGCCCTCTTCAAAGCAAGCGTCATCGTGGATCGGAAAATAATTCTTCAGCAGGAAACAGCCGTAGCGGACATATCTCATTTCACCGACAAGGCGGAACTCCTTGCTTATCGAATCAACGGCAACACTTCTGAAATTCTTGATCGAATCAATGATTGCTTTCCGTTCGTTTTCGGGTGAATAGACAATCGTTGAACAGATGAAAGCATTGCGGTTTTCGGGAGTGCAGTTATGGCTGTCCGTGCTTCCGACAATGGGATATTTGTAACCTCTTGCCATATCCTCATAATACCTGACGGTCTGGAAACCGTTCTGTTCAAAATAATTCTCTCCTCCCAGAACCTCGAAAGCATCAAAAATATGATTTTCAACCATCCAGTCGTTAAATGCGTCGGCATCGTGAAAAGAGTTGCCTGCGATCCATGTCGGATGAGGGAAAATTGCAAGTCCGCCCGCTTTTCTGATCTCGTCATACAACCACTTGATAGTTGCGGCGGTCAGAGGATCAATGTTATCGGGCACATCAATGTCCTTTGCCAGCTCGGTCATTTTTGCGGCAAATTCCTCTTTTGTCATAACGTCCGGGCAATCCCCGTAAAGGGAACGAAGCTTTTTATCCTTGCCGACTTCCTCAATCGCATCATACTCGATAAGCGAATTTATGCTGTATTCGCCGCCGAAGTTGACTGTATGAGGATCAACGTAAAAGCCGTTAATCGCAGGGAGATGAATTTCCTCGCCGGGTATCAGATTAAACTCGGTCGGAATATCCTTAAAGCTCTCCATGGCATAAAGCGACGGATAATAGCGTTTGTGATCTGTCATTGCAAGGAAATCGTAGCCGTGTGAACGATAGCTTGCCGCAACATTTTCGGGATCGTGTGCGCCGTCGGAATAGTTCGTGTGCATATGAAGGTCTCCCATAAACGGATACACTCCGACAAGATCACCCTCAACGGCGTAGACGGCAAAGGTCAGCTCTCCTTTTTCTTTTTTGAAACTGATCCTGTACTCGCCCTCTGACGGAAGTGTAAGCTCAATGTCAATTCCGTTTTCACTTGCTGTTGCGGTGAGATTTTTCATATAAGCCGTTAACGGGAAAAATTCCGGCTTTCCGCCGTTGAGCCAGCGGACGATCGCCGTGTATTCCTTGCCCGGCTCAAAGAATTTTCTGCCGCCGAACGGACGGATATGTATGCAAACCTTTTTACCTGCGGTCACGACCTTGGGGAAAACATCGTATGTCCAAAGCTCGCTTCTTCTTTCAAATGACATTGTTTTTTCTCCTTTGCAAAAACGGCAGTACAAACGCTGCACTGCCGTAAAATTATTTATTTCGTTGTAGCCAGAGTATAACCGTCCTCATCTACATAAACGGTCATAACCGATGTGTTCGTGGTTTTTTCCTCCGTCACCGTGTCAAGGGAGAACTTTATTCTCCATATTCCCTGCGTGCGGTCATAGGCAATATTTACCTTGTTGAATTTCTCGGCAACTTCCTTTTTGGCGATTTCAACAGCCTGTGTTTTTACGCTGATCTTTCCTGCGGCATTACCTTCGTTTGTAACAAAGCCGGTCATTTTGGCATTCGGATCTTTTTTGAGCTCTTTTTCGTCCTTATTGAATTTAAACGGAAGAACCTCCTCAACCAGAGTGTAGCCGTTCTTCTCGTCAATCGTGGTCTGCTTGCCGAGGTCACCCTCTTTTTTCTTTCCGCAGGCGGAAAGGGAAAGCGCAACCGCTATCATAAGTATAACTGCGATAAACTTTTTCATAAAATCAACCTCTGTAATTCTTATATTCGCCGCTTAATATCTTCTGCCACCATTCACGGTTACTGAGATACCAGTCGATCGTTTTCTGTATACCGTCATTGAACAGGGTTTCGGGCGTCCAACCAAGCTCGGAGTGGATTTTAGCAGGGTCAATAGCATATCTCATATCGTGTCCCGGTCTGTCCTTGACATAGGTTATAAGGCTCTCGTCCTTGCCGACGGCTTTAATTATTGTTTTAACAACGTCAATGTTCGCTTTTTCATTGTGACCGCCGATGTTGTAGACCTCGCCGATCCTGCCGTTTTCGAGGATCATATCAATCGCCTTGCAGTGATCGTCAACATAGAGCCAGTCACGGACATTGAGTCCCTCGCCGTAAACGGGGAGCTTCTCGTCGGCAAGCGCCTTTGAAATCATAAGCGGAATGAGCTTTTCGGGGAACTGATAAGGTCCGTAGTTGTTGGAACAGCGTGAGATCGTTACGGGTGTGCCGAACGTGCGGTGATATGCCATAACGAGGAGATCCGCCGAAGCCTTGCTTGCGGAATACGGCGACGAGGTGTGAATCGGAGTATCCTCGGTGAAGAAAAGGTCGGGGCGGTCAAGCGGAAGATCGCCGTAGACCTCATCGGTAGAAACCTGATGATAACGTGCAATTCCGTATTTGTTGCAGGCATCGAGAAGCACCTGAGTTCCGAGAATATTCGTTTTGAGAAAAACCTCCGGATTTTCGATCGAACGGTCAACGTGGCTTTCAGCCGCAAAATTGACTATTGCATCGAATTTTTCCTCCTCGCAGAGTGCAAAAACAGTCTTTCTGTCAGTTATATCTCCGAGGACAAATCGAAAATTACCCTTGCGTGCCGCGTCAAGAGTATAAAGATTGCCTGCATAGGTCAGAGCGTCAATACATACCAATCTGTAGTCGGGGTGCTTGCGCTGCATATAATAAATGAAATTGCTGCCGATAAAGCCGGCTCCGCCGGTAACAAGAATATTTTTCATAAAAAATCTCCTTTGGAAATTGTCATAAATATTATACA
>JAEDFL010000035.1 GCA_016292785.1 Clostridiaceae bacterium | reverse complement strand
CAGGCAGGTATAAACGCCGCCCGTGTTGCCGAATTTGCATGGCGTAAGATGGAGCCGAAAGAGGGACAGTACGAGTTCGGCTGGCTTCACAAGGTTGTTGACAAGCTCGGAGAGGCAGGCATAGCCGTTATTCTCGGCACGCCGACGGCAACTCCGCCGAGGTGGTTTACCCTCAAGCACCCCGACAGTCTCAGGGAGTTTGAGCCGGGGACACGGACGGAGCACGGCGGCAGGAGACATTGCTGTTCCAACAATCCTGCCTACCGTGAAGCAAGTGCAAAAATTACCGAGGCTATGGCAAAGGAATTTGCCGACGATCCGAATGTAATCGGCTGGCAGTGCGACAACGAGATATACGGCGAGGGCTGTTTCTGCGAGCATTGCCAAAAGAAATTTATAGATTATCTGAAAGAAAAATTCGGCACGGTCGAAAGGCTGAACGAGGAATGGAATCTCAATCTTTTCAGTCAGGCTTACGACAGCTTTGACGACCTGCCGCTTCCGACAAACACATGGGTAAATCCGCATCACAAGCAGGAATGGTGTAAGGTTCAGAATATCGGTCACATTGATTTTATCCATATGCAGGCGGATATTCTCCACCGATATGTTTCTGTGCCCGTCGGTACGGACACTATGCCGTTCGCCTCGATGGACTACCGTGAGATGAACAGCAAGCTTGATGTTGTTCAGTTCAATCATTATAACGATCCCGATAACATTCAGATCGCTTGCTTCTGGTTTGATTATCTCAGAAATATCAAGGATCGCCCGTTCTGGAATACGGAAACTCAGACTTGCTGGAACGGAAGTACGGGCATCGGTCAGTCGATAAAGCCCGAAAACTTCTGCTATATCAATTCGTGGCTTCCTCTTGCTCTGGGCGGCGAAGCGAATATGTACTGGCTGTGGCGCACCCATTGGGCAGGCCACGAGCTGATGCACGGCTCGGTGCTGGACACTTCGGGCAGACCTCAGCACATTCTTCCCGAGGTGAAGAAAACAGCGGCGGATTTTGCAAAGGCGGCGGATTTCCTGAACTCAACAAAGGTCAGCACTCAGGTCGGCTTCCATTTCTCGTCACTCAACTGGATCATTTGGCAGACTCAGCACGTTGTAAAAAAATACGAATATGATCCCACGGTTTATGAGATGTTTTACCGTCCGCTTGTCGATCTCGGAGTTCGCCCCGATGTTATCGACACGGTACAGCCGCTTGACGGCTACAAGATCATTTTCTCCCCGATGATGCTTTCAATAGATGAAAACGGTCTTCCCGAAAGGATTGAGGAATGGGTTAAAAATGGAGGAGTCTGGGTTGTCGGCCCTCTTTCCGATGTTCGCAGAGAAACGGGAACTAAGTATTGCGACCGCCCGTTCGGCATTCTTGAAAAGCTGATCGGTGAAACGTGGCTTTACGGTATTCCCGACACGGTAAATCACATTAAATCAAGCTGGAACGACGGCGAAGATTTTGACGGCGGAGTTTATTATCAGGTGTTCTCCGAGCAGGAGGGCGCATTGGTGAATATCAATCAGGGACACAGCGAGCTTGTCGGCAAGCCGATCGTTATCAAAAAGAAGTACGGCAGGGGAACAGTCATAGTTCTCGGAACCTTCCCCTCGGCTAAGGACGCCGCAAAGCTTTTCTCCGTTGCGCTTGCCGAAGCAGGTGTGGACTGCTCACGCACACCTGACGGCAATATAATGGTTGTTCCCCGTGAGGGCGGCGAAAGAAAGGGACTTATCCTTGCCGAATACGCAAACAAGGGCGGAAGGTATGTTCTTGAAAAGAAGATGACGGATATTCTCAGCGGCAGAACTCTTGAAGGAGAGATATTTGTCAAGCCTTACGAAGTCCTCGTTCTGGAATAAGCCGAACGGAGAGGGCGATATGAAAAAGATAGCAACCATTCACACGGATTTTCCGACAAAATTCGGTATACCGAGACAGAGCGGACTTGTAGAGGAGCTTAAAGGCAGGGTTGTCTTTGAGCCTGAGTTTCGCAGTCCGGATGCGATCAGGGGACTTGACGGTTTTTCTCACCTCTGGCTTCTGTGGAAATTCAATACTCCCGAAAACAGCGGCTCGCTGACCGTCCGTCCGCCAAAGCTCGGCGGAAACGTAAGAATGGGAGTGTTCGCAACCCGTTCGCCGTTTCGTCCGAACAATATCGGTCTTTCATGCGTCAGGCTTGAAAAAATTGACGGTGCAGACCTGATCGTTTCAGGCGCAGATCTCATGGACGGCACCGAGATAGTCGATATCAAACCGTATGTTCCCTATGCCGACTGTCACCCCGAGGCTGTCGGCGGTTTTTCAAAGGACGGGAGCGAAAGGCTAGAGGTCGTTTTTTCGGATGAGCTGAAGTCGAAAATTCCCGAAAACAAGCAAGCGGCACTCATAAAGGTGCTTGAGCTTGATCCGAGACCTCAGTATCAGGACGATCCCGAAAGAATCTACGGATTCGGATTTGCGGGATATGATGTTCGCTTTACGGTTAACGGCGGCATACTGACTGTCCGTGAAATCGAAAAGTTCACATTTTGTTAAAAAAATACCAAAAAATTCGCAAGATTTGAGTATATAATATAATTGAGAGTAGAGTAAACGTTTTCATTTTCGGACGTTTCTCGGCTAAAAAGACAAAAGACCGCTTATCTCGGCGGCAATTAAGGAGAGTGTTATTTTGAACAGATTTGTACTTAACGAAACTTCTTACCACGGCGCAGGCGCAATCAATGCAATTCCCGATGAAATCAAGAGCAGAGGCTTTGGCAAGGTAATGGTTGCTTCCGATCCCGATCTTGTAAAATTCGGCGTATCGAAGAAGGTTACCGACGTTCTTGATAATGCAGGCATCGCATATGAATTGTTTACCGATATCAAACCGAACCCGACTATCCAGAATGTTCAGGCAGGCGTTGAGAAATTCAAGGCTTGCGGCGCAGACTGCATCGTTGCAATCGGCGGCGGCTCATCAATGGATACCGCAAAGGCAGTTGGCATCATCATTGCAAACCCTGAGTTTGCAGATGTCCGTTCTCTTGAGGGCGTTGCTCCGACAAAGAACAAGTGCGTTCCCATTATCGCTGTTCCGACAACGGCAGGTACAGCCGCCGAGGTTACAATAAACTATGTTATCACCGACGCTGAGAAAAACCGCAAGATGGTATGCGTTGATGTGCATGACATTCCTGTTGTTGCTGTTGTCGATCCCGATATGATGTCGTCAATGCCCAAGGGACTTACCGCCGCAACAGGTATGGACGCTCTTACCCACGCTATCGAGGGTTACATCACCAAGGGCGCATGGGAGCTTTCCGATATGTTCCACATCAAGGCTATCGAGATCATAGCCAAAAATCTCCGCGGTGCTGTTGAGAACACCGCAGAGGGCAGAGAGGGAATGGCTCTCGGTCAGTATGTTGCAGGTATGGGCTTCTCGAATGTAGGTCTCGGTATCGTTCACTCAATGGCTCATCCGCTCGGCGCACTTTACGACACACCGCACGGCGTTGCAAACGCAATCCTTCTCCCGACCGTTATGGAGTACAACGCTCCTGCAACGGGCGACAAGTACCGTGACATTGCAAAGGCAATGGGCGTTGAGGGTACGGAGAGCATGAGCATCGAGGACGCTCGCAAGGCGGCTGTTGAAGCGGTAAGACAGCTTTCCGAGGATGTAGGAATCCCGGCAGATCTCAAGGAGATCGTTAAGGAAGAGGATATCCCGTTCCTTGCTCAGTCCGCTTATGACGACGCTTGCCGTCCGGGCAACCCGAAGGATACAAGCGTTGAAGAAATTACGGCTCTTTACAAAAAGCTTATTTGATTGTATAATTAAATCAAGGTTTAAACCGTCGGGTTTTGCCCGGCGGTTTTTTTATACAACAGGGGAAGTCTGAAAAGCTTCGGAGGTCGTACTATGGACTCGCAAAAGAAAACTCTTACCGTGTTCACACCTGCATACAACCGTGCATATACTATTCACAAATGCTATGAGAGCCTGCGCCGTCAGACCTTAAAGGACTTTGTCTGGCTGGTCGTTGACGACGGCTCAACGGACAACACCGCCGAGCTTATCAAAGAATGGCAGTCCGTGCCTGACAACGGCTTTGAGATAAAGTATGTCTACAAGGAAAACGGCGGTATGCACACGGCTCATAACACCGCCTATGAAAACATCGACACCGAGCTGAACACCTGCATTGACTCCGACGACTATATGACCGATGATGCGGTCGAAAAGATCGTCAACTGCTGGAAAAAATACGGCGACGAAAAATATGCGGGAATACTTGCACTCGATATTTTTGACAACGGCAAGGTGATCGGCAAGGAGCTTGAAACCGACCGATTTGACACCACCTTCTATTCCTACTATCAGAGGGGCGGCAGAGGCGATAAAAAAATTATCTATCGCACGGATATTATGAAAAGCTTTCCGCCTTATCCCACTTTTCCGGGCGAAAAGTATGTTCCGCTGTCGTATAAATACACCCTTGCCGATTTGCACTACACGCTGATAATAATGAACGAGCCTGTCTGCGTGGTGGAGTATATGGCGGACGGCTCAAGCACGAATATGTACCGTCAGTATCTCAGAAATCCGCAGGGCTTTGCATTCCTGAGAAAGTTTGATATGACCGCTTTCCCTCAGCCGAAAGACGTCATACGCAACTGTATTCATTATGTTTCAAGCTCGATTCTGATGAAAAACAAGCACTTCATCTCCGAGTCACCGAGAAAATTCCTGACCGTACTGGCAATACCGTTCGGTGCGGCTCTGACCGTATTCATCAAGTATAAATCAAAAGATTATATGAAAGTTGAAGGATTTAACAAATAACCCTTGACATTTAGATTATCGGGTATATAATAGTAATGTTCAGAGTAGACAGATGAGCGTTAAGTGCCGACGGAACGGGGAGTTGTCCGTCGGACGAAAAGATTTCTTGCGGTTCTTCTGTCGCATCCCGCTGAGTAATATGCGACTTGTCTCCTTATTATTCAAAACGGGTAATAAGGAGGTTTTTTATTATGAACAAAATTGACAAAAAGAATTTCACAAAACAGCTTTGCGCCCTCGCCTTGCTGATCGCTGTCGGTGTTGTACTGGGCAGACTTGTCCCCGTTATCAGCGTGTGGAACACCAAGATTGAATTTTCATTCGTTGCGGTCATGCTCGCCGCCTGCATTGCAGGACCGATCGGCGGAATGGTAACGGGTGCGATGATCGACTTCATCGGAGCAATTCTTGTGCCGACGGGACCTTATTTCCCCGGCTTTACGGCAACGGCGGCTCTGACCGGACTTGTTTTCGGTCTTTTGCTCTACAAGAAGTGTAACATCGGCAGAATCGTTATTGCGGTGCTTTCAACTCAGATCGTCTGCGAGTTCCTTTTGAACACCCTGTTTATCTCGATCCTCTACACCAAGGCATTCACAGTCCTGCTTGCAACGAGAGCGATACAGGTAGTCGTGATGTCGGTTATCGAGATCGTCTTTGCCGAGCTTGTGCTTGACAGAGCGAAGCTGGTACAGAGGATTAAATTGGCAGCATAAAGAAAAGGGGCTGCCGCAATAAGCGAAAAAATCGGCCTGCATTGCAAGCCGATTTTTGTTTTTCTTTACCACATATTATCAGAGTTCTCACAGAACGCAACCATATCATGTATTTCAAGGACCGTACCGTCGTCAAGCGTGACCGTGCCGTTCCATTTGCCGAAAACCTGATGGCATATATTGCCGATAAAGAGCACTCTCGATTTGGTGTAATTATCGTAGAACGGAGTCATTGTCATTTCAAATCTGCCGTCCGACGAGGTGAACACCCAAGGCTTCATCCAGTCGTTTTCGTCCTTTTGCAGATAAATTTCACCGAGCTTGTGAGCCTTGCCGTTGAGGAAAATCGTGTTTTCCGTTGCCGCACTCATATCGCCGAAGCCCCAGCCGATCTCAAATCCGAAAATATCGCCGTTTTCAAGTCGGGTGCTTCCGTTGCCCCAGTACCAGTTGGTGTGGTAAGGCCAGACGCCCCGTCCCCAGTCAAGAACACAGAACGAATCATACGGATCGAAAATGACGGTCATATCTCCGATCTTTACCGTACCCGTGACGGGCATACAGTTTATTTTCTGATTGTAGTAGAATTGTTTGCTGTCCCTGTTGCCGAAAGGCAGAGCCATGGCAAGATACTCATGGTTGGGGAACATATCCATTGACAGATCAACGGTAAAGGGCTTGCCTCCTGTTCTGCCGCTGAATTTTATAGTTCTTTGCGTTTGAGTGACATTAACATCAAGATTAAATCCGAGCTTATGACGTGAAAAGGTCTGGGGCGACATGGCGTTTTCGGAAAGTCCGAATTTTCCGAAGCTGAGAAGTCTCAGCGAAACCGCACTGTGGCTTTTGCCGGTCTGCATATCAAAGAGGGTTACGTTTGCCGCTCCGCCGAGAGATATATCCGCCATTGTGACCTGGAGAACATAACGGCTGTTGGAGATCTGATAAAAATCCCATTCCTTTATCCTCGTCTGGTTCGCCTTGATTGCAGAGCGGTCGTACCGGTAAAGCTCGGTAAAACAGTAACCCGGCTGAGTCAGGCTTCCGTCCTCTTTAAGAAGCGGAGTAGGCTCGGTTATTTTTATCTGGCCTGTTTCGTTAAATGCCGATGTGTAAAAAATCGTGCTCATTGCTAAAATGATCGTCAGAATAAATGAAGTTAACCTGATAACTTTATTTTTCATCCGATTTCCCCCTTCATAAGTTCTTTTCCCTGTTTGCCTGTCATATGCTCTATGCTGATTTTCACCATACACAGCCTGCCGAGATCACGGTTTGTTTCTTCAACGATCTTGTCAAGCTGATCGGGGCAGTATTTTATGCTCAGCTCGGTTACCGAGGTGCGAGCCTGTGCCTCGTCTTCTATTATTTCAGCCTTGCCGAAAACGGTGACGCTTTTGTAAAGAGTTGTCAGCTTTTCCGCAAGGATATCGTCACGATCAATTATGCAGAATGAAACCTTTGGACATTTGACGATAGCATCAAGCTTGTGTCCCTCTTTGGCACAGTGAAAAAATATTTCGCCGTCTGAGTAGTAATAGTTGAGCGGAACGGCATAGGGATATCCGCCGTCGCCGAGAACGGCAAGCACTCCCGTTTTGCCCTGTTTCAGAATTCTTTCACATTCCCCGTGCGAAAGCTGTTGATTGGATCTTCTCATTTCTCTGAACATAATGCTGACCACCTTAAATTTTA
Source organism: Clostridiaceae bacterium (assembly GCA_016292785.1). Taxonomy (GTDB): domain Bacteria; phylum Bacillota; class Clostridia; order Oscillospirales; family Acutalibacteraceae; genus CAG-488. The sequence goes on along the minus strand of JAEDFL010000035.1, from coordinate 11,400 downwards.
TCTCTGACCGCTCCGAGAACCTGACCGATATTTTCTCTGAAAACAAGGTCGGCTTTTGAATCGAAGTCGGTTTTTCCTTTGTTGATAAGAACAATGTGCGAGCCGTTGAAATACCTGATATACATTGCCGCAGGATAGACCGCAAGCGATGTGCCGCCGATAATCAGCAGATCTGCGGCGGAAATTTCGTCAATCGCTTTTTCAACGACATTTTCCTTGAGCGGTTCTTCATAAAGCACAACATCGGGACGGACAAGCTCGCCGCATTTTTCGCATTTCGGCACTTTGCCTTTCAAGACTTTCAGCTCATCGAGGGGGAAAGGTCTGCCGCAATTCATACAGTAGTGGACGGCGGTTGTGCCGTGAAGCTCGATTACGTTTTTGCTTCCTGCTTTCTGATGCAGTCCGTCAATGTTCTGAGTGATGACCGAGGAAAGCTTGCCTTTCTGCTCCATCTCGGCAAGTACAATATGCGCCGTGTTCGGCTCGACGTCAAGCTCAAGAAAATATTTGTAATAGAAGTCGTAAAAAATATCGGGCTTTGAAACAAAAAAGCTGTGGCTGAGTATCGTTTCGGGAGAAACGCCGTATTCACGCACGGTATTGTAAAGCCCGTCCTCGCTTCGGTAGTCCTTGACGCCGCTCTCGGTCGAAACGCCCGCTCCGCCGAAAAAGACGGTTTTCTTTGAGCTGTTTATAAATTCCGTAAGCTTTAAGATTTTTTTGTTATCCATTTTCTCACCCGACTTTATTTTTCTGAATTATATCACAAATGTAAAAAAATATCAAATATGTTGAGATTTTCCGACAAATGGTTTATAATGAATAAATCAAAGAAGTCGAAAGGGGGAATACCGTGAGCGGCGAAAAGCTGAACAATAAATTCCACTGGGGATTTGCATTGATCCTCGTTACAATATTTCAGGTGCTGACGGGAACCGTTGCGATAACGGGCAACGGCTTCAACAGCAAGCTTTTTGTGATCTATGCAGGATTTATTATCCTTGAATGGGGATATTTTATAATTGCCTCGACTTTCTTCGGGCAGAACAATTTTGAAATTGAAATAATAGGATTTCTGTTTTCGGGTATCGGACTGACGAATGTTGCGACTGTCGATGACGGCTACGCACTCAAGCAGGTCGTGGCGATCGTGCTGGGACTGTTCGTGTTTATTGCGATGATTGTTGTTTTGAGGCGGACGGACATTGTTATGAAGCTGAGAATGCCTGTTGCCGTGGCGGCGGTCGGACTGCTTGTTGCCAATCTTGCCCTTGCCCAATATACCAACGGTGCGCTGAACTGGATAACTATCGGCGGTATTTCCATTCAGCCGTCGGAGTTCGTAAAGCTTGCATTTATTTTTGTCGGTGCGGCGTCCTTGGATAAGCTGCAAAACGCACGAAGCCTGACCAAGTATCTCATCTTCTCGTTCGGCTGTGTGGGTGCGCTTTTCCTTATGAAGGATTTCGGCACGGCGCTGATATTTTTCTTCACATTTATTATAATTGCATTTATGCGTTCGGGTGACGTCAGAACGATAGCGATTGTCTGCGTTGCCGCACTTCTCGGAGCGTTAATGATTGTCTATTTCAAGCCGCACGTTGCCGCACGCTTCCGTGCATACAGGCATATCTGGGAGCTGATTAACGAGGAGGGTATGCAGCAGACGAGGACGCTGATCTATTCGGCGAGCGGCGGACTTTTCGGACTCGGAATCGGAAAGGGCGAGCTGAGAAACGTTGTCTTTGCCTCGACAGACCTGGCATTCGGAATGATCTGCGAGGAATGGGGTATGATAATCGCCTTTACGATAGTCATAACCTACGCTTTTCTTCTGCTTTATGCCATCAAGGTGGCGAGGAACACCCGCTCCGCATTCTACGCTATTGCAGCCTGTGCGGCGGCAGGTCTGATTCTGTTCCAGACAAGCCTTAACATCTTCGGTGTAACGGATATTCTGCCGTTTACGGGAGTTACGCTTCCGTTCATCAGCCGAGGAGGATCAAGTGTTATTTCCTCATGGGGTATGCTTGCGTTTATTAAGTCGGCGGATATCAGAACATATCCAAAGCTGTCAAAGACAATTCTGCCCGACCATCCGCTTTATCCCGACAACATTATGATCGGCAAGAGACCTAAAAGACAGGTGTATATACCTCCTGTTGTCAATAAACCCGTAACGGCAAAAAAGCCGGCGGCGGACATTCCTGTCAGCAAGAAAAAAACGACTTCCTCCGCCAAGGATATTCCCGTCAGTAAAAAACGGACTGCTTCACCGCAAAGCTCAAAGGATATCCCGATATCACGGAGAAAGCCTCCGAACGGAGGAACAAAGCGATGAGAAATACAACAAGAAGAGCCTTTGTTTTATATTTTGTAATAATTGCGTTTTTTGCCGGTCTCGGATTTATGATCTACAATTTCTTTGTTCACGGTGCGGAATGGACATCGAACCTCGTCAATCAGCACATATATAAGAACGGCGAGATCTCAAGCGCAGGCACGGTTTTTGACCGCAACGGCACAAAGCTCGTTTACAGCGAGGACGGAGTCCGGGTGTATAATGACGACAAGACGGTACGCAAGGCGATGCTTCATGCGGTAGGCGACAACTCGTCTTTTATTGCAACGGGCGTTCAGTATGTTTACAGCTCAAAGCTTTCGGGTTACGATTTTGTCAACGGAGTTTACAACCTGAAAAAATACAACAGAGGAAATGATATCAACCTTACCCTTGACGCAGATATTTGCAAAACGGCTTATCAGGCGATGGACGGCAGAAAGGGTACGATAGCCGTCTATAATTACAGGACGGGTGAAATGGTGTGTATGGTTTCAACTCCGTCCTACGATCCGCAGAATAAACCGGACGATATCGACGAAAATCCCGATGAATATGAGGGAGTTTACCTCAACCGTTTCGTTTCGGGTATGTATACTCCCGGCTCGATTTTCAAGATTGTAACGGCGATAAGTGCGATTGAAAATATCCCCGATATCTATTCTCAGACATTTGAATGTACCGGTGAATATGAAACGGGCGACGGAAAAATCATCTGTAACGGAGTTCACGGCACGGTGGACTTTGAGGAGGCTCTGAACCATTCCTGCAACTCGGCTTTCGCTCAGATTGCAATTCAGCTCGGTCAGTCAAAGCTTATGCAGACGGCAGGCGAGCTTGGCTTTAACACAAAAGAGAATATGGGACAGATTACTGTTTCCGCAAGCAAGTTCGATGTCAGCAAGACCACAAAAACCGATCTCGGCTGGGCAGGAATAGGTCAGTACACGACCATGGTAAATCCCTACCATATGCTCACTCTTTTGGGTGCGATCGCAAACAACGGCGTTGCGACAAAGCCGTATTTCGTCGAAAATATGGTGTATCCCGACGGCAAGACGGATATAATCGGAAAAACCGAGGTCAACAAAACGGTGAACCTTGATCCGCAGATTGCCGCACAGATGAAAAAGCTCCTGCGTTCAAACGTTGTGAACTATTATTCGGACGATACCTTCCCCGGACTTGAAATGTGCGGCAAGACGGGAACGGCGGAGGTAGAGGGCGGCTCTCACGCATGGTTTGTCGGCTTTTCCCAGAGGGAGGACACACCTTACGCTGTGATCTGTGTCGTTGAAAAATCAGGTTCGGGACTTTCGGTTGCAGGCTCGGTCGTCAATGAAGTTATGCAGGAAGTTTGCGATTGATACAATATATTGTTATTTATTTTTCATAATATACTAAAATGAAAAAATTTATTATGAAATTTTTATGAAAAAGCGAATATATTTCTAAAATGGAATTATAAAAAATAATTTCGTGATATTATTAGTACAAAGCGAAGTGTTCCCCAACACTATGCAAAATAAAGCGCATGAAAATGCAAAAAAACAAAAGGAGAGATTTCACATGAAAAAATTCTTAGCAATTCTTCTTTCTGTAATTATGCTCTTCACACTCGGCGTTGCCGCATTTGCTGAGGGTGAGACAGAAGAAGCTCCGGCAGAGATGCCTGCAAACATCGGCAAGCTCGAGGGTAAGATCGTTATTTCTATCGACAATACCTACATTGAGCCGTCACAGTCATATCAGATTCCTATCAGAATCTATGCTGATTATCTTGACAAGCTTCCTGAGGAGGCAGAGACACTCTACATAGGTACAAACGGACTTGCTCTTCTCGGCGATATGGACGCAAACGGCTATGCTACAATCACAAGCATCGAGTGCACAGACGTTATCCCTGTTGACAACCGTATCGAAATCGGTATCAATGAGGAAGTCGGCGACAGCTACTTCACATTCGCAATCAGCAAGGATCAGTTCAGCACTCTCCTTTCAACTCCCGACGAGGGCGTTGTCATCGGTTATGTAAACCTCGAAACAACAGATCAGGTTCCTGAGGAATACGGCGTTGACTTCGGTCAGGTTGGTATCTTCGGCGGCTACGATCTCGGCTGGATGATCGACGGCGCTTGGGGTACGGCAGGCTATATGGATGCTGACGGTAACTTTTCAGAGATCGCCCTCAACGGTGACTCCGAAGACGATATCGTTTTCGATACAGCATGCTTCTATCATCAGCCGAAGATTCTCACATGGCAGGAGAGACTCAAGGATTGGGCAAAGCAGCAGGCTCTTCTCTTCCTTGGATTCTTCATTACTGTACTCAGCGTTCTTGAGGAGCTCCTCAAGCAGGCATAAGTGATTTAATAATCCAATAATCAAGGACGGTTTCGGCCGTCCTTTTTTATGTTTGAAAATTCATAAAAAATTTGCTTTATTTTGTCGTTATAATAGAGTATAATACCTCTTGTATAAACCATAAGGAGACGTTGCAATGCTTGAGCTTATTAAACGAAACACTCCGAGGATCGCAGATCAGTTTATTCTGAAAACGATTGAATCGGACAACGGATATGACTGCTATGAGATTTATGCCGAAGATAAAAAGGTTGTGCTTGCAGGTAACTGTGTTCTGAGTCAGGCAATGGCTTATTATGACTATCTCAACAGGTTTCACGGAGTTGTTATTACAAGCGGAGATTATGATATTTCAACGCTTTCCTCAGCTCCCTTGCCCGAGGAAAAAATCTGCCGCACGGTGAAGAAAAAAATCCGTGCGATGACAAGCTATGAGAAGTTTTCGCTTGAGGGAAACTTTTGGGGCTTTGACCGATGGGAAAAGGAAATCGACTTTATGGCGATGCACGGAATCAACCGTGCGCTCCAGCCTGTCGGCTTTGACGGCGTGCTTTTCAGAATGCTGACCGATATCGGTATGCCCGAAAAATTCTGCCTTGAGTTTTCATCAGGTCCTGCGTTTCTGATGAATCAGCTCACGGGCAATATTATGGGAACAAACTCCGTCAACAGCAAAGAATATCTTGACAGAAAAATCACCGTCGGCAAGCTTATCTCCGACCGTGAGAGAAGTCTCGGCATCGAGCCGATATTTCCTGCCGCCTTGCCGAGCGTTCCGTTCAGCATGAGGAGGAAATATATCAAAATGGATATATTTAAGGCTCCTATGTGGTACAATTTTCCGCCGATATTTTTTATCAGACCTAAGAATGCTTTCTACTCAATCTTTAACAAAAAGTTCCTGACTATTCAGCGTGAGGCTCTCGGTGAAACTCACAGCTATATCTTTGAAGGAATTTATGAATCCGACAAAAAGGGCTACAACTCACATCTTGCCGATCTCGGCAAGGCTTTGGAGGAAATGCTCGGTGAGTTTGACGAAGACGCCGTGTGCTATATGCACACAAGCTCGGTCAACGCCGACTTTTTCAAGGAGTGTAAGGGTGAAAGATATATTTTTCTTGACGACTGCGGAATGGCAAAAAGCTCAAACATTCTCGACGGAAAAAACTATATTACCGAGATAAGCGGCAACCGCTACGGCAGGACGGGAATTTACGGCAATGTTCAAAAAATATGCGACGATCCTTTTGCCGATTCTCCGCTCGGAGGTGCGTTGGCTTTTGACACTTTTGATATCAACCCCGTTTTCTGCGCTGCGGCTCTTGAAGCTCTGACCTCTGACGGCGGATTTGACCGAGATGAATTTGTACGGGATTTCTGCCGCAAACGTTACAAGACCGACGCTTTCGGTGATGATATAATTTCGCTTATCGACCTTTGCGGCAGCGACGAGTGCTGCGGCTCGATAATATGCGCCCGACCGTGTACGAACGTTAAACACACCGCTCCGTTTGATACAATGGAACGCAGCTATGATTTCCATAAGCTGTATGACATAGCGAAAAGTATTCTCGGCTCCGATGCGAAAAAGATTGACGCAATGCGAGCTGATTTACAGTCGATTGTCCGCCAGTTTCTTTCCGATCTTGCATATCCTGTTTATCTCAGGGCGACGGAATTTTTCAGAGAAAAAAATGTCCGCAATTTTGAACAGGCGAGCAACCTGTTCCTTGAAATCTGCGAGGATATTGACAGACTTCTCAGAACGAGAGAGGAAACAAATTTCTGCACGAAATATGTTGAGGCGCAGGAGCTTGGAAACGGAAAAGAGGAAAAGGAAGCCTTGCAGGTCAACTATCTTCTGCTTCACACTATATGGGGACCGTTCGACCACTCGATACTTTACGACACCGTGTGGAACGAGTGGGGAGGACTTGTCAAGGATTATTACGAGGCGAGGTGGCATATGTATTACCGCTCCCTTGCCGCTTACTTCGACAATCCCAAGAAGCTGAAGGATAATTCCAAGAAACAGCCGCTTGACAGGAATGAATACAACGGCTCTTACCAGGCGAAAAGGCTTGCGCTTTTTGAGAACAATTTCCTTGAAAACTATATTCCGAGAAAGACGGGAATAGGTGAGGAGGACACTCTAAAGGTTGCAGAGGAATTGCTTGAAAAATATTCAGAGGTTTACACTCAGTTTTAAGGAGATTCAGGTATGAAAAATATTCCCAAATCAGTAACCGAACACATTGACGAGGTAGCAAAAAAGCTTGCAAAAAATCCTAAGCTGGAGAAGCTCTACCGCAACTGCTATCCCAATACGCTTGAAACAACGGCGGAGATTATGCCCGACGGCTCAACCTTCCTTTACACGGGCGATATCCCCGCAATGTGGCTGAGAGATTCCACGGCGCAGGTTACCCACTATCTGCCGCTGACAAAGGACGATCCCGAAATCCGCTCGATAATCAGAGGACTGATTGTCCGTCAGCTTGCCTGCATCAGAATTGATCCGTATGCAAACGCTTTCAACATTGAGAGCAACGGACACGGACATACCGAGGACGTGCCTAAGAACGATCCGTGGGTGTGGGAGAGAAAATATGAGATCGACTCGCTTTGCTATCCGTTCCGCCTTGCATATCTCTACTGCAAGCAGTCCGGTGACACCTCGATAATTGACGAGGATTTTATCTCAACGGCAAAGACGGTGGTTGACCTCTGGATAACCGAACAGCACCATTTTGAAAAATCTCCCTACACATTTCAGCGCTTCAATACAAGATGGATCGACACTCTCCATAACGGCGGCAAGGGCTACCCCGTTAACTTTACGGGAATGACCTGGAGCGGCTTCCGTCCGAGCGACGACAGCTGTACCTTCGGATATCTGATTGCATCAAATATGTTTGCTTCCGTCGTGCTGAAATATATTGACGAGCTTCTGACCGAGCAGGGATTTGACGATGAAGAATTTCTAAAGAAAATAAGAAGCCTCCGTGAGGAGATAGAGTACGGAATCAGAACCTACGGAACTTGCCTTCACCCGAAATACGGCAGAATCTTTGCCTGCGAAACCGACGGATTCGGCAATTATGTGCTTGCCGATGACGCAAATGTGCCGAGCCTTTTGAGTGCGCCTTACCTCGGCTACTGCGATGTCAACGATCCCGTTTATTTAAACACAAGAAAGTTTATTCTCAGCTCGGATAACCCGTTCTTCTTCTCAGGAAAGGAGGGCGCAGGCGTAGGCAGTCCGCACACGCCGAAAAACTTTATCTGGCATATCGCCCTTTCAATGCAGGGACTTACCTCGACCGATCCCGAGGAAATAAAGGCTCTTATTGATCTGCTCGTTGCGACCGATGCCGACACCGGCTATATGCACGAGGGCTTCAATGCCGACGACGCTTCGGATTTTACCCGTCCGTGGTTTGCGTGGTCAAATTCAATCTTTGCCGAGTTTATTGAATCCGCTCTCGAAAATGGAATAATATAATAAAATCAGCCTCATCCTAAAAAATTCAGGGTGAGGCTTCACTTATACCGCAAACATTTTCTATTATTTCAATTTTCCTATTGTAATTTAAACAAAATGAATGTATAATGTTACGGTAAATTGAATGCGGACGAAAAAACAATGTATTTTGTTGCGTCTGCGGTAAATCCGTGTATATTCGGTACACGGTGGAGGAGTTAAGAACATGCTTGGAAAATATGTTCGTATCAAGGTGACTCATCCGATCCATTCTTACAGCAATGAACAGGGCTTTACCTATGAGCTTAACTATGGTGAGGTCGAGGGGGCTAAACAGTTCAACGCCTCTGTCAAAGGTGCGTTTATTATGGGTATCAATCATCCCGTCCGCAGCTTCGACGGCAGGGTTGTCGGCGTTGTCAGGTATGACGGCAGCAATGAAATAGATTGGGTTGTGGCACCGAAGAGTACAAGATTTATTAACATTGACATTGCAAACGGAATTGAATTTGCAGTCAGAGATAAGAAGCATACGCTTGAATGTCTTTATGAACGTTCCTGCGGAGCCGTTGTTTACAGAAACATCGGCGGAATGATACGTTTCCTGCTCATCAAGAACAGAAGAAGCGCCCATTGGGGCTTCCCGAAGGGACACGTTGAGCAGGGCGAAAACGATTTTCAGACCGCTTACCGTGAGGTGCTTGAGGAGACGGGTATCAGAATTACAATTCATCCCGATTTTATCACCAAAAGCCAATATACGATTCAGGGCAAGGTGGAGAAAAACGTTAATATCTTTCTTGCCGCAACTCAGGATACTCAGACGATTATCCAAAAGGAAGAGATTGAGGACTATATCTGGCTCGGCTATGAAAAGGCTCTCGGCAAGCTGAGGTTTGAAAACGACAGAAATATTCTTTCCAAGGCTTATGAGTATCTTAAAAATAAAAAGATAATAACGGAGTAATTAAAATGACAGAATCAATTATTCAGTCTATTACGGAATTTTTTCAAGACAAAATACCGAATGAGCTGACGGTTTTTATTATTTCCTTGCTCCCGATTCTTGAGCTCAGGGGCGGTCTGATAGCCGCAAAGCTTCTGGATATGAATGTAATACGGGCATTTGTGATATGCTATGTCGGAAATATGCTCCCTATCCCGTTCATTCTTCTTTTCCTGCGCAAGATTTTTGAGCTGATGAAAAGAACAAAGCATCTCGGAAAAATTGTCCGCAAGCTTGAGAGCAAGGCGGAGAAGCATCGGCACACCATCGAGAAATACGGAGCTTGGGGACTTCTCCTGCTCGTTGCCATTCCTCTGCCCGGAACAGGCGGCTGGACAGGCGCTCTTGTTGCCGATATTATGGATATAAGAATGAAAAAATCTCTCCCGATCATCGCCCTCGGCGTTCTGATCGCAGGTTTTATTGTCGGAGCATTGTTTTACGGTCTGCTCGGCAATGTAATATAGAAATATAACGGACAGGTTTTTGCCTGCCCGTTTTTATATCTGAAAATAAATTTGAATTTTTCGTGAAAAATATCATTTTCCACTTTACAGAACAGCCGTTTTAAAGTAGAATATAAATGATATGATCTGATTGTTATAATCAGGCAGTGGGGGTATTCTATATGTATAAAAGAATTCTGCTCAAGCTCAGCGGTGAGGTTCTTGCCGGCGAGCAGGGACACGGAATTGATTTCGACATGGTGACCGATGTCTGCAAGTATGTCAAAAAGGTTGCCGATATGGGTGTTCAGGTAGGACTGGTTGTCGGCGGCGGCAACTTCTGGAGAGGAAGAAGCAGCGGAACGATGAACCGCACAAGAGCCGACAATATGGGAATGCTTGCAACGGTTATGAACTCACTTGCGCTTTGCGAGGCTCTTGAACAGCTCGGCGTTAAGGCGAGGGTTATGTCTGCAATCGGTATGCAGCCGATAGCGGAACAGTATGTTGCAAGAGATGCCGTCGCTCATCTCAATGACGGCGAGGTCGTAATATTCGGCTGCGGCACAGGCTGTCCGTTCTTCTCGACCGACACAACGGCGGCGCTCAGAGCGGCAGAGATCGAGGCAGATGTTATTTTCAAGGCAACCAATGTTGACGGTGTTTTCGATAAGGATCCGAACAAGTTTGACGACGCTGTCAAGTACGATACACTTACCCATTCCGAGGTTCTTGCCAAGGGCTTGAAGGTAATGGACAGCACGGCGGCTTCGCTTTGCAGGGACAATTCGATTGATATTCTCGTTTTCAATCTTTCCGATCCCGAAAATATTATCAGAGCCGTCAACGGTGAAAGCATAGGCACACTTGTTAAAGAATAAATATATCAGTGAGGAGAGTTTTTTATGAAAGAAGTTTACAGCAATACCAGAGAAAAAATGTCAAAGACCGTATCCGTTCTTAATAAGGACTATGCGGCGGTAAGAGCAGGACGTGCAAATCCCGGCGTGCTCGACAAGATCCTTGTTGACTACTACGGAGTTCCCACGCCGATCAATCAGATGGCGGCAATCTCCGTTTCCGAGGCTCGCATCCTTGTTATTCAGCCGTGGGATAAGTCAACTCTTAATCCGATCTACAAGGCAATTCAGGCTTCCGATATCGGTATCAATCCGCAGAACGACGGTTCCGTTATCCGCCTGACCTTCCCCCAGCTTACGGAGGACAGACGTAAGGAGCTTGTTAAGGACATAAAGAAGATGGCGGAGGACTCAAAGGTTGCTATCCGTTCCATTCGCCGTGATGCGATTGACAAGATCAAGAAGATGCAGAAAGCTTCGGAGATCACCGAGGATGACCTCAAGAACGGCGAAGATGAGCTTCAGAAGATAACCGACGAGTTTATCAAGGATATAGATTCCGCCGCTTCGGCAAAAGAAAAGGAAGTTATGTCAATATAATCCGCAGATCGTTTACAGGCAGGCTTTCACGGTCTGCCTGTTGTTAATAAAGGAGAACCCGATATGGAAGAAAGAAAAATGCCTAAGCACATCGGTATAATTATGGACGGCAACGGTCGCTGGGCGAAGCAGAGAGGCTTGCCCCGTTCCGAGGGACACAAGGCAGGCGCAAAGGTGTTCAAGCAGATCTGCGATTATGCCGGAGAGATAGGAATAGAAAGTATTACATTCTACGCTTTCTCCACCGAGAACTGGAAACGTCCGCCCGAGGAGGTTTCCTCGCTGATGGATCT
>JAEDFL010000034.1 GCA_016292785.1 Clostridiaceae bacterium | reverse complement strand
AATAAAAATAACTGCAAGCAAATCCGCAAAGGGTGAGCTTGCAGTTTTAACTTTTATGTCAAATAAAAATACTCTTGTTCAAGGAAAACGAAGAGGAGGGTAGACCTTAAACGTGGAAACTTTATAGCTTGCAGAAACCTTTGTAGCCTCCCCTTGTTGCAAGGGGAGGTGGCGCAGTTATGCGACGGAGGGGATAAAATCAGACTAAAACGTTTTAAAGAAGACATAAGTTTTTTCAATCCCTCAGCCACGACCTGCGGTCGTGCCAGCTCCCTTTACACAAGGGAGCCGAAAAGTTACTTCAAAACTTAAAATGATACGGTCTAAAATCTAACTTCTACTTTTGCACCTCATCCGCCTCGTTCCTCGGCACCTTCCCCAAATTAGACGGTAGACCTTAGACATTAGACTTTAGACAATAAAAATATATAATTTGATGAAACTATGCATGGCTGTGAAAAACAATAATCCGCTTTATTCGCTGATGGTGAATTTGCCGCTTTGAATTTCGATTTCACTGTTGCCGTTTGAAAATTTTGCGCCGTGGCGAAGTCTGATTTTGCCGTTCACCCCGTCGGGGACGTTAACATCGAGCTCAATTTTGCCGCCATTGCGCTCCCATCTGACGTCTATCCTGCCGGCAGGTGCGTTATACCAACCCTCTGCGTAGCTCAGAGAGCCGACAAAGGCAGGGGAGATCAGAATGTTGTTTGCGTCGGTAACATCGGGATTGGGAACAATACCTGCAAGGTTTTTGATAAACCAAGCCGAGATATCGCCGAAAAAGTGATGATTGTGTGAAAAGCCGTTCGGCGGATTGTGAGTTATTATTTCAAAGAGCGAGTTTGCGTCATACTCGGTTATCCAGCTTGCAAAGGACGGATAATCGGGTTTTGCGATCATATTAAGAGCAAGCTCCTCGTATCCGAACTCGGAGAGAACATGGAACATTGTCCTTGCTCCGATTATGCCGACGGTCATATTTCCGTCCGCTTTTTGGATAAGGTCAAGCAGGTGAGAAAACGCCTTTTTCTTTTCATCTTCATTGAATACGCCATAGTAGATTGCCGCCGCCTGAGTAGTCTGATGATCGCCGTAAACTATAAGATTCTCATCTACAAGATGCCTGCGGAAGCTCTCACGGAGATTGTCGTGAAGCTTCTGTGCAAATTCGGCACGAAGCGGCATATCGCAAGCCTTGAAAATATCAGCCGCCTTTTGGCAGATACCCATTGAAACAAGGGTGTCCGTCACCTCAAGAGGACAGGGCTTAACGTTGTCAACGGGCAGCCAGTCACCGAGGCCGATATGGATAAGACCTTTTTCGTCAAGCTGAGTTGAAAGGTATGAAACATAGCGGAAAATTGCCGTTGCGTTTTCAAAAAGCACCTCTTTGTCGCCTCTGTACTGCCACAGCCTGTACGGAAGCTCCGTAAGCACAGCGTCCCACGCAGGACCGTTGCCCCATTCAAAACCCCAGCCCGATGTCGGAACTATCCCGGGCAGAGCACCCTTATCGTCCTGAGCCTTTCTGACGCTGAAAAGCCACTCCCTAAGCGTTTTTTCGCAGTCAAGGTTTATCATAAACTGCTCTGCGGAAAGATGAGCGTCGCCCGTCCAGCCGTTTTTCTCACGGTGAGGGCAGTCGGTCGGGAAGTAGAAAATATTTGCAAGGTCGCTTCTGACAGTTGCGTCCTGAAGCTTGTTGACAAGCTCGTTCGAGCATGTGAAGCCGCCGACGGGGTGAAGCTCGGCGTGCATAACAACATAGGTCAAAAGATCTTCGGTCGCCTGATCCTCGTCGATACCCGTGACGAAGCAATAGCGGAAACCGTGATAGCAGAACATAGGCTCCCATATTTCCTCGCCCTCACCCTTGCAGATATAGACCTGACACTGAGTCATTCCGACAGGCTGAAATTCTCCTATATTGAACATATCAAGTCCGCCGTCAAACAAGCTTTCACCGCAGGTCATAACAATTTTCTGACCTCTGCGTCCCTTGATTTTCAGCCTGACAATACCGCTTATGTTTTCTCCGAAATCATAAATATAGCCGTCGTTTGAATACTCCTCCTCCGGGAGCTTTACCTTAGGCAGATTTTCTCTCGGATTCGGATAGTGGGAGATATGCCCCTTGCTGATGCTGACGGGCTTCAGCTCACGGATCTTTTTGATAAGGGTGTGGTTGCCCTCTCTGAACTCGCCGGACGGAGCTTCAACTGATATTGCGTTATTCCATTCGCTGTCGTCAAATTCGGGCAAATTCCAGCCTTCAAGCTCGTTTCTTGCGTCGTAGCGTTCGCCGCAGCGGTGATCGTCGAAATATGTCGGTGAAGCGTGAACTTTAAAGCTCTCGTCTGCCTCAAAGCATAGCTTTTTTCCGTCTCCCGAACACTCAAAGCAGAGCGCAAGCTTGGGTGCGCTTCTGAAGCGTGCAAGCTGAAAATCCCATACCGCACCGCCGAGATTGTTCTGCATACCGTTTCCGAGAGCAAAGGCAATTACGTTTTTACCTTTTTTCAGCTTGTCCGTAAGGTCATAGCGGTCGTAGTACAAAAGGTCGTTCGGGTTTGAAATGTAAGGAGCAAGACAGCCCCTTGTCAGATGCTCGCCGTTTAGCCAGAACTCATAGAAGCCGAGACCGCAGACGAGCATCTCCGCTTTTTCGGCAGCAAAGTCAAGCTCAAAGCTTTTCCTGAGATACGGAACGGGAACAAAGTCGGTGTATGTTGAATAGTTTTCGGTTGCCGAAATAAAATTTGTACTGTATTTCATTGAAAAACCTCCGAAAAAAACGTCGGGAAAGGATGAACAGAACGTTTATTCCGTAATTCAAGCCTTTCTCGACGGGATAATTTATGATTTTTTTAATTCTTCTTTTTCGATACAATCAACGCATTTGACGGTGTTATCCTGTTCGTTCATTATTCCCGTGTGATTAACAATCAGCATCGGGATCATAGTCAGCGTGAGAACAACGATTTCTGCCGTTCCGCCGAGCCTGATCTTCAGGTATATCGCAGCGAAGCATATCCAAACAAAGAATGCAATCGTAAGATTAAAAAACTTTCTGCTTGTCTTAGCTTTGTAAACGAGGAAGTAAACAACGGCCAAAGCTATGCATATACCGAAAAGAACAGAAAAAGCAGAATGTAAGCTTTTCTTTGACAGGAAAAAGTTAATCAGATTCGTTTGAGTTGCCAGAGTCTGATCGGCATAGTCGCTCGTGTAAGACGGAGCGGTATAGGTCTCGTAGTTAAGAATCAAAGTGAATCTCTTCAGCTTTTCGTTCTTACACATTACAACAGCAAACATAGCGAAAAGAGAGACGATTGACACCGCCCTCGGAAATTTTCGGTCGACATTAAACTTTTCAAGCGAATAATTCAAATTCAAAACGATCGAACCTGCGATGAGCATACCCCAGATAATAAATGCAATCCAATGGTCTCTGCCTACATTGCTTGCGGTCGAAGCCCTCGCACCGTAAAGAGGGTTAGGTTCAAGAAGCCTGTCGTACAGCCATATGTATATCAGTGTGATTATACCGACAATCAAAGATGCGTACTTGAGCGCTTTGTTTTCCTTTTTTATCATCAATTCACCTCTTTCCTATTATGTTTACTTTAGTTTACCACTGTTTTTTTGTATTTTCAAGGCTTGTAGGAAAATAGAACAAAAAGTTAATAAAAAAAGCAAATAATGTCTAAATTTCGGAAAGATTGCCGTCGATAACATGGTATTTTTTGCGGTTTGATAGATTAAGAATAGGACAATCTGACACAAGATTGTCGGTATATACGTCCCTATACTCATATTCGGGCGCCTCGTTAGCCAGTCTTTTCACCTTTTCTTCTCCCTTGCAGTTCTCGCCGCTTATTAAACCTGTTTTCGGATCCATCAGGGTTGCGACAACGAGCGTCACTCCGAGACGGTCGCAGACGGGCTTTATCTGAAATACGGGAGAAGCTGAGCATACTACCGTCGGGACGTCGTGCTTGTCGGGTTTGAACCATCTGTTTATCCTGCCGATATTCTTGTCCCAAAAAAGCACGGCTTCCTTTTCTGCGTCGATTGACGGCAGATAGGAATAGAAAAGCTCCTTGGACTTCTTCTTTGAAATGCTGTGAAAAACGTAATGACCGAGCAGACCTTTTAGCTGTTTGGGTATATATTTAATGATACGCGGATGACGCTTTAAGCAGAACAGCCAGAACTCGCTGCCCGATTCGCCGTTAAAAACGGTTTTATCAAAATCATACAGATCGGCGATCATTGAAAATCAACATCCTTTTTACCGTCGATTGAAACAATCTGTGACTTTCCGTTGTAAACTATTTCATAGTCGCCCTTGCCGTCAAGAACGAGCTTTTTAAGCTTACCGTCCGCCCAGTCGATATCGACCTTAGCTCCGCCCTTTGCGGTCAAGCCGTGTATATGACCGTCAGACCACTGATCGGGCAGGGCAGGGAGAACAAGAATACGGTTGCCGAAGCTCTGCATCAAAGCCTGTGAAATTCCTGCCGTTGCGCCGAAGTTTCCGTCGATCTGGAAAGGCGGATGAGCGTCGAACATATTCGGGAATGTGCCGCCTCTGCCCGGCTTATATTTCGGCGGAATATAGCGAAGCTGGTTGTTTATGAGCTTGATCACCTTGTCCTTGTCACGAAGTCTTGCCCAGAAATTGATCTTCCAGCCGAGACTCCAGCCTGTTCCGCCGTCACCTCTGTTTTCAAGCGTTTTTCTTGCATATGAGGCAAGCTCGGGAGTGCGGTCAACGTCGATTATATTTGCAGGGTGAAGCGCATAAAGGTGGGAAACATGGCGGTGATGCTTGTCAAAGCCTTTTTCGTCATAGTACCATTCCATAAGTCCGCCGTCCTTGCCCTGCTTGAACGGCAGAAGTCGGGGCAGAGCTTCTCCGATCTCCTTGCCGAGGTCGGTCTCCTTGCCAAGAATACCGTAAACGGCCTGAAGATTGAGGAAAAGATCCGTTACGATTTCCATTGTCATATATGTAGTCTTACTTACGGAGGTCATTTTACTGCCGACAAAGTATTCGTTTTCGGGGGAGGTGGAGGGACAGAAAATGAGATTGCCGTTGCCGTCGTCAATGAGCATATCAAGGCAGAAGCGTGCGTTTTCCTCCATTATCGGCAGCGCAGTATCCCTGAGAAAATCGGTGTCGAGAGTGTATTCGTAGTATTCATAAAGGTGACGGGTGAACCATGCGCCTGCCAGCGACCAGAACGACCAGACGGGATTACCCTTTGATGGCGTTGTTATTCTCCACAGGTCAACATTGTGGTGACAGCAGGAGCCTTTCATACCGTAGTATTTTTCTGCGGTCTCTCTGCCGGATACGGTGATTTCCTTGATAAAATCGATAAGAGGTTTATACATTTCGGGCATCGAGCACATCAGCGTAGGCCAATAGTTCATCTCGGTGTTGATGTTTACCGTGTAATTGGAGCGCCACGGAGAACACATTGTAAATGTCCAGATGCCCTGTAAGGTCATAGCCTGAGATCCCTCACGGGAGGCGGAAATCGTCAGATAACGTCCGAAGTTGAAAAGCAGGCAGTAGAGATTGTTGTCATTTTTCTTGCTGTGCAGAAAATCGTGAATACGTCGGTCTGTCGGAACATTGTCCTTTTTGCTTTCTCCGAGCGAAATCGAAACTCTGTTGAAATAGCCGCTGAAATCCTCGGTGTGATCCTCTTTGAGTTTGCCGAAGCCTTTTTCACGGGCGGCGGCAAGTCGCTTTGAACAGATGTTTTTGTAATCCTTCCGGGATTTGCTTGTCGGCTTGTCCCAGCTTTCAAAATTGCTCTCTGCCGAAAGATAAATTACGGCATAGCCGGCTTCGCTTATATGAATATGATTTTTGTTATTTTTTACTTTTCCGTCAGTTTCAACCGTAAAAGCACAGCGGAAGCTCACTCCCTGACGGTCGCCGTCCTCATAGGTGCAGACGGGTTTATTCTTTACCTGCTCAATATGGGTAGGGCAGATGCCGTCAAGAATGTAAGTTCCGTTTTCAACGCTGACCTCGTGGCGAAGCTCGCAGTTTATCATCGCCTTGAAATCAAGCTTGTTCTTGCCGTTTGCGGTCAATTTGTAAACAAGAACCTTATCGGGATGGCTGATGAAGCACTCACGGTCATATACCGTGTCGCTTGCCGTGTAATGAACGGTTGCCACAGCGTTTTCAATGTCGAGATCACGCTTGTATTCCCTCGGACACATATGCTTCATCGAGGTAAGCGTGAGCTTGCCGAGCTGTAAATACCATTCGCAGTCGTCGCCCGTAAGGTTATCCGCTATGTAATTGCGTGCCTCAACCTTTTTATCCTCAAGAATAAGGCGGCGTGCTTCTTTGAAATGCTCCAACTTGTTTTCAACCTTATATCCGTGTGAACAGCCCGACCAGAGCGTGTCGAGGTTGAGCCCGACTGTCTCCGTGTCAACTCCGCCGAAAACCATTGCGCCGAGACTTCCGTTGCCCAGCGGCATAGCCTCAACCCATTCCTTTGCAGGGTGCTTGTACCATAAATATTGAGAACCTTTTTTCAAGGATAAAACCTCCTATACCAAATATATGAAAAGTATACAGTATTCTTTATATTAAAGTCAATCAATTAACTTGCTTTTTTAAAAGTTTTATTATAAAATAACTGTAAACGGATTTTAATAAATGTTTGGAGAATATAATGTCGGAAAGAATTTTAATTATCGGCGCAGGAGCCGCAGGACTTGTGGCGGCAGGCACGGTGTCGGGCAGGGGCAAGGACGCAGTCATTCTTGAACGCAACGACAGACCTGCAAAAAAGGTTGCCATTACGGGCAAGGGACGCTGTAATGTCACGAATAACTGTAAGGAGCTTTCGGAGCTTATTGCAAACGTTCCTGTCAACGGCAGGTTTCTTTACAGCGCATTTTCAAATTTTATGCCCTCTGACACGATAGACCTTTTCGAGGATATGGGCGTGCCGCTGAAATGCGAGAGGGGAAACAGAGTTTTTCCGTGCTCGGACAAGGCCAAGGATATCGTGGACGCTCTCGTTCACTACGGAACGGACGACGGAGCGCAGATCATTCACGGCAGGGCAAAAGAACTGATTATAGAAAACGGCGTACTTAAAGGCGTCCGCACCTTTGACGGAGAGGAGCTTGCCGCCGATAAAATAATAATTGCAACGGGTGGAAAATCCTATCCGCTGACAGGCTCAACGGGAGACGGCTACGAGCTTGCAAGGCAGGCAGGTCATACGATAATTGAGCCGAAGCCGTCGCTTGTTCCGCTCAACGCTCACGAGGGCTTTTGCACCGAGCTTATGGGACTTTCGCTGAGAAATGTTGAAATGAAGGTCACCGATACCAAGAAAAAGAATAAGGTCATATATGAAGATTTCGGTGAGATGCTTTTCACTCATTTCGGAATTTCGGGACCGATGGTGCTTTCCGCAAGCTCAAGGATCAGGGATATGGAGCCGGGCAGATATGTCGTTTCGATTGACTTAAAGCCTGCGCTTTCCGAGGAACAGCTCAATCAGCGTATTCTCAGGGATTTTTCGGAGAATACTAATAAGGACTTCATCAATTCGCTCGGTGCGCTTCTGCCGAGAAAGCTGATACCCGTTGTCGTAAAGCTCAGCGGAATAAGGGCGAACGAAAAGGTCAATCAGATAACCAAGGAACAGCGTCGTTCTCTCGTTACGCTTCTTAAAAACTTCAAGGTCACGGTAAAGGGCTTCCGTCCGATAGACGAAGCAATAATCACATCGGGCGGAGTAAAGGTTTCCGAGATCAATCCCAAGACGATGGAGTCGAAAATTCTCCCCGGTCTTTATTTTGCCGGAGAGGTAATCGACGTTGACGCCTACACGGGCGGATTTAACCTGCAAATTGCGTTTTCGACCGGACGGCTTGCCGGCGAGAATATATAACGGAGGTATATTATGGCGATAAATATTGCAATCGACGGCCCTGCGGGGGCAGGAAAAAGCAGCACGGCGAAGCTTGCTGCAAAAGCTCTCGGATATATTTATGTTGATACAGGTGCGCTTTACAGAACGGTCGGACTGTATTCGATAAGAAAGGGCATTGATACAAGGGATGCGGAAAAGGTTATCGCAACTCTGCCCGACATAAGGGTGGAGCTGAAATTTGTTGACGGTTCTCAGCACGTTTTCCTCAACGGAGAGGACGTTTCCGAGGCTATCAGAACGCCCGAGGCTTCAATGGGAGCTTCAAACGTTTCCGCCATTCCCAAGGTCAGAGAGTTCCTTTTTGAGCTTCAGCGCAGCATTGCCGCTGAGAACAACTGCATAATGGACGGCAGGGATATCGGCACGGTCGTGTTGCCGAATGCAGATGTCAAGATCTTCCTTACGGCATCTCCCGAGGAGAGAGCAAAAAGAAGATATAAGGAAATGATCGAAAAAGGTCAGGAAGCGGATTATGACGAGATCCTTTCCGATATAAATAAGCGAGATTATCAGGACAGCCACAGGGAAATTGCTCCGCTGAAGCAGGCGGAGGACGCTGTTTTATTCGACAACGGCAATTACAATCTTGAAAGCGGAGCCGAGGAGCTTCTCAGAATAATCAGGGAGCAACTTAAAAAATAATAGACAAAACACCTTCTATATTTCTAAATAAGGAAAGGTTACGGAAAATGTCATACAATTACAAGTACGGATCTGACAAGAGCCACTTCCTTTATAAAATAATTCGTCCTCTTGCAAAGCTTGTTATCACCGCCAAATACAAGGTTACTTTTATCGGAGCGGAGAATGTGCCGACGGACAGAGGAGTTGTTCTTGCGTCCAATCACATTATGGCTCTTGATCCTGTGATTATCGGCGTCGGATGCAAAGCCACGCTTCATTTTATTGCCAAGAAGGAGCTTTTTGAAAAGAAGACAGTCGGATGGTTTCTGTCCAATCTGAACGCTTTTCCTGTTGACAGAAGCAAGTTCGATTTCACGTCGATGGATTATGCCGTCAGGATAGTGGAGGACGGGGAAGGCCTCGTCATCTTCCCGGAGGGAACACGTTCGCCCGATTTTGAGCCTCACGAGGCAAAGGGCGGAGTGTGCTATATTGCAAAGAAATGCAAATGCGACGTTGTTCCCGTTTCTATCTATACTTCGGATAAGGCGAAGCCGGGCACACGTCTTACCGTTCGCTACGGAAAGCCGATAAAATATGAGGATCTGAATTTCCATGAGGATGTTGAAAAAATGAAGGATCTCCGCTACGGATCAAAGCTGATTATGGACAGAATCAAGGTTCTTTGGAGGTTAGGTCATGGAGATTAAGCTTGCAAAAACGGCGGGCTTCTGTTTCGGAGTGAACCGTGCCGTTGACAGACTTTATGAAATTGTTAAAAGCGGCGAGAAGGTTTGTACCCTCGGACCGATAATACATAATCCGCAGGTGATTGAGGATCTGAAAAGCAAGGGCGTTGTCATCGCCGATTCGATAGACGATATCCCCAAGGACACCAAGCTTGTCCTCAGAACTCACGGAGTTGAGAAATCGGTCATTGACAAGCTGAAAGAAAAGGGCTATGAATACTGGGACGCCGCCTGCCCGTTTGTAAAAAAGATTCACAAGATCGTTACGGACAATTCGGACGGGGACACGGTAGTCCTGATCGCAGGCGACGAAAACCACCCGGAGGTGCAGGGCATAAGAAGCTACTGCCAGGGCGAGGTTGTAGTATTCAAAAATCTTGAAGAACTCGAAAAAGCTCAAATAAATTGTGAAAAAAGAATAATAGTTGTCGCACAAACTACATTTAATACTGTAGAATGGGAAAAATGTTTAAAAAAATTAAAAAAAGACTATACAAAAGCTTTAATTTTTGATACAATATGTAATGCTACTAACGAGCGGCAGGAAGAAGCTATTAAAATAGCCGAAGAATGTGACGCTATGATTATAGTAGGAGGACGGCAAAGTTCCAACACAGAGAAGTTGAAGGCTGTGTGTGAAAACTGCTGTCCGACCTATCTTATCGAAACAGCGGACGAGCTGAAGAACATCAGCTTTGAAGGCTGCCGAAAGGTAGGTGTAACCGCAGGGGCATCAACTCCGGCGGCAATCATAAAGGAGGTACTTTCAACAATGTCAGAAAATGTAAACGCAAACCCGATTGAAAACGCAGAGGAGGTGGCAAATACTTCCGCTGAAGATCTTGATTTTATGGAGGCGCTCGAAGAGTCTCTTAACAATATGAGCACCGAACAGAAGGTAGTCGGTGTTGTCACAGGTATATCACCGAGTGAGATCCAGGTCGATATCGGCAGAAAGCAGACAGGCTATGTTCCTGCCGACGAGTACAGCGCAGATCCTACTGCAGATCCTATGAAGGAACTGAAGATCGGCGACGAGATCAAGCTCATTATTATGAAGACGAACGATCAGGAAGGCACGGTTATGCTTTCCAAGAAGAGATACGACGCTCAGGGCGCTTGGGATAAGATCGAAGCTGCCAAGGAGAACGACGAGGTCGTTTCAGGTACGGTAACGGATGTTGTTAAGGGCGGCGTTATCGTTGTTGTAAACGGCGTAAGAGTATTTGTTCCGGCTTCTCTTGCAACAGCATCAAGAGGAGATTCCCTCGACGAGCTTCTCAAGACAAAGGTTGACCTCAAGATCATCGAGGTTAAGTCCGAGAGAGGCCGCAAGAAGGCTATCGGCTCAATCAAGGCTGTTATCAGAGAGGCTCGCAAGGCGGCTGAGGAAGCTTTCTGGGCACAGGCAGAAGAGGGACAGGTTTATCACGGAGTGGTAAAATCTCTCACAAACTACGGCGCATTCGTTGATATCGGCGGAGTAGACGGAATGGTACATATCTCCGAGATGTCATGGAAGAGAATCAAGCATCCTTCAGAGGTTCTTGCCGTAGGTCAGGAGATCGAGGTTTATATCAAGAGCCTTGACAAGGAGAACAAGAAGATTTCTCTCGGCTACAAGAAGGCAGAGGACAACCCCTGGGAGATCCTTCGCCGTGACTATCCCGTTGATACGGTTATTGATTCCGAGATCGTAGGTCTCACAACCTTCGGTGCATTTGCAACGGTTATCCCCGGAATTGACGGACTTATTCACATTTCTCAGATCGCAGATCAGCGTATCGGCAAGCCTGCCGATGTTCTCAAGGTCGGCGAGAAGGTTAAGTGCAAGATCACTAACATCGACTTTGAAAAGAGCCGTGTAAGCCTTTCTATCCGTGCACTTCTTCCCAAGGCTGAGGACACTGAAGAAGCTCCGGCTGAGGAGGCTGTTGAGGAGGCTCCCGTTGAGGAAGCTCCGGCAGCGGAAGAAGCTCCCGTTGAGGAATAATTTAATATTTGCGTCTTTCACCCCGAAAAGCATGAGCGCCTTTCGGGGTGTTTTTCCGAATATAACGAATTATAAACCGAAAAGAGATGAGAATATGGAAAATAAACCCGTTCACGTTGAGCATCCGTTTCCTCCCGTGTGGGATAGGAACAGCGAAACGCTGATACTCGGCAGCTTCCCGTCTGTCAAAAGCCGGGAGGAGATGTTCTTCTACGGTCATCCGAGGAACAGATTCTGGACGGTGATTTCCGCTGTTCTCGGTGTTGAAGCCCCTGTAAACATTGAAGAAAAAAAGGCGATGCTTCTTGAAAAACATATTGCGCTCTGGGACGTTATCGCATCGTGCGATATTTACGGCTCGGCAGACATCTCGATAAAGAACGCCGTGCCGAACGATATCGGATTGATCGTTGCCGGCAGCCGTATCAAAAAGATATTTACCAACGGTGCTGCGGCAGACAGACTTTATAATAAATTCATCTTTCCCGTGACGGGGATCGAAGCTGTTCGTCTGTCCTCTACAAGCCCTGCCAATGCCGCCAAAAGCCTTGACTCTCTGATTGAGGAATGGTCGGTTATAAATGTAAATAACGGTTGACAGTGTGCGGACTAATGTGATAAAATTTATTGAAATATATTGGGGATGTTTTTGACACCTACCCGGAACCGAGGCATTTAAAATGGGTTTTAAAAATATTGTTGATATGCACGCTCATACGGAACATTCCTTTGACGGGCATTATTCTGTTGACGAGATGATAAAAAGCTCAATCGAAAAGGGCATAAAGATCGTTGCATTTACGGATCACGTTGAGATGGATCTTTTCTATCAGAACAAATTTGACAAAACGGCAGATCTTGCTTTCCCGGATATTCTCAGGGCGAAGGAGCAGTATAAGGATCAGATAGAGGTCTGCGTCGGCATTGAGATGGGTGAACCGACCTACGACGTTGCCGAAAGCGAAAAGCTTATGGCTTCAAAGGACTATGATTTCGTTATCGGCTCGATACATAACCTCAGAAACACTCCCGATTTCTGTGAGCTTGATTATAATAAAGATAATGTCTATCCCTTGCTTGACGATTATTTCAGGGAGATGAAAGAGCTTGCCGCATGGGCAAAATTCGATACCTTTGCTCATCTTACCTATCCTCTGAGATATATTGTCGGCGAGCATCACATTGACGTTGATATGACAAGATATCAAAAGGATATAGACGAGATTTTTTCATTGCTTGCCGAAAAAGACAAGCCTCTTGAGATCAATACATCGGGGCTTCGTCAGCCTATCGGTAGAACTATGCCGGATGAAAGTCTTGTCCGCCGCTTTAAGGAAATGGGCGGAAAATATATCACTGTCGGTTCCGACTCGCATTATATTGAGCATATGGGCGCAGGCATTGAGCAGGGTATGCAAATTGCGAAAAACTGCGGATTTGACAGCGTGCTTATTTTCAGACACAGACAGCCTGTTGAAATTCCGATTGAATAAGGAGGTTCCGCTTATGGAATACGATTCCTTCAGCGAGGGTGTTGAACTCGGCGGACTCAGAACAAAAAACGAAATAAAAATCCTTATCGGATATCTTCTGAGCCGGCTTGACACGCCGTTGAAAAGGGAACAGCTTGACGAAATAATATGCGGCGAGGAGCTTGCAAACTATTTTGAAATGAGCCAGGCGCTCAGTGAGCTTGCCGACAGCGGCAACGTCAAAATCAGAGATAATGAGCTTTCGATCACCGAAAAGGGCAAGAAAAATTCGGAAACGCTTGAACACGATATTCCCTTTACCGTCAGAGAAAAAGCATTCAATACGGCGGTACGGCTTCAGACAAGGCTTCGCCGTGAGCGTGAGAATAAAATTCAGATCGACAGGGTGGAAAAGGGCTGTAATGTCACAATTTCCGTTGTCGATGCCGATGATGAGATAATGAGCGTCAAGCTCTTTGTTGCCGACTATGATCAGGCGCTTGCCGTCAAGGAAAGATTTCTTGAAGATCCTGTTAAAATTTATTCAAATATTGTCGCCTTACTTTTGGCGTAAAACGGAGGTTTATTATGGCTAAATATGCAATCGGTGTGGATTTCGGTACTCTTTCGGGCAGAGCGTTGCTCGTTGATGTCAAAACGGGTGAGGAGCTTGCTACCTCGGTGCTTGACTATCCTCATTCCGTAATGGACGAAGCTCTTCCGAGTGGCAAGAAGCTCGGAGCCGACTGGGCGCTTCAGGATCCGCAGGATTACCTTGATGTGCTTACAACCACAATTCCCGATGTAATTAAAAAGAGCGGAGTAAACGCCGAGGACATTATAGGACTCGGTCTTGATTTCACCGCCTGTACGGTTATGCCCGTCAAAAAGGACGGCACTCCGCTGTGCTTTTTGGACGAATACAAGGATGAGCCGCACGCCTATGTCAAGCTTTGGAAGCACCATGCCGCTCAGGCTCAGGCGACAAAGCTCAATGAGATCGCCGAAAAAATGAATCAGGACTGGCTTTCCCTTTACGGCGGAAAAATTTCCTCCGAGTGGGCAATTCCCAAGCTTTGGCAGATTCTTGACGAGGCCCCCGAGATTTACGATGCGGCTGATAGATTTATTGAAGCCGCCGACTGGGTAATATGGCAGATGTGCGGTCACGAGATCCGCAATTCCTGCTGTGCAGGCTATAAGGGTATGTGGAACAAGAAGGAGGGCTTCCCGTCAGACGAATTCTTCAAGGCTCTCGATCCGAGAATGGAGCACGTCATTGACGAGAAATTCTCAAGAGATATTCTTCCCCTCGGTACAAAGGCGGGTGAAGTAACGGCAGAATTTGCCGCAAAGACAGGACTCAAAGAGGGTACAGCCGTTGCCGTGCCGATCATTGACGCTCACGTTTTCGTTCCCGCAGTCGGCATCACCAAGCCGGGCGAAATGCTTGCTATTATGGGTACTTCAACCTGTCATATGCTCCTCGGCGAAGAGGAGATCAGAGTTCCCGGCATAAGCGGTGTTGTTGCCGACGGTATTCTTCCCGGACTTTACGCTTACGAAGCCGGACAGTGCTGTGTGGGCGATCATTTCCAGTGGTTTATTGACAATTGCCTGCCTAAGAGCTATTACGACGAGGCAGAAAAGCAGGGAGTCAATATACATAAATTCCTCAGACAGAAGTGTGAGAACAAGAAACCCGGCGAGAGCGGACTTGTTGCTCTTGATTGGTGGAACGGAGTGCGTTCCGTACTTGTTGACGCCGACCTTTCGGGTATGATCCTCGGTATGACTCTCAGAACAAAGCCGGAGGATATTTACAGAGCCTTGATTGAAGCAACGGCTTACGGAACAAGAAAGATCATCGACGCTTTCCGCAGCAGCGGAGTTGAGGTTAACTCCTTCTATGCCGCAGGCGGAATAAGCCAGAAGGATCCTATGACTATGCAGATATACGCCGATGTTATCAATATGCCGATCAAGATTGCGGACTGTGAGCAGGGCGGCGCACTCGGAAGTGCTATTTACGGTGCCTGCGCCGCAGGTGCGGATAAGGGCGGTTACGACAGCCTTTATGACGGAGCGGCGGCTCTCGGCAAGGTTAAGGATAAGATATATTATCCCATCCCCGAAAATGTTGAGCTTTACAACAAGCTTTATGCAGAGTATGAGCTCCTCCACGATTATTTCGGCAGGGGAGACAACGACGTTATGAAAAGACTTAAAGCAATTAAAAATTCTTGATTGACAAATATTGCATAAGGTAGTAATATTTATTCAGTTTATTTTTGGGAGACTTTGAAATGAGTATTTTAGATTTGGAAGTAGTTAAAAAATTTGCGCTTACCTGCGACGACGGTTTCGCACAGGGCTGGCACGAGGGCAACGGAGGAAACCTTTCCTACCGTATGACCGCCGAGGAGGTTGAAGCCTGCAAGCCGTACTTCACCTTTGACAGACCTTGGGTGAGCCTCGGAGTTCAGGCCGATAACCTCAAAAATGAGTATTTTATGGTAACGGGTACGGGCAAGTTTTTTCAGAATGTCAAGAGAGATCCTGCCGCAAACATCTGTATTCTTGAGATTAACGATGCGGGCGACAGCTACAGAATAGTTTGGGGACTTGTCAACGGCGGAGGTCCTACAAGCGAATTCCCGACTCACTTTATGAATCACAGCGTCCGTGTTGCGGCGACTGACGGCGCATGCAGAGTAATTTACCACGCTCACCCCGTAAATATAATTGCTCTGACCTTCGTTCTTCCGCTCACCTCTGAGGCTTTCTCAAAGGTGCTTTGGGAGAGTATGACTGAGTGTCCGATTATTTTCCCGAACGGAGTCGGCGTTGTTGAATGGATGATACCCGGCGGTGCAGAGATTGCTCACAAGACCTGCGAGCTTCAGAAGAAGTATGACGCTATCGTATGGGCGCATCACGGACTGTTTGTCTCAGGCAACACATTCGACTCGGCCTTCGGACTTATGCACACGATAGAGAAGTCGGCAGAGATCTATTGCAGAGTGCTCAGCACGGGTAAGCCGATCATGCAGACAATTCCGGACGAGGGACTTATCAATGCCGCAACTGCCTACGGAAAGAAGCTTAATGCGGAGCTTTTGAAGTAATTACATTTTGTAATGTCATCATTACAAAATTTCAGTTTACAAATCAGAGATATTTTAATATAATATCTGCAATATTTGAAATGCGATGAAGATATTAAGCGTCTTGTTTCTTATTTCAGAGAGTCGGCGGAGGGTGCAAGCCGGTAAAGGAACAGATTTGCTGTCTCGTATCTGAGCATAGCTCCCCAACCATTCCTACCGACTGCATAAGGAGCTACGGCAAGCACCGTTATCATAGCTTAGGGTTTGACAGAATCCGAAGAGGCCGTTCAGGCAATGCGGGTGGTACCGCGGTAATTTAGTATTATCGTCCCGGAAGTAGGTTGTTACTTCCGGGACTTTTTTTGAAGAAGAGGAGCTTTTGGGGAAAAACTGTTTTCTCGGACGTGATGCCGAAATAATCGTCAAAGAAGGCGGTTATGAGATGTACTTTGTTAACAATATGTAGAGTCCCTCGTTGGAAAATATGAAAATGAAGAGGGTAACGGTGGAAAAAATTTTGTCGATTCTACAATGATTGAAAAGAAGGTTGACAGAATCAACGCAGAAGATTATTATTAGTATTATATTCTTGTAACCAAACGTGATGATGGTCGCATTGAAAGCCGGTTATAACTATGAATAATAAGATGAAGTTTTCCTGCATTCAGCTTGATATGAAGCTCAGGGACGTTGAATACAACTATTCTCAGGCTCTCAGGCTTATAAAGGAAACGGTTGAAAATGACAAATCCGACACCCTTGTTCTTCCTGAGACCTGGTCAACGGGATATTACCCGAAAGAGGATCTCGGGGACTACTGCGAAAAGGACGGCGAAAGGGTAAAAAAGACTTTTTCCGCTCTTGCAAAGGAGCTGAATGTCAATATCGTTGCCGGCAGTATCGCCAACGAGAAGAACGGCGGAATTTTCAACACCGCCTTTGTCTTTAACCGTAAAGGAGAGGTTGTTGCCGAATACGACAAAACTCATCTTTTTACCCCGATGGACGAACACAAGTATTTCAATTTCGGAAAAAATCTTGTGACCTTTGAGCTTGACGGACACAAATGCGGAATTGTCATTTGCTACGATATCCGTTTTTGCGAGCTTATAAGAAGCCTTGCTCTCAGGGGAATTGAAATGCTGTTTATGGTTTCACAGTGGCCGCTTGCTAGGGCAAATCACATTGTTACGCTGACAAGGGCGAGGGCGATTGAAAACCAGATGTTTGTCGTATGCTGCAATTCCTGCGGAAAAACTCCCGAAGCTGTTTTCGGCGGACATTCGCAGATCGTTGATCCATGGGGTGAGTCGCTTGCTTTGGCTGACGACAAAGAAACGGTTATAACAGCCGAATGTGATTTCGGAATAATAAAAGATATCAGAAATTCAATAAACGTTTTCAACGACAGAAAACCGGATATTTATGAATTGTAAATTATGCTTTGAAAGGAGCGTTTGAAATGTATACATTTCCAGTAACAAGAACAACACACCCGAAGGAGAAGCCGGATCAGACCAAGCTCGGTTTCGGAAAATACTTCACCGACCATATGTTCATGATCGATTACGACGAGGGACAGGGTTGGCACGACGGAAGAATTGTTCCGCATGAGCCGATCGCCATTGAGCCTGCCTCCTGCGTGCTTCATTACGCTCAGATGATGTTTGAGGGCATGAAGGCATATAAAACTCCGTCGGGGGATATTCAGCTTTTCAGACCTGACCAGAACTTTGAAAGAATGAACAGAACCAATGACCGTATGTGCATTCCTCAAATGGAAAAGGACATCTTCTTCGACGCTATCAAGCAGCTTGTTGAAGTTGACAAGGATTGGGTACCGTCAGAGCCGGGTACGTCTCTTTACATAAGACCGTTCATTTTCGGCGATGAGGTTTCTTTCAGCGTTCTTCCTGCCAAGCATTACCGCTTTATGGTTATCCTTTGCCCTGTCGGATCTTACTATGCGGCTAACGACGGCGGACTTCATACCACAAGAATTTACGTTGAGGACGAGTTTATCCGTGCGGCTGTCGGCGGCACAGGCTTCGCAAAGTGCGGCGGTAACTACGCCGGCGGTATGAGAGCTTCCGCAAAGGCTATGGAGCACAACTGTAAAGATGTTCTCTGGCTCGATGCCGCAGAGCATAAATATGTTGAGGAGATCGGTACGTCGAACGCCTTCTTTATGATAGGCGACGAGGTTATCACCGCTCCGCTTATGGGTACTATTCTTCCCGGTATCACAAGAAAGTCGGTTATCGAGCTTCTCAAGAAGTGGGGCGTAAAGGTATCCGAAAGACGCCTTTCGATTGACGATGTTTGTGAGGCATCTAAGAACGGTACTCTCAAAGAGGTATTCGCAAGCGGAACTGCCGCAGTTATTTCTCCGATCGGCTGGCTCTATTACATGGGCGAGGAGCATCAGGTTGCAGACGGTAAGGTCGGCCCTGTTGCCCAGAGACTTTACGATACACTTTACGGTATACAGACCGGTCATCTCGAGGACGATATGGGCTGGACATACAAGCTCTGATTTTTGATTTAACACAATGGCGGAGATCGTTTTTCGGTTTCCGCCATTTCTCTTTTTTGCAATTATTTACAACATCTTTTTGACTCAAAACACTACAAAATATGTTCATTCTTGTCGGAATAATATATAAATTGTGATGAAATTGTTATTAAAATTTGACAAAATATATTTAATATGTTAAAATAGAATAAGAAAAAAGATGGAGTGATCATATGGCTGATGAGGAGAAAGCCACTTGTGAAAATTGTATTCATTTTTCAAGAGGTCTGAGCGAAAAAGGATATTGCAGTTTTTATCATCGAAA
>JAEDFL010000033.1 GCA_016292785.1 Clostridiaceae bacterium | reverse complement strand
TGTAAACATTCTTGCGCCGAAGTCCTTATTTCTTGCGGCGGAGAGCTTCTTTTCACGTTCGGGAACAAGCTCTTTGGGCATCATTTTGCCGTAGATTATGTCCTGATTGATGTTGGCGAGCACCATATCCGCTCTGACCTCACCCATCGAGGTGCGGACACCGCAGCAACGGTCGCCGTCAAATATGAACTCCTCCGCACGGCAGTTGAACCAAACATCGCCGCCAAGCTCACGGAAACGCTCAATCATTGCGTTGCTGATCTCATGGGAGGTATGAGTAGGAATAGCTGCGCCGTAGGATACATAGTTGTCAACCATTGCGGCATAATGGAAGAAAGAAAGGTGCTTCATATCAACGCCGAGATACGACCAGTATACGGCAAGAATATCCCTACACTTCTGCGGCAGATGCAGAGCTTCAAAGACCTCCTCGGTTGAGTATCCGCCTGTTCTGAGAACATTGGGAAACTTTCTGATAAGAGTTACGGGCGACATACCCTGTGTGGGGTTGGCGAAATACTCGATGGCACGACGAATCTGATCCATCAGCTCGAAGAAATCCTCCATGTATTTTCTGCTTCCGGGAACATATTCCTCAGTTTTATCAATAAATGCCTCTCTGCCTGTCGGAAGCGTAACATCCATAGGCGAGCCGTCGGAATATGTCGAGATACATCTGAAGCAGTCGTCAACCTTGTTCCACTTGACCTTGACGCCGAATTTGTCCATCAGACGTCTGACGTCGCCGGGACGGTTTTCGTCACCGACGCCGCAAAGCTCGTGAAGCGAAGGCTCAAATTCAAATCTGCCCCTGCAAAAGCTTGTGGCACAGCCGCCTGGAATATTATGCTTTTCAATAATAAGGGTTTTCTTACCTGCCGTAATCAGCTCAAGTGCGGCTGAAAGTCCCGCACAGCCGGAGCCGACAACAACTGCGTCATATTTTTTCATACGCATGCTCCTTTATTTATAAAATTAAAATTCAAAATCAACAACCGCTCTGTCCGTGATAACGGAGTGAACAAACTCCTTGACCTTGAGATGCTCGGGATGAACCTGATAGCCGTCAAGCGAAGCCTTATCCTTAAAAATCGAATAAAGGGCAAGGTCATAGCCTTTTTCATTGAAATTAAAGCCGACCTCTGCGCTTATCAATCCGTCAACCTTGCCGACAAGAGAGGTAAGACGCTTTTTCATTTCCTCCATATTATGCTTCTTCTGATCGTCATTTCTGACATTCCAAAAAACTATATGCTTAACCATTATATATACCTCCATTCTTTTAAAATAAATTATATCAAAAAAATATAAATAGTCAACAATCATTCAAAATTTTTTGAATAAAACAGGCTGTTTTGATTTCAAAAGTGCATAAAGCAACAATGTTTTGTTAAAGATTGTAGTAGGTCTTTTGAACACGAAAAGGAGGACTAATAATGAAAAAGATCATATCAATTTTAACGGTCGCCGTACTTCTCTTTACCGTAACCGCCTGCGGTAAAAAAGATACAACGGACAAAAACAACGCAAAGGGTGACAACACGGTTTATTTCCTGAATTTTAAGCCCGAGGTTGCCGATATCTATAAGGAAATCGCTCAAAAATACGAGGCTGAAACAGGAGTTAAGGTCAAAGTCGTTACCGCCGCAAGCAACACCTATGAAACCACGCTTAAATCGGAGATTGCAAAGTCAGACGCTCCGACAATCTTCCAGATCAACGGTCCTGTCGGCTACCAGTCATGGTCAAAATACTGCAAGGATCTCAGCGATACAAAGCTATACGACTATCTCTCCGACAAGGAGCTTGCCATCAAAACAGCCGAAGGAGTTTTCGGTATCCCCTACGTTGTCGAGGGCTACGGAATAATCTACAACAATGCGATTATGGACAAATATTTTGCTCTCAAGGACAAGGCCGTCACAATTTCAAAAGCGGAAGAAATAACAAACTTCAAGCTTCTCAAGGAAGTTGTCGAGGATATGACGAAGCATAAACAGGAGCTTGGAATTGACGGAGTTTTCGCCTCTACCTCAATGTCGGGCGGTGAACAGTGGAGATGGACTACTCACCTTTTGAATATGCCGGTTTACTACGAGATGAAAGATAAAAGTGACGATTCCGCTATAACCTCGGCATACAGCGCAAAGGACATCGACTTCAAATATTCCGAAAATTTCAAGAATATTTTCGATCTTTACGTCAACAATTCAACTACGGAAAAGGGACTGCTTTCGGGCAAGTCGGTTGAAAACTCGATGGCTGAGTTTGCGCTTGGTAAAGCCGCAATGGTACAGAACGGAAACTGGGCATGGGATCAAATATCAAAGGTGAGCGGAAACACCGTTAAGGCGGACGACATCAAGTATCTTCCGCTTTATATCGGTATTGACGGCGAAGAAAAACAGGGACTTTGCATCGGAACAGAAAACTATCTTGCAATTAACAAAAATGTATCCGAAGAAAAACAGAAATCCTCCGTCGCATTTCTTGAATGGCTTTTTTCAAGCAAGACGGGCAAGGATTATGTTGTAAACAAGCTTAATTTCATTTCACCGTTCAATACGTTTGATGATAATGAAAAACCCGATGATCCGCTTGCAAGAGAGGTAATATCATGGATGGAGAAGGACAAAACAACGGTTGAATGGGTATTCAATTCCTTCCCGAGCCTTGATTTCAAAGACGATGTAGGCAACGCATTGCTTGAATATGTTCAGGGATCAAAGTCCTGGGAAGATGTTGAGAAAGCAACAAAGGACAGCTGGAAAGCATCAAGAGAGTAACAGGGAGAGGATAATATGGCGCTGAAAAAATGGTTTCCGATATTCGTACTGCCGACGCTTGCGGCATTTACGATCGTTTTCGCCGTGCCGTTTATCCTCGGCCTCGGTCTTTCCTTCACCGAATTCACGACTGTTCTTGACGCAAAATGGGTTGCTTTTGAAAACTATATCCGAGCTTTTTCCAACAGAGATTTTCTCAATGCCTTATGGTTCACGGTCAAATTTGCTGTCGTTTCGGTAATCACGATAAACGTCATTTCCTTTGCCCTCGCGTCTCTTTTGACAAAGGGACTTAAAGGCACAAATCTTTTCAGAACCGTTTTCTTTATGCCAAATCTCATCGGCGGAATTGTACTCGGATATATTTGGCAGCTTATTATAAACGGTATACTTCAGAATATAGGCGTAACGATAACATACGACGCAAAATACGGCTTCTGGGGACTTGTATTTATGATGAACTGGCAGCTTATCGGATATATGATGATAATATACATCGCAGGCATCCAGAACATCCCGACCGATCTTCAGGACGCTTCAAAGGTGGACGGAGCAAGCCGCCTGCAAACACTCAGACATGTTACCGTTCCGCTTGTTATGCCGTCGGTTACGATCTGCCTTTTCCTGACAATAACAAACTCCTTCAAGCTTTTCGACCAGAACCTTGCACTTACGGCAGGAGCGCCTTCAAAACAGACGGCTATGCTTGCCCTTGATATCTACAATACCTTCTACGGCAAGATCGGCTGGGAGGGCGTCGGACAGGCTAAGGCAGTTATATTCTTTATAATAGTTGCGGCAATTTCTTTTGCACAGCTTATTTTCACAAGAAAAAAAGAGGTAGAGCAATGAACTCTGTAACAGCAAAAAATATAATCAAAACATTACTTTACCTGCTTTTGATCGGCATAGGCTTGGCGTTTCTTGCTCCGATAATCATTGTTCTCTATAACTCATTCAAGGGTAAATTTTATATCAGCGACGATCCGTTTGCCCTGCCGAATGCCGGCACCTTTTCGGGTATAGAAAACTATATATCGGGAATTGAAAAAACCGGTTTTCCCGCCGCTTTCGGCTGGTCTCTTTTCATAACCGTTTTTTCGGTAATTGCAATAGTATTATTCACTTCAATGACGGCATGGTACATTGTCAGGGTAAAAAACGGATTTACAAAGGCTTTGTATTATATTTTCGTTTTTTCGATGATCGTTCCATTTCAGATGGTTATGTTCACAATGACAAAAACGGTTGCCGATCTCGGACTTGATACACCGTGGGGACTTATAATTGTCTACCTCGGCTTCGGCGCAGGTCTGGCGGTGTTTATGTTCTGCGGCTTTGTCAAATCCGTACCCGTCGAGATCGAGGAGGCGGCAATGATCGACGGCTGTAATCCGTTTCAGACCTTTTTTCACGTTGTTTTCCCTATAATGAAGCCGACGGCTATAACGGTAGCCATACTCGACGCTATGTGGATATGGAACGATTACCTCCTCCCCTATCTCCTTATAGGAAGCGAATACAAGACAATTCCGATAGCCGTTCAATATCTCAGAGGCGGCTACGGCTCGGTTGATATGGGTGCGATGATGGCAATGCTCGTGCTTTCAATAATTCCTATTGTCGTTTTCTATCTCTCGTGTCAGAAATATATTATCAAGGGCATCGTTGCAGGCGCCGTGAAAGGATAAATTATGTCAAGTATCAGTTTGAAAAATGTATATAAAATATTCGAGGACGGAACAACGGCGGTCAATGATTTTAACCTTGAAATTTCAGACAGGGAGTTTATTATTCTCGTCGGTCCGTCGGGCTGCGGAAAGTCAACAACACTTAGAATGATAGCAGGTCTTGAGGATATCACAAAAGGAGAACTGAAAATCGGAGACAGAGTAGTCAACGATGTTGCGCCCAAGGACAGGGATATTGCAATGGTTTTCCAGAGCTATGCACTCTACCCTCATATGACGGTTTATAAAAATATGGCGTTCGGACTTGAGCTGAGAAAGGTTCCTAAGGACGAGATCGACCGCAGGGTTCGTGAAGCGGCAAAGGTGCTTGATATAGAGCATCTGCTTAAAAGAAAGCCGAGGGCGCTTTCGGGCGGTCAGCGGCAGAGAGTTGCGCTCGGCAGAGCAATGGTACGCTCCCCCTCTGTTTTCCTGCTTGACGAGCCGCTGTCAAACCTTGACGCAAAGCTGAGAACAACAATGAGAACGGAGATAAAAAAGCTTCATCAAAGGCTCGGAACTACATTTATTTACGTCACCCATGACCAGACGGAAGCGATGACGATGGGAGACCGTATTGTTGTTATGAAAGACGGAGTTATACAGCAGGTGGATACTCCGCAAAATCTTTATAAGCATCCGTTCAATATGTTCGTTGCAGGCTTCATCGGATCGCCTCAGATGAATTTTCTCGACGGGAGGCTCACCGCAAAAAACGGAAAAATCATACTGTCGCTTTCGAACAACGAATTAGATATTACGAACGCTGTTTCCGGCAGACAGGAGCTTCTGCAATATGACGGTCAGGCGGTTAAGGTCGGAGTCAGACCCGAGGATCTTACGGTTGACGCAGACTACATCGCTCAAAATCCCGATAAGGTGCTAACCGCTAAATTAGAGGTAAGCGAGCCTATGGGAAACGAGAGCTATCTATACCTTGATTACGCAGGTCAGAAGCTGACTGCAAGAGTTTCGGCAGACTCACCCACAAACGAGAACACGGAGCTCGGAATTTACATCGACAAGCTTCATTTGTTCGATCCGAACACAACCGTAAATATTATAAAATAATAAAAAGATGACCTGTTTCGTAAAACGAATACAAGTCATCTTATTTTTTTATTTGTGCGCTCAGAAATCTTTCGAAACGTTACCTGTTGAGATCGAAAGAACAATAAGTGCGTCGTTGGAATTTACCTTGCCGTCCTTATTGAGATCACCGGCTTTGAGCTGATTGGCGTTGAGCTTCTTTGTGCCGGTCGAATACTGAAGAATAGCGAGAGCGTCGTTGGAATTGATCTTTCCGTCCTGATTTACATCACCGAGAGTGTATGACGGCGGAGGAGTCGGAGCAACGGGAGTTTCGGTCACAATTTTATAATTCTTGTATGCAGGCCAATAGGTGTTCATTGCCTTGCTGCCTCTGCTCTCGGACTTAGCGGCCTTGTTTGCAGGACGTTCAAAATAGTAGCACCAGTCATAGCCTGCATTGTATGCGCCCTGAGCTGTGTTTGCAACATCCTTGAGCTTGTCAAGGATATAGCCTGTGTCGCTCTTGTTGTTGGTAAGCTCATACTTGAGGAAATAAAGCTGTCCCTGGAGAGTCTTCCAGTCGTAGCCGTTCTTATTGCAGTAGTTTTTGAGATTGGTAAATCTCGAAGTGTTCCACTGGCAGATACCGTAGCTGTAGCCGCCGTCGCCGTAAAGATTGGGATTGAAATTCGACTCGGCTTCAATATTTGCAAGCACACCGCATGCGCCTGCTGTATTGAGCTTCAGCTCCTTGATGCAGAACTCAAAGATCGTGTTTGCATTCGCATTGGCAGCAGAAGCCGAAAACGGAATACAACCGACAACCATAACAATGCAGATAAATATAAGCGTAAGTCTCTTGAATTTACTTGATTTATTCATAGAATACCTTCCTTTAATTTATTCAACGTTATTATTTATATCACTAAAATATTGCATAAATGTGACATTTCTGTTAACATTGTAACCTTTTGTAACTAATTGAAATAAAAATTACAAAAATGAGCTTCCGCAAAGGCATCTAACCGTTGCGAAAGCTCCTGCTTTGTTTTTATAGGACCTTATAATCCCTTTTAAATATTCTGTTAATCTTTTTATAGTAAGCCGTATCAACAGCGTCAACGGTTTCCTCGGTAGTTCTGAAACGCCAGTTTTTCTCTGCAACTCCGGGAATATTCATTCTTGCGTCGCTTCCGAAGCCGCAAAGATCCTGAAATGCAATTATTGCGGTATTTGAAACCGACTTCCAGACCGTTTCGATTATAGCACGGCAGCTCTGCGAATGAAATCCGCCGTCGCCCCAATTCTCGTTTTTAAATCCGCAGTAATCAAGCGCAAACCGCCTTGATTTTTTATCGGCTTCCCAAAGCCAGCCCAATAAAGTATTATTATCGTGAGTACCCACATAGTTGACAGAATTTTTAACCGCATTATGAGGTAAGTGCGAGGAATCGCAGTCCTCGTCAAAGCCGAACTGTATTACCTTCATTCCCGGGAAATCGGTAGCTTCAAGCAATTCCACAACATCATCGCCGAACACACCGAGATCCTCGGCAATAATCGGAGTGTCGGGAAATTTTTCAAACACACGGTCAAACAGCTTCATTCCCGGACCGTTTGCCCATTCGCCCTCCCTTGTCGTTTCACTCCCGGCAGGAACCTGCCAGAAGCTCGCAAAGGCTCTGAAATGATCTATTCTTACAACATCATAGGTGCTGATCGCCGCCCCTATTCTTTCAAGCCACCAGGAAAATCCGTCCTTTTCCATTCTCTCCCAGTCATAGAGCGGATTGCCCCAGAGCTGACCGTCCTTGGAAAAATAATCGGGCGGCACTCCCGCAACCTTCTGCGGCTTCAGCGTTTTTTCGTCAATGAGGAACAAGTCACGGTTTGCCCAGACGTCGGCGCTGTCGAGAGAAACATAAATCGGCATATCGCCTATAACCGCAATTCCCTTTGAATTGATGTATTCCTTAACCTTTTTCCATTGAGTAAAGAAAACATACTGCACAAATTTCCAGAATGCGGAACGCTCCTCAAAATCGTAACGGTGATCCTTCATAAAGGTCTCGTATCTTGCATAGCCTGTTTCCCACTCCCACCACGGTTTCATACCGTTGGCTTCCTTTAAGGACATATATAATGAAAAATCCGTCAGCCAGCCGTTTTCATTTTCAAACTCCTTGATCTTAACGGCAAGGTCGGGAGTGATCCTTGAAAACGCACTTTTAAGCAGTCTGAGCCTTTTCTCGGCGGCAAAGGCATAGTCCGCCGTGTACGGACTTCCGTTATAAATATTATCCTCAAACTCCTCTTTTGTGCAAAATCCGTCCGTATACAAGGCTTCGGGATCAATAAACATATAGTTTCCTGCAAACGCAGAGGAGGAACAGTAAGGTGAATTTGAGCCGTCAACGGGATTGAACGGCAAAACCTGCCAATATCTGAAATTCATCTCGCAGAGCCTGTCAGCAAAGTGCAGACAGTTCCTGTCAAAAACTCCTATTCCGTAGCTTGACGGCAGAGATGAAATGTGCATAAGCACACCTGCCGCTCTTTCCTTTAACATTAACTCACCCTCTTTATAATTACCGAATGATTATATCATAGTGAAAAAATCATATCAACAAAAACTGACAATTTTTTAATCTGTATATGGACAAATCCTCAAATTATGTTATAATTAAAGAAATAATAAATAAAAAGGAGATTTATTTATGAAAACATCTAAGAAGATTTTAGCTGTCCTCATTGCAGTGATCACGGTTTTCGGCATCATGAGCTTTGCCGCCTCCGCAGATGATAACACCGTATATATCATCTCAGGCAGTATCAATGTCAACATCAACACACCCGTTGCAGACGAAAAGCCAAGCATAGACTGTTCGACAAGCAGTGACAACTTTACGGTAACGGCTTTCACCTGGTACGATAAGAACACAGGCGCTATCCTCGATCCTGCCGGAACAGATGTTGTTTTCAAGGACGGCGAGGAATACACAGCAAAGATCACTCTTACACCCAACGAGGGCTATAAGTTTGCAGATGATGTCACGGTTACCGTAAACGATACTGCTCCCTCGACGATCCGTTACAAGGACGAATCCATCACGGTTGAAATGAACTTCACCTGTGACAAGGGTGCAAACGGAAGCTCCTTCTTCGAAGGTCTCAAGGTCGTTCTTCTTAACCTTTTGAGAATTATACGTGATCTCGTAAGCCACTTCATCGGCTTATAATTTAACCGAATAATCAAGACGGTATCAGAACACAAGAGTTTTGATACCGTCCTTTTTATATACTTCTGTTGATCTTAATAGGTTTAGCCGGTACACCGACCGCAGTACAGTCGGGCGGAAGATTTCTGACAACAACCGCTCCTGCTCCTACAATCGTATTCATTCCGACCGAAAGTCCCTGAATAATTTTTGAGCCTGTGCCCATTTCACAGCCTGAGCCGAGATATGTGCTTCCCGAAATATTTGCTCCGGGATAAACGGTTACGAAATTATCAATCCTTGAATCGTGACCTACAGTTGCATTACCGCCGATATAGACGTGATCGCCGATTTTAATGTCGAGAGTAATATAGGTATTGGCGCAGATTATACAGCCCTCACCCACGTTAATCCTCTCACGGCAGCAAACGCAGGCAGGATCAATTAAAGTAGCGAATTTCACATCGGCAACGCTTTTGATCTTTTCAACAATTCTTTTTCTGATTTTTGCACTTCCGACCGCACAGACATAATAAGCGTCCGGATATTTTGAAACTGCGGCTGTCGTTCCGATGACCTTATAGCCGTCGATAAGCTGTCCCTGTACCTGTATATTATCGTCAATAAATCCGAGAATATTCCATTCTGGACTGACGGAATTGATCCTTTCCGCCGTCCAGACGGTTTCTCGTCCGAGACCGCCCGAACCGATTATAATAAGATCTTTCATAAACTACTCCCCTTTTTTCTGATTATGGGTGCAAGCTCATTGAAAAGCGTTGCCGCAAGAATGAGAAACGTTCCGATAAGCTGAACTGCGTCAAGCTTTTCACCGAGAACAACTGCGGAAAGAATTATTGCGGTAACGGGATCAATGTAGCTGAAAACAGCCGTTGTCTGAGCAGGAATTTTCTGCACAGAGGAAAAATATATCATATACACAATACCCGTGTGGAATACTCCGACAATCAGGGTAAAAATCACGGAACGTCTGTCGAAAACAAATGTTGTAACGTCCTCCGTCAGCAGAATATACGGTATCATCGTCACCGCCGCAGTCAGAAGCTGAACAAAGGTTGTTTCAATCGGAGATAAATTCTTTACAAACTTGTTTATCATTACAACGGTACTGTAAAGAGCCGCGGCGGCAAGACCGAACAAAATACCCTTTGCGCTTTTTGCCGAACCGCTTACAACGCCTGAGATAAGCACCGCTCCGACAACTGCGGCAAGAACGCTTGTAATGTTTATTGCCGTCAGATTTTCCTTCAGGAAAACCGGAGACAAAACTACAACAATAACAGGCGCCATATAATAGCAGAGTGTTCCGACCGCAACGCCCGTAAATCTGTATGCCTCAAAAAGGCAGATCCAGTTAAAAGCCATCGCAATTCCGGACGGGATAAGCAGCTTCAGGTTTTTCAAAACCGACTTTTTATCCAAGCCGTGTCCGCTAAAAAGCATAAACAGGGCGATGAATATACTTCCTGTCAAAGCTCTTGCAAACGAAATAAACGACGACGGAAAACCTATGTTCTTTACAAAAAGTCCGATCGTTCCGAAGACGAGCATCGCCGCCGCCATCAGTATTTTATCCTTATTATTTGAGTGTGACAATGCTTACTCCGTCCTCTCCCTCTCCGTATGTTCCGAGACGGGAGGTTTTAACAAACTTTGATTTTTTCAGATAATCTCTTACCGCCGAGCGCAGAACGCCCGTACCCTTGCCGTGAATAACGGTAAACTCATTTATTCCCATTCTTAAAGCGTGGTCAATATAGCGGTCAAGCTCAAGTATACCCTCGTCAACAGTCATTCCCCTAAGATCGACGCTTGTTTTAGCCTCCATATTCATTCGGCTTTCCATTCTGCCCGTTGCGGCGGAGCGCTTCTTTTCAACATTCTTTTTATTCTCAATAAGGCGAAGATTTTCTTCCTTAACCCTCGTTTTCATCGTGCCCATCTGGACGGTGACAAGACCTTTTTTATCCTTGAGAGTAACAACAGTCGCTTCGTTTCCGATATCGGCAATAAGTACGCTGTCACCGATTTTAAGAGGTCGGGGCAGAACATAATTCTCATCGGCTCCGAGCGAAACTATCGGATCGGAGGCCGAGTCAATGGCGTTGAGATCCTTTTTAATAACCGCTCTCGCTCGTCTTGCCATCTCGGCGGCATTCTTTTCCTTAGCCTGCTGTTTTTTGAGCATTTCAAGGTCGTTGAGAAGCTGATAAGCCTCACGCTTAGCCTGCTCCGTTATTCTCATCGCCTGTCCCTTGGCATTTTCAAGCTCTTTCTGACGGAGTGTTTCGATCTCCGCCTTTAGTTTTTCAGCCTTTTCAAGCTCTCTGTCCGCCTGTTCACGGATTCTGCGAGCCTCCTCCTGCTCCTTTTCCATCTTTGCACGGCTCTGTTCAAGCCTGTCCACAACGTCCTCAAAGCGAACGTTTTCGTTTGAAACAAGCTCCTGGGCGTGCTCTATTATATCGTCGTTGATACCGAGTCTTTTAGAGATCGCAAAAGCATTTGACCGTCCGGGAATACCGATAAGAAGCCTGTATGTAGGCTTGAGCGACTGAACGTCAAATTCA
The DNA here is from genome assembly GCA_016292785.1 of Clostridiaceae bacterium. GTDB lineage: Bacteria > Bacillota > Clostridia > Oscillospirales > Acutalibacteraceae > CAG-488. The sequence continues at coordinate 7,591 of JAEDFL010000033.1, read as the reverse complement.
CAGCTTCCGTTGATTACTCCGTAAGTTTGCAGAGCGTAGGATTTAAGCTCGGCATAATGTGTTGTTGCCGCAATCTTTGCACCCTGATTTCTGAGCTGTTCGAGTATCGAAACAGCAAGAGCCGCACCTTCGATCGGGTCTGTACCTGCGCCAAGCTCATCTATCAGAACAAGGCTTTTATCGTCCGCTTCTTCAAGAATTGAAACTATCTTCGTCATATGTGACGAGAAGGTTGAAAGCGACTGTTCGATGCTCTGTTCGTCACCGATATCGGCAAGCACACGGTCAAAAACGGAAATCCTGCTTCTGTCGTCAACGGGAAGCATAAGACCGCACATCGCCATCAGCGAAAGCAGACCGATCGTCTTTATCGAAACGGTCTTGCCGCCTGTGTTCGGACCTGTAATAACTATCGTATCAAAGTCGCTCCCGAGCCTTATATCGACGGGAACAACTTTATTTTTGTCAATCAGCGGATGCCTTGCACGGCGCAGCTCGATTATTCCCTCGTTGTTTAACTGAGGAACGCTCGCCCTCATTGCATAGGCAAGCTGAGCCTTTGCAAAGATAAGATTAAGTTCAACCGCACATTCGTAGCTGCTTTTTATCGAATTTGCAAAGCTGCCGACATTTGCCGAAAGCTCAGAGAGAATACGGTCGATCTCGTCCTCCTCCTTGTTTTTCAGGAGCTTAATCTGATTGTTAGCCTCGACAATCGGCATCGGCTCAATAAAAACAGTCGCTCCGCTCGACGAGGTGTCGTGAACAAGTCCCGGAACCTCGGAGCGGTATTCGTTCCTTACGGGGATAACGTAACGTCCGTTCCTCATTGTTATAATATTGTCCTGAAGATATTTTGAGTGTTCGGAATTGTGGGTGTATTTACCGAGCTGTTCTCTTACCTTGGACTCCTGAGCACGAATTTTCCGTCTGATATCAGCCAAGGTCGGCGAAGCATTGTCAGCCACCTCGTCCTCGGAAATAATTGATGTTGTAATTGAGTCCTCAAGAAATTTGTTCGGAACAAGTGCGTTAAAATAAATATCAAGCACGGTTTCGACACCCTCGTTAGTGCTTCTCCATTGTGATACCGTCCTTATAACGTGGAGCACAGAGGCAACATTCAGAAGCTCCTTCAGGCTGAGCGTACTGCCTGCGTCGGCCCTGTAAAGAGCATTGTTTACATTTATAAGACCGCCAAAGGCAGGACCTCCGAAGCGGGCAAGGAGCATATGAGCGTCCCTCGTCTGATTCATCAGAGCCTGTGCCGAAGCAAGGTCGGTCTGCGGTTCAAGGCTCAGAGCGGCAAGCCGGGCGTCCTCGCAGGAGGCGTGCCGGCTGAGCAGTTCAAGCACCTTGTCAAGTTCGAGCGCAATATGATGTCTGTCCATTTCGCTCATCCTTTCATCACTTTATAAAAATCCAGAGTTTTAAATCTTTTTGAAGTCTGCAACAAAAGAAAACGTTCCGTCACCGAGCTTAAAAGCTCGGTATTTTCTTCGCCGAGGCTGAAAGAAAACAGCTTATCGTCCTCGCTGTAACAGATGTGTCTCATCGCTCTGAGCACACCGGCAGGAAGCATTATTCCCGTGTGGTTGTCACGGCATTTCCCGCAGAAAATTCTTCCCTCTACGGGACTGAAAAGGAAATCGCCGTCATATTCCTCCTCACAGTCTCCGCAGACAACAAGATCCGGCATATATCCTGCCAGACACAGCAATCTCAGCTCGACAATAGCTTTTAGCATCGGCTGAGGTCTTTTTTTATTCATCAGCATATGTAGGGCATTGAGGATAAGGCGGAGAAATTCGTCCGCATCGTCCTCAACCGGAGCAAGCTCGCCCGAAAGCTCGCAGAAATACTGGGCAAGCGAGAGAGCCTCGATGTCGTTTCTGAGGTCAAAGAAAATCTCCTTTGGCTGAGCCTCGTCAACGGAATAAGCGTCCCTGCCCCTGTAAATGACATAGCTGCCGTAAGCAAAGAGCTGAGTTGCGCTCTGTGAACGGCTTTTTATCCTCTTTGCCCCTCTGACAAAGGCTCGGATAACTCCGTGGTCACGGGTAAGCAGAGTCACCAGACGGTCGTCCTCCCCCGTCTGCTGTTCCCTGATTATCAATCCGTCTGTCCGAAACTTCATCTGCGTTCTCCTGTACCGAAATATGCTTGTATTGCAAGTAATCGCAGATCTTTCCGCTCGATGCAAATTTATCCCATGCGGCAAGATCCTTATAACTGTTTTTCATATATATGATCCCTCCAAATAAAGTATTTGCAGGGATCAGATGATTATTATTTTTTACAAAGGTAAAATAAGTCTGCAATCAGTCCAAGCCGAAATTGTGGATCAATCCCTCACGGTTGCGCCATCCCTCTTTGACCTTAACCCAACAGCGGAGATTGATATGACATTGAAAGAATTTTTCCATATCCTCCCTCGCCCTGGTGGATATACGCTTGAGCATCGCTCCGTTTTTGCCGATTATAATGCCCTTGTGGCTGTCCTTTTCACAGTAAATTACTGCCTCTATATCCATGATGTCGGAGTCCTCACGTTCACGCATTTTTTCAATGCTGACGGCAACTCCGTGCGGAATTTCCTTGTCAAGATTTCTAAGTATCTTTTCACGGATCATCTCCGCCGCAATAACACGTTCGGGCTGATCGGTCAGAGTGTCCTCGGGGAAGAAAAATACGCTTTCCTCGGCAAGCTTTTTAAGCTCTTCAAGAAGCTCCTGGGTGTTGATACCCCTGAGAGCGGAGATAGGAACAATCGCTTCAAAATCATATACCTTGGAAAGCTCAAATATTCTCGCCATCAGCACCTCCTTGTCGGGAAGCGTATCAACCTTGTTTATCGCAAGGATAACGGGCATTTTCATCTTCTTGAATTTTTCAATCAGTTCAAGCTCGGCAAGTCTCAGCTCTCCCTCAGGCTCAACGACGAAAAGGCAGGCGTCAACTCCTGCAACGCTGTCGGAAACAGCCTGTACCATCTTTTCGCCGAGCTTAGTCCTCGGTCTGTGAAAGCCGGGAGTGTCGGTAAAAACGAGCTGAGTATCGCCCTCCGTAAGCACACCCATTATCTTTGTTCTGGTTGTCTGAGGCTTTTCCGAAACAATCGCAATCTTCTGTCCTAAAAGTCGGTTAAGAATTGAAGATTTGCCGACATTCGGACAGCCGACAATGGCGATAAATGCGGTTTTGGTCATCAGTTTTCCTCCGTGTAGTAGCTGTCATTCCTCTTGAGTCCGAGCTGTGTGAGAACAGCCTCCTCCTTTTCACGCATACGGACCCTTTCAAGTCCCTCTGCCTCGTGGTCGTAGCCCAGGAGATGAAGCATTGAGTGTACCGTGAGGAAAGCTATCTCACGCTGAAGCGAGTGACCGTAAAGCTCAGCCTGCATAACTGCGTGCTGCATAGAGATCACAATATCGCCGAGTATCTTTGCGCCCGTATCGTGGTTGATGTCATAAACACCGTTCTCGCCGAGAGGAAAGGACAACACGTCCGTACTGCGGTCAACGTGTCTGTATTCACGGTTAAGCTCATGAATGATTTCATCGTCAACAAAGCGTACGCTTATCTCCGCAGAGCCTTCAAAATGCTCGTTGATAAGCACGGCATTACAGCAGCGTCGAATGAGCATCCTCACGCCAGTCGGTATTTTAATTTCCTTTTGGTCGTTTGTAATTATAACCTTTATTTTATCAGTCATCGTCTTTTCTTTGCCTCCTCATATTTTTCATACGCCCTTATGATATCCTGCACTAATTTGTGACGTACAACATCCTTCTCTGAAAATTTGACTGTTTTGATATCTTCAACATTTTTGAGTATCTTTGTGATCTCGACAAGTCCCGAACGTTTTCCGTCGGGCAGGTCAATCTGGGTTACATCGCCCGTGACAACCATCTTCGAGTTGAAGCCGAGACGTGTAAGGAACATTTTCATCTGCTCGGTGGTCGTGTTCTGAGCCTCGTCAAGGATTATAAAGCTGTCGTCAAGCGTACGTCCTCTCATATAAGCAAGAGGAGCAACCTCTATGTTTCCCCTCTCCTGATAACGCTGAAAGTTTTCTGCTCCGAGCATATCGAAAAGTGCGTCATAAAGCGGACGCAGATACGGATCGACCTTCTGCTGAAGATCACCGGGAAGAAAACCGAGCTTTTCGCCTGCCTCAACCGCAGGACGTGTGAGGATGATCCTGTTGACCTCCTTGGCTCTGAAAGCGCTGACAGCCATTGCAACGGCAAGATAGGTCTTTCCCGTTCCGGCAGGACCTACGCCGATGACTATTGTATTGTCCCTGATAGCCTGAACGTATTTTTCCTGACCGAGAGTTTTGGGCTTGACAGGTCTGCCCTTTGTCGTCATACATATACAGTCGCCGTTCATACCCTTGAGCTGATCCTCGTCGCCCTCGTCAACAAGCGAGGTGACATAGCGTACATTCTGCTCGTTAAGCGATTCGCCTTTATTTATAAGATCAAGCAGTCCGTTTATAGCTCTGACGGCAAGAGAAACATTTTCCGCTTCTCCGCTGATTTTCATCTCGGCTCCCCGGCAGACGACTGATACCCCGTACTTCTTCTCTATGTACTTGATATTCTCGTCAAAGCTGCCGAAAAGACTGACCGCCTGTTCCATTCGTTCAAAATTTATTACCTGTTCAAACAAACGATAACCTCCGCCTTTCGGTAATATTTTATAAATTATCAATAAAAATTTTTGTTCACATAAGTATTATAACATATAATAGCTGAAAAGTCACAGATTATATCTTTAAATTTAAACAGAATTTTATGCTGAAATTTGTGCAATATGTATACGCTGTCAATAATAATTGAATCTTGACGAAAAAGAAATTTTTTGATATTATTTTATAAACAGAGGTGATAGGTCTTGAGCGACAAAAAAAATAATAATTCCGACAACGGATTTTTTTCGGAAAAGATAACGATTCCGTGGCTTATTGTCACGATATTTTCGATGATATCTTTTCTGGCATTCCTTATTTCAATGTTTTTCGGAAAATATACACCCATCTTTTTCGCAATATTCATTCTTGCGATTGCTTCGGTTGTTCTGCTTGACGGAATACATAAGAAAAAAGAAAACTATATTTCGGGAAATCTGAACTTTATAATGGTTGTTCTGTGCATCATATGCGCAGTCATAGTTATAAATATGTGATTGGTTTCAATAGCAAAAGCTATTATTATAAAAAACGGGGGTTTTAACAATGAAACAGACAGTAATCAAATCAGTAACAGCTTTGCTCTGCGTTGTCGCCGTATGCGTATGCTCTACGCTTGCAATCGGCAAATACACAACGGCAATGGTTGATGTTGCGAAGCTCACACCGGCGGCTCAGGCTTCCTCAACAGGCGCAGGATCAACAGCCGGCGGCGACGACACGACACCGGTTGCAGACGATCAGTCGGCAGTACCGACAGACGACACAGCAGCTCCTGACGCAAGCGATCCTGCAGCAGACGCAAGCGCAAGCGCAGACGCAGGTACAACCGACAGCGGTTCGGCTTCAACAGGCTCTGCATCTACAGGCAGCACTACCGGCGGTTCGGCAGGAAGCACAGCTGCGGATCCCACCAAATACAGCAAGGCTCAGATCGTTGATTATTACAACAACGCTATCAAGAACACGGCAAAAGCCGCTAAGCTCTCAGTTACAAAGACCGAGAATATTTCTATCGTTGTTGATACTATGAAGCCTGACAGCGACACGCTCAAGAAGATCATCAACGAAAACGTTCTTTCAAAGTATGCTAAGCCGAGCACAGAGTCCAAGTCCTTTACAAACGGCGTTGCTTCCGACAAGACAAAGGCAATCGACTATCTTCCCAAGTCAAAGCTTGAGGCGGCAGGCGTTAAGACCGCAAGCATCGTTAAGAGCGGTTCAAACTACGTTGTAACGATTGTAACGATCGCTGAAAAGACAACCTTACAGAATCCCAAGGCTAAGTATGTTTCACAGTGTGCTGCTCCCCTTGATCTTGCAAGCGTTGACCTCGGACCTATCAAAATCATTCAGGCTGATATGAACTATCCTGGAGTCACAATCAAGGCAACCGTAAGCGCAAACGGCACTCTTGTTTCAAGCTCCATCGACCAGCCCCTCAACGGTACTGGTACAGCTAACGTAATCGGTCTCAAGCCGTCTGCAACCGTTCACGGCGCATGGACACAGAAAAATACATATAAGTATTGATTTCTAAAAATTCATCCGACCTTTGTTTTTCAAGGGTCGGATTTTTTGTGTTAATTAAACTTTTTTCAGATTTCAGACGATAAAACTTTAAACTTTGATGAGACTATGCAAGGCTTCCCCTTGAGGGGAAGCTCCGCCGTAGGCGGTGATGAGGTGGAAAGTTTGACTTTAGATTTTAGACATTAGACTTCAGATGTAAAGGCTTCAAATTTCGATGAAATTATCCGGCTCCCTTGTGTAAAGGGAGCTGGCACAACCGAAGGTCGTTACTGAGGGATTGACAAAAAACTTATTTTTTAGTTTATCTTTTAGGGTTTATATAAACTATAAATTTCCTCATCTAATATCTAACATCTACTGTCTAACATCTAATTTTGCACCTCATCCGCCTCGTTCCTCGGCACCTTCCCCTCAAAGGGAAGGCTGAAATAGATTATAAATACGTTGAACGATAAAACTATAAAATATGATGTCTATTTCTGCTCCCTTTACACAAGGAAGCCGGAAAAAATCATTTAAATTTAAAAATTAAATATCTAAAATCTAAAGTCTAAAAAATATGCTTATCCTCACCCGTGTCGGGATCCTTAAATTTCTTTCTGTTCTCTTTTTTGGCAAGTCCCTGAGCGATTTTCGGAAAATCGTTTTCGGTTGCCGACGTGGGCTGAAGCTCATAAGTCCCGTATTTATGCAGGATCTCGGCGCAGTTTTCCGGCTCGCTCAGAACAGCTTCATCAATCTGTAAATATACCTTACCCTTTTCATCATTCATAAAAATCGTCCTTTTTTCATTTTTTATAATATTTTTACCAATAAATCCGACAAAATTCCTTGACTGTAATAACAAATTATAGTATAATTGAATATCATATTTATGGCGGACGTGATAACAATTTCACGTCCGCGATAATTTATTGACGGAGGTAAGGCAAATGGATTCGCTCATCCCCTTTTTTGATCCGATCCGCGGAGTAAGTATGACTGCGCTTGTTATAAAGATACTTCTTTCTGTTTTCTTCGGCGGTCTGATCGGACTTGAAAGAGGTCAAAAACACAGAGCCGCAGGCAGCCGTACATATATGATAGTTTGCCTCGGCGCAGCATTGACAATGATACTCAGCCAATATGAAAACGAGCTTCTGATTACCGTATGGAAGGATATTTCCGAAGCTGTCGGCATCAAAACAGACGTTTCACGCTTCGGCGCTCAGGTCATCAACGGCATCGGCTTTCTCGGTGCAGGTACAATCATTCTGACAGGACGTCAGGAGATAAAGGGTCTTACCACAGCCGCAGGACTCTGGGCCTCCGCCTGCATGGGACTTGCAATCGGTTCGGGCTTCTATGAATGTGCTGTTCTCG
>JAEDFL010000007.1 GCA_016292785.1 Clostridiaceae bacterium | reverse complement strand
TCTCCACCGAGAACTGGAAACGTCCGCCCGAGGAGGTTTCCTCGCTGATGGATCTTTTCCGTGAATATATGCACGAGGCGGAGGAAAGAAAGACGGAAAATCTTCAAAAAGGAATGAGAATGCACTTTATCGGACACCGTGAGGGTATTCCCGAGGATCTTCTCAATCTTTTTGACACCTCCGAGGAGGAGTCGAAGTCCGCCGACAAATACGATGTAAATATTGCTATTAACTACGGCGGCAGACTTGAAATTGTGGACGCTGTCAGAAAGCTCGGCGAAAAAATCAAAAACGGTGAGCTTTTGCCCGAGGACATAACCGAGGACGATATCTCCGCCAATCTCTACACCGCCGGGCAGAGCGATCCCGACCTTATAATCCGTCCGAGCGGCGAATACCGTCTCTCAAATTTTCTTACATGGCAGTCCGCCTATTCCGAGCTTTGGTTCTCGGACATTCTATGGCCGGACTTCACCCCTGCGGATCTCGACAGGGCGATTGAGGATTACAACCACCGCAGCCGTCGCTTCGGCGGTGTCTGATTAAATTTGTCCACAGCACATTTTTCGCTCGGGGCAGTATCCGTATACAGCACCGCTCACTGCAAAATGCACTGTGAACAAATTTGTCGAAAATGTTGCCACAGCACATTTTGCGAATACAATATTTTCCCCACCCGAAAGGATTGGTAAAAAGGAATGAAAACAAGAATTATTTCCGGAGTTTTATACTCCTTTATTATAATTGCCGTGCTGTTTGTTATGAACACGCCGGCTCTGCCGATACTGCTTGCGCTGATCTGCGGTATTGCGGTTTATGAAATAAACCACGTTGCCGGAGTCAAGCTCTCGCTTGCAATTCCGTCTATCATCGTCGGCGCGTATATTCCGATTGAAATAAGATATAACTTGCTTGAAAAGATACATATTCCTTACTTTTCCGCTTTTGCATTTTATGTTATTGCAATGCTTATACTGATGGTAAGGCGGCACAGCGAGATAAAGTTTGAACAGGCGGCAATTTCCGTTTTCGCTTCGGTTGCCGTTCCCGAATCTCTCGGCTGTTGGATAAGAATGAACGATCTTCAGTTCAGCTTTAAAAGCTTCACTCAGGCAAATGCAGTTTACCTGATTTTGTTCACGCTTTTCTGCTGTTGGTTTACCGATATATTCGCATATTTCACAGGCGTATTTTTCGGAAAGCACAAGATGACTCCGATAGTCAGTCCCAAGAAAACGTGGGAGGGCGCAATCGGCGGCGTTGTTCTGACGGCGGCGATGAATGTCGGACTTTACTTTGTTTTTGCCAATAAATTTTTCCCCGACGGAAAGTTTTTGTTCTGGGACTGGTGGGCGGTCATACCGATATCGCTCGTCCTTTCGGTAATCAGCATTTTCGGCGATCTTTCCGCTTCTGTTATCAAAAGGAATTACGGAGTTAAGGACTACGGCAAGCTGATACCCGGTCACGGCGGAATTATGGACAGATTTGACAGCACGCTGTTTGTTTTCCCGATGATGTACGGAATTTTGAGTATAATCAGAACATTTTAAAAGTAGAATTTAAGGTGATACTATGAGTAAAACCGTTACCGTTCTCGGCTCAACAGGCTCAATCGGAACACAGGCTCTTGAGGTCATCGAGATGCAGGGCTACGAGGTAAAGGCTCTGACGGCGAGCGTCAGGGTTGACGAGATAGAAAAACAGATCAGAAAGTTTAAACCCGATTATGCCGCATTGGTTGATGAAAAAGCGGCGCAGGAGCTTAAAATCAGAGTTGCCGACACGGACACAAAGGTGCTTTCGGGTTTGCAGGGCGTTTGCAAGTGTGCTTCGCTCGGTGCGGACTATGTGCTCAACAGCATTGTCGGAATGGCAGGACTTGAGCCGACTCTTTCCGCTATCGACGCAGGAAGCGAGATCGCCCTTGCCAACAAGGAAACCCTTGTCGCAGGCGGTCAGCTTGTTATGAAGCGAGCCAAGGAAAAAGGCATAAATATTCTGCCTGTTGACAGCGAACATTCAGCAATTTTTCAGTCTATGCAGGGATGCAGAGATAAGAACGAGATAAAAAAGCTTATTCTTACCGCTTCGGGCGGACCTTTCTTCGGCAAAAAACGTGACGAGCTTGCAAATGTTACGGTCAAGGAGGCTCTCAACCACCCGAACTGGAGTATGGGGGCAAAAATCACGATTGATTCCGCCACGATGATGAACAAGGGACTGGAGCTGATCGAGGCTGTCTGGCTATTTTCCATGGATCCCAAGGATATAGAAATTGTCGTCCACCGCCAGAGCGTGGTACATTCGCTTGTGGAATACTGCGACAATTCGGTGATAGCACAGCTCGGCGTTCCCGACATGAGAATACCGATCCAGTATGCGCTGACTTATCCGAACAGAATACCGTCACCCGTCAGCGAGCTTTCCCTGACCGATTACGGAACGCTGACCTTCGACAAACCCGATTACGAAACCTTCGGACTTATCAATATCTGCCGAAAGGCGATCAACGACGGTGGACTTTATCCTGCCTGTGCTAATGCGGCGAACGAGGAGGCAAACCTCGCTTTCAGGCAGGGCAGAATCAACTTTTTACAGATTGAGGAGCTTGTCGCTCAGGCTGTTGCGGACGCTCCCAAGGTTGAGGATTATAAGCTCGACGACGTTCTGGAGATGTACGATCGGGCGAGGGGTTATGTGAAAGAAAAAATAAAAGGTTGAGGATAAGCCGAACGGCTGATTTCCTTAATTTGAAAGAGGCGATCAAAATAGAATTTTTATCCGTATTGGCAAGTAAATGGACTATCCTGCTTGCAATATTATTCTTCGGTGTAATTATCATTGTCCACGAGTTGGGACACTTCACCTTTGCAAAGCTTTTTGGCGTAAAGGTCAATGAGTTTTCAATCGGAATGGGACCCAAGCTCCTGAAAAAGAAAAAGGGCGAAACTCAGTACACCCTGCGGCTTCTGCCTATCGGCGGTTATGTCAGCATGGAGGGCGAGGACGAGGAAAGCACCGACGAGCGTGCTTTTAACAAAAAGCCCTGCTGGCAGAGAATAGTTATTGTCATTGCAGGCGCAATGGTAAATATCATTCTCGGTCTGATAATCGTTGCGGTAATGCTTAGTGTAACGGAGGGACTTTCCGGAACAAACTATGTCAATTTTTTCAGAGACAACGGCAATCAGGTCACCGAGTATAACGGGCTGAAATCAAAGGACAAGATCCTGAAAATTGACGGCAAAAGGGTGTATTATTACACCGATGTTTCCTATCTTCTCAGCCGTGACGAGGGCAAAACTGCAGATATTCTCGTTGAGCGTGACGGAAAAAAGGTTGAAATAAACGATGTTGAAATGCCATATACAAATATCGTTATGGTCGGTATTGAAAAGACCGCAGGCACGGTTTTCAAGGACACGTTCAAGGAATCGGTCAGCATATTCCGAATGGTTTGGCTCAGCCTTTTCGACCTTGTGACGGGCAAATATTCCGTTAAGGACGTTTCGGGACCTGTCGGAGTGGTGGATTATGTTTCCGACGCAGCGCAGGAATCGGTCAAAACGGCGGACTATACGGGACTACTGAGCATAATGGCACTTATAACAATAAATATCGGCTTTTTTAATCTTCTCCCCATTCCTGCTTTGGACGGCGGCAGACTGCTTTTCCTGCTGATCGAGCTTGTCAGAAGAAAGCCGGTCAATCAGAAGTACGAATCGCTTGTTCATGCGATCGGTATGGTGATATTACTGCTGTTTATGGCGGCGATAACGTTTAAGGATATCTATTCTCTGATTGTGAATTAGAACCGAGGTAATATAATGGAACGCAGAAACACAAAAAAAGTAAAGGTCGGCAATTTGTTCATCGGCGGAAACTCTCCGATAACCGTCCAGTCGATGCTCAACAAACCTGCCCATAACACGGAAGAAAGCGTGAAGCAGGCGGTCGAGCTTGAAAAGGCAGGCTGTCAGATAATCAGGGCGGCAATTCCCGATATGGAAGCTGTGAAGCTTATCCCTGCGCTGAAAGAGGCGGTTTCCGCTCCGATAGTTGCCGACATTCATTTTGATTACCGGCTGGCGATAGAGGCTGTTGCGGCAGGTGTTGACAAGGTCAGAATAAACCCGGGCAATATAGGCTCGGACGACAGAGTTAAAAAGGTCGTTGAAGCGTGCAGAGAGAAGAACGTTCCTATCCGTATCGGAGTTAATTCAGGCTCGGTCGAAAAGGAGATACTTGCGAAGTACGGCGCACCGACTCCCGAAGCTATGGCGGAAAGCGCAATGTACCACGCCTCTTTGCTTGAAAAATTCGATTTTGACGACATTGTTATTTCAATAAAATCATCAAATGTTGAGAATATGATAAGGTCATACGAGACCGTTGCCGAAAGGTGCGCTTATCCGCTTCATCTCGGAGTTACCGAGGCAGGCACGGCGAGAATGGGACTTATCAAATCGAGCGCAGGCATAGGCAGTTTGCTCATGCACGGCATCGGCGACACAATTCGGGTTTCGCTGACCGCCGATCCCGTCAAGGAGGTCTATGCGGGCATTGATATTCTCAAGGCTCTCGGACTTCGTAAGGACGGGGTTCAGATAGTTTCCTGCCCGACCTGCGGCAGAACAAAAATCGACCTGATAAAGGTTGCCGGCGAGGTTGAGGACGCTCTCAAGGATTGTCGCAAGCCGCTCAAGGTTGCGGTCATGGGCTGCGTCGTGAACGGCCCCGGTGAGGCTAAGGAGGCGGATATCGGCATCGCAGGCGGCGACGGCTGTGCCGTTCTTATCAAAAAAGGTGAAATAATCAGAAAGATCAAAGAAGAAGACATTGTCAGCGAACTGCTGGCTGAAATAGAAAAGATGTAATTTAGGAGTGTAATTTTGAAGGAGATCGGTTTTCTCACCCTCTTCGGTGAGTACATAGATCAAAGCGTTGCGGCATATTTTGACTGTGCAACGGTTGAAAGCATAGAGGCGAGCCTTGCTGAACGAAGCGTCAGTATGCTCGTCCGCTTTCCTGCGCCTGTCGATTCCTCCGTCATCAAAAAGGCGAGGGAGGAGCTTATTCGGGTTATGTGCCTGAATCGGCTTGATTTCGGCGTTCATTTTCCGCCCGAAGCCTTCGATATAAACTATATGACAGGCTTTGTCAAGGAGATATACGAGCATTTCCCTGCGTCAAAATCCATTTTGGAGGGCGCACAGTACAGCATCAGCGGTGACAGGCTGACCGTTGAGCTTGCGGCAAACGGAAAAGATGTGCTTGTCAATCTCGGCTGTGACAAGTTTATTCAAAAGACGGTTGACCGCCGTTTTGAAAGACTGATAAAGGTTGAATTTATCAGCAACGTTACGGCGCAGGACGATATAAAGGCTCTTGAGGCTCTCCAGAAAAAGGAGAACGAGAAAATTCAGACCGCCGCACCGATGGCAAATCCCGTGGCGGTTTCCAAAACTCCGATACAGAAAAAGCCGAAAGAAAAAACATATGATGATCTGCCGATTTCGATAACCAATGCAAAGCCCTTGTTCGGCTCAATAGTCAAGGGCAAGCCTAAGCCGATCAGGGATTGTATGCCCGAGGACGGCGAGGTTGTTGTCTGGGGCGACGTATTCTCACTCGAAACGAGGGAGTCCAAGGACGGCAGATACAGTATCATCAATTTCAATATCACCGACTACACCTCGTCCTACCCGATAAAGGTGTTCGGTGAAAAGAAGAAGTGCGAGGATCTTGTTGAAAACCTAAAGGACGGCAAGACCGTTCTTGTCCGAGGTTCGATCAATATGGACACCTATATGCACACATATCTCATCAATGCCAGAGCGGTTACAGAGATAGAAAAAATCGAGAAGCAGGACAACGCCCCCGAAAAAAGGGTGGAGCTTCACCTGCATACAAATATGTCTGCAATGGACGGTATGACGAGCGCAAAGGAGCTTGTAAGCCGTGCGGCGGCATGGGGACACAAGGCGATTGCAATAACCGATCACGGAGTTGTCCAGTCCTTCCCGGAAGCGTGCAACACAGCCGCAAAGGCAGGAATCAAGATCATTTACGGCATGGAGGGCTACCTCGTTGACGACGATGAATTTTACGGCGAATACAACTTCGGTGCGGAGGACGAAATCCCCGACGAGTACATAGAAAAAGTCCGTGCCGAAAAGACATATCATATAATCATACTTGCAAAAAATACTCAGGGACTTAAAAATCTCTACAAGCTGATAACGGATTCCAATCTGAAATTTTTCAAGCGCAGACCGAGGATACCCCGTCACAGGCTGATGCAATATCGTGAGGGACTTATTGTCGGAAGCGCCTGCGAAGCCGGCGAGCTTTACAGAGCGATTGTCGATCAGAAGAGCGACGAGGATATTCTCAGAATAGCGTCGTTTTATGACTATCTTGAAATTCAGCCGAACGGCAACAATTCTTTTATGCTCAGAAGTCAGGACGAACGCTATGAGCGGTTCAAGACGGTTGAGGATCTCGAAAATGTTGACCGTCAGATAATTCATATCGCCGACAAGCTCGGCAAGATGGTCGTTGCCACCTGCGACGTTCATTTCATTGATCCCGGAAATGCGGTGTTCCGTGAAATTCTTATGACTTCCATGGGCTTTAGCGATGCGGACAAGCAGGCTCCGCTCTATTTCAGAACGACGGAAGAAATGCTTGCCGAATTTGCCTTCCTCGGTGAGGAAACGGCTAAGGAGATAGTTATAACCAATCCGAACAAGATTGCAGACCTCTGCGAAAGCGGAATGACTCCGTTCCCGAGAGGAACATTTCCGCCGAGCCTTGAGGGTGCGGACGAGGATCTTACAAGAATTTGCTGGGAACGCACAAAGCGTGACTACGGCGATCCCGTTCCCGAAAATGTTGCGGCGAGACTTGAAAAAGAGTTGAAGTCTATCATTTCCAATGGCTTCGGAGTCCTTTATATGATCGCACAGAAGCTTGTGCAGAACTCCGAGGAACACGGCTATTATGTCGGTTCGAGAGGCTCTGTCGGCTCGTCCTTTGTTGCCCATGCGGCAGGTATTTCGGAGGTCAATCCTCTGCCGCCGCACTACATATGCACCGAATGTAAGCACAGCGAGTTTTTTATGGACGGATCGGTCGGATCGGGTTATGACTTGCCGCCGAAAAACTGTCCCGTCTGCGGAAAACCGATGCACCGTGACGGACACGATATCCCGTTTGAAACCTTCCTCGGTTTCAAGGGTGATAAACAGCCCGATATCGACCTCAACTTCAGCGGCGAGTACCAGTTCTACGCTCACAGATATACGGAGGAGCTTTTCGGAAAGGATCACACCTTTAAGGCAGGTACAATCGGCACTATTGCGGACAAGACAGCTTACGGATTTGTCAAGAAGTGGCTTGAGGTCAAGGGAATAACGGTCAACCGTGCCGAGGAGGACAGGCTGACAAAGGGCTGTACGGGAGTTAAGCGTACAACAGGTCAGCATCCCGGCGGAATGGTCGTTGTGCCTGCAAGCAACGATGCTGAGGACTTCACACCTATTCAGCATCCTGCCGACGATGTTTCGGGCGGACTGAGAACAACTCACTTCGATTTCCATTCGCTTCATGATACCATTCTCAAGCTTGATAACCTCGGTCACGATGTGCCTACGCTTTACCGTCATCTTGAGGATCTGACGGGAATAAATGTGTTTGACGTTGATATCTGTGATCCTAAGCTCTACGAGCTTCTGACCTCTCCCGAGCCGCTCGGAGTTACCGCCGAGGAGATCGGCTGTGAAACGGGTACGCTTTCTCTGCCCGAACTCGGCACGCCGTTCGTCAGAGGAATGTTAATGGAAGCGAAACCGAAAAACTTTTCGGATATGCTTCAGATTTCCGGACTTTCGCACGGTACCGACGTTTGGCTCGGCAACGCTCAGGAGCTTATCAAAAACGGCATATGCACGATTTCAGAAGTTATCGGAACACGAGATAATATTATGGTTTATCTTATGCACAAGGGACTTGAGCCTGATATGGCGTTCAAGATAATGGAGATAGTGCGTAAGGGTAACGCAACGAAGCTTCTTACGGAAGCTCATATCAAGGCGATGAAGGAGCATAATGTGCCGGACTGGTACATTGACTCCTGTATGAAAATAAAGTATATGTTCCCGAAGGCTCATGCGGCGGCTTACGTCAGCGCGGCAATGCGCCTTGCGTGGTACAAGGTATATAAACCGACCGAGTATTACGCAACATATATGACCGTCCGTGGCGAGGATCTTGACACGGTTGCTATAATGGAAGGCAGAGCGGCTGTTAAACAGCTTATGAATTCCATCACCGCCAAGGGACACGATGCAACGGCAAAGGAAGAAAATATGTTTGTCGCAATGCAGGTTGTCAATGAAATGATGGCGAGAGGCGTTGAATTTCTGCCGATCGACCTTTATAAGTCACACGCAACTATATATAAAATCGAGGACGGCAAAATTCGACTTCCGTTCATGTCGATGTCAGGCACGGGAGAGTCGGCGGCTGTTGCGCTGATGAAAGCCCGTGACGACGGAGAGGGAGAATATATGTCCCGTGACGATCTTCAGCAGAGGTCGGGAGTCAGCAAATCTGTTATGGAAACGCTCGAAGCCTGCGGCGCACTTGAAGGACTGCCGCAGAGCACGCAGATGAGCTTTTTTGGATTTTGATAATACGGAGGAAAGAAGAAATGGATCTTTACAAGCTCTGGGAAAGTAAAAAAACAATGCCCGTTGTAACCGTGGAGTACGGCTCAAACAGGGTACTGATGGTTGCATATATGAACAAGGAGGCTTTTGCCTATACGCTGAAAACACGCAGAGCATATTATTATTCCACGAAGAATGACAAGGTGTATAAATTCGGCGCAGAAAAGGGAAACACACAGCGTGTTATGTCCATTGACGTTGACTGCAACGGTGATGCTCTGATGCTTTGCGTTCAGCAGAAAGGCCATGTCTGTCACCACAACGGTTCCCACAGAACCTGCTTTAACAATACGATTTACAAGCGAAACGCCGCAGAGTATTCAAAGCGCAGAAAGTTCGGCAGGGTGGAGATCGATAAGGATTTCGACTTCTCAAAAGAAGATTATTCTGAGGAGCTTGAATAATTTATTGACAAAACACGGGTTTTGTCGTATTATGGAAGCCGTACTTATCAAAAAGGAAAAGGTGATAAAATGAAAGAATACATAGGTCGTATAAGATCGTCGTGCAAAACATGGGAGCTTATCTATTGGTGGATACTGAGAGGGTTGATGATTTACGCTTTCATCGCCGGATTTTTCAGAGTTCCCTTTGATATATCCGATCCCTTGCAGGTCGGTGCGAATTTTATCGCAATGTTTGCTTGGGAAATATTCATGCTTTTTCCCGAAAAGAGCTTTTTACGGTATATGCCGTCGCTCGTTCAGGACGTTTCGATCATAATGATATTCGCAGGCTCGTTCGGCGGAAAATTCCTGAATTTCTACTATGACATCAGATTGTGGGATTCGGGTATGCACCTGATAAGCGGCGCACTTTGCGTTCTGCTCGGCTATGAGGTGGTTGTCGCAATGCAAAGACGGGACAAAAAGACCGTGTCCGTTCCCGTTGCAATTCTTTGTGCTTTAGGATTTTCGTTTTTTGTTTCAACCTGCTGGGAGCTTATCGAATTTACTATGGATCAGGTTATGACAAATCCTGCAACGGGCGCAATCGGAGACGCTCAGCATTGGTGCTATGAGCTTGCCAAGGGAACGCCTAAGGAGGCAACGCTCCTGAATCCCAAGGTCATTGAAAGATGGCCGATAATGGATACTATGGGCGATATTATACTCAATTCAATCGGTGCTGTTGCTGCGTGGATTTTCCTCAAGCTTGTTCCCTATCACCACGGCAAGCTGGTTGATGATGTCAACAGGGAAATAACCGGACAAACAGATGCAAAAAATGAACCTGTAACAAAATAAAAAATGACGAAGATCGGAATTGTAAAAAATCTGATCTTCGTCTTTTCTGTTTTATATTTGTTTTTTCTACATTTTTATCTGATAGCAGATAAAAAAACAGAGTATGCAAAACTGCGCAGAGAAAAGAAAATTCTCTGTGTTATATTTTTGTTTGTTTACCGGTTCAGCTCGTCAATTATTACCTCTCGAAATTGACATTCCTCAATCTCTGACAAATTCAAGATATTCGTTAGTCTCTCAACAAAGGCTTTATCCAACGAAACATCGGAAAATTCGGAGGAGATTTTTGCGGAGGTTTTAATAACTGCTGAAATGCCGTAGGTGTTAAATTTACAATTATCAAAGTAGATTGTATTCTCCGTAATACAATACTCTACATCCATAATATCACCAGCGATATGTGATTTAAATTAACGTTTTATATTATAATACTATGATATCAGATTGTCAATAAAAAAGTGAAAATAAATAACATTTTATGTCTTTCTGCGTAAAAATTAGTGATGTCGGCAATTATGAAAGTCGAAAAAAATCGTAAAAAGTCGGAAAATGATAATAAAAGTCGAACCTCCCAATGAAAATTCAAAGGGAGGTTTACTGAAATTATTTTAATAAAATATTGTCATTTTTTTCTTTTGTTCTGCTTTGTGTCCTGAGTTTCGCTGTATTTGAACATTTTCAGCTCACGGTTTTTGCGCCGTCTGCGATTTGCACGGATATACATTGTAACGTATATGCCGATAAATATAACTGCAACGGCAATTAAAATTTTGAACACCGTGCTTGCTGTCATTCGCTTTATTGCAGACTTTAGATATAGGAGCATACTCATATTCGCACTCTCGGCAACAACAAGCTCAACCGTGCCTATCTGCCGCCCTGCAAACATAATCTTTGCCTTACATACCGTGTCGCCGGCTTTGAACGGTGCGTCCAGCGATTCGGGCATATCAATCGGCTCAAAGCTGACGCTCTGAGATCCGTTTCCCTCGGGCACAAGTGCAAGCACTTCACTCTTTGCAACAAGACGGACGTTGTCCATTTCCCAGCAGTAGTTGACGGGGATCGTGGTGACAAACTGCTCCTGCTTTGTGACGATCTCATAGCTGAGATTATCAAAGGCCCATTCAAACATTCTCACATTGTCGAGTATCGCCTGGTTTTCCGTGTCGCCGTCCTCGTCAGTATCCTTGTACGGGCCGCCGAGCGCGATCGCAAGGTAGGTATAGCCGTTCTTGGTTGCATAGGATATCATACTCTGACCTTCGGCTTCGCTTGCGCCGGTCTTTATTCCCCGGCAGTAATCGTAGTAATAATCGGGGAAGCCGTAGTTGAGCATATAGTTTGTGGAAACGAGCGTCCTTGCTTCATTCTTGTTTGTCTGCGGAAGCTCATAGGTCAGGCTGGCGACTATTGTCTGAAATACGGAATACTTCAATGCGGCAGAAGCGATTTTTGCAAGGTCGTTTGCCGTGGATTTCTGTTTTGTATCCTCAAGACCGTGAGGATCGGTGAATGTCGTTTTTGTGCAGCCGAGCTTCTTGGCGGCGGCATTCATCTTGGCAACAAAGCCGTCTATGCCCTTGCCGTATTCGTTGGCAAGCACAAGGGCGGCGTCGTTTCCTCCGGGGATAAGCATACAGCAGAGCAGGTCATGCACGCTGATTACCTCGCCGTCCTGAAGTCCCGACATAACACAGCCGGTTCCGTAAAGGCTTTCAAGCGAAGCTCCCGAAACGGTGACCTTGCGGCTGAGATCCTTTTCGTTCTGCAAAACGACGAGAGCTGTCATAATTTTTGTCAGTCCCGACGGATCGACCTGCTTGTCCGCATTTTTATCAATTATTACGGCATTGCTGTCGGTGTTGATAAGCAGATCAACGGTTGAATATAGCTTGACATCCGCCGTGTAGTCTGCGGCGGAAACGGGAACAGTCAGAGAAATTACAGTTAAAGCGGCGCAACATATAAAAATAATAAATTTTTTCATAGACAAGACACCCAAACTTGTAGTATTATATATCTTGAAATATTATAACAGATTGAACTGTAAAAATAAATATGAAAATCAAAAAATTTATCACATTTTGGGGAGTGAACAAACCATGGTTTACGCAACCGGAGATATGCACGGCGATTATGCCCTGTTTTCACAGAAGAAATTCAAAAACATAAAAGACGGCGACACGCTTATTGTCTGCGGAGATTTCGGATTTATATGGCGTGGCGATTCAAAAGAGAAAAAAATTCTCGATAAGCTCGGCAGGAAAAAGTATAAGATTCTGTTTGTGGACGGAACGCACGAAAATTTTGACCTGATTTCGAGATATCCCGTTGTCAGCTTTGCAGGCGGCAAGGCTCACAAGATAAGGGATAATATCTACCACCTTATGAGAGGCCAGGTATTTGTTATCGAGGGAGAAAAATTTTTTACAATGGGCGGCGGCGAAAGCCCCGACATTGATATGAGAGTGGAACACGACACATGGTCGAGGGCGGAAATTCCCACTCCCGACGAGATGCGTGAGGGTGCGGAAAATCTTGAAAGATACAAGTACAAGGTTGATTACATAATCACCCATGAGCCGGCACAGAAGATAAAGAATTTTCTGCGGCTCAAGGATAACGAACCTTTGACGGTTTCCGGACTTAATGCTTATTTGCAGGAGCTTAGCTCCAACTGCGATTACAAGCGATGGTTTTTCGGCAGTCTGCATGAGGACAAGTTTGTTTCCTCGTCTCAGATCGCTCTGTTCCAGAATCTCGTCAATGTTCAGACAGGCGAGCTTGTCTGACTGTTTAAACGATTTTATAGAAAGGATCGGAACTTAAATTGGATATTGAAGAAATACTTTCAAAGGTGGATCACACCTTGCTTTCTCAGGCGGCAACGTGGGACGAGATCAGGCAGATCTGCGACGACGGAATTAAATACGGCTGTGCTTCGGTCTGTATTCCTGCAAGCTATGTCAGGCAGGCGGCTGAATATGTCGGCGGTAAAATCCCTGTCTGTACGGTAATCGGCTTTCCGAACGGATATTCGACCACGGCGGCAAAGTGCTTTGAGGCGGAGGACGCAGTTAAAAACGGTGCAGAAGAAATTGATATGGTAATAAATATCGGCGCTCTCAGGGACAGGAAATACGATTATGTCCTTGACGAGATAAATGCCGTGAAAAAATCCTGCGGAGGCAAGCTTTTAAAGGTCATTATCGAGACCTGTCTTCTGACCGATGAAGAAAAAATAAAAATGTGCGAGATCGTTTCGGAGTCCGAAGCGGACTTTATCAAAACGTCAACCGGCTTTTCAAAGGCAGGAGCAACAAGGGAGGACGTTGCCCTCTTTGCAAAGCACGTTGCGAACGGCACAAGGATCAAGGCGGCAGGCGGAATTGCGTCGCTTGAGGACGCCGAGGAATTTATCAGGCTCGGAGCGGACAGGCTCGGCACAAGCAGAATTGTTAAGCTTATTAAAAATGAAGAAGCTCAAGGATATTGAATCAAGGAGAGTAAAACAGTGGCAAATAATTTATATTACGGCAGAGGAAAAGATGAGGACAACAAGAAGCTGATCGCATTTCTTGACGAGGTGTTCTTTACAAACGACGTACACGGCAGAGATTTCTTAAATCTTCTCCCCAAGTGCTATAAGGATCAGTACAGACCGGCATACAACAACTTCGTTGTTCAGGACGAAAAAGGTGATTTCCGTGCGGCGATAGGCAGTTTTTATAACGATATGACGGTCGGCGGAGAATATATCAAGGCTTGCTGTATCGGCAACGTTGCGGTAGGCAAGGCATACAGGTCGATGGGATATATGATTGAGCTTATGGAGATGTCGGTTGAGGATATGCGGAAAAACGGCGTTGATGTCGCATATCTCGGCGGTCAGCGTCAGCGTTACGGTTACTTCGGCTTTGAGTCGTCGGGAACCTCTTTCAAATACGGCTTCAGCAGAAATGCGTACAGGCACTCCCTCAAGGCTGTTCCGAGCGGATTTGAGATCGAGAGGCTGAAAGCGGACGATGCTCAGAGCATTGCGGATATAGATAAGCTTTATTCAAGACTTCCCGTCAGATCCAACCGTAAGCCGGAGAGCTATTACGATGTCCTCTGCTCTTGGAGAGATATCCCGTACATATTGAAAAAGGACGGCGAATTTGTCGGATATTTTGTGCTCAACGATACAAAGGAAAACGTTGCGGAGTTTGATGTTGTTGATCCTGCGTACCTTCCTAATCTTGTGGCGGCGGTTATGGAAAAAACCGAGTCCTACAACGTGAATTTCACCGTTGCGCCGTTTGAAACGGAAAAGAGACGGTTTTTTGATGAGAATTCGGACGGCTTTAGCGTCGGCGGCTGTGAGATGATACTGGTATATGATTTTGAAAAGTTTATCCGTGCATCTTTCAAAGCAAAGGCGAGCTGTGCAAAGCTCTGCGACGGAGTTATGACCGTGCTGATCCACGGTAAAAACGGCGATGAAAAGCTCAAAATCGAAGTGCAGAACAACGAAGTAAAGGTAGAAAAATTTGACGGCGAGACAGAGCTTGAAATGGATCACCACAAGGCAACAAGGGTGTTCTTCTCAAATCTTGAGGCTGACAGAGCCGAGCTTCCTGCGAATATTCAGCAGTGGTTTCCGCTCCACGTTTTCCTTTCGCCCTCTGACACAATGTAAAGGAGATAAAAAACTATGTCTGTAAACAGTTCATTTTTCGGAAATATGCCCGACGGCAAAGAGGTCAGGCTTTTTACAATTAAAAATTCCAACGGAATCATTCTTCAGGTTATAACCCTCGGCGCAACGCTTCAGGCTCTCTATACGCCCGATAAATACGGCAGGGTGAACGATATAACGGTCGGCTTCGACAGTCTGTACGGCCATCTGAATTTTACCGATTATCAGGGCAAGGTTGTAGGAAGATATGCCAACAGAATCGCAGGCGGCGCTTTTGAAATCAACGGCAAAAAGGTTCAGCTCACCAAAAACGAAAAGGACACAACCTGTCTGCACAGTGCAGGCGAGTTCTCGGACGCAGTATGGGACGCCGGGATAATCGGTGACAATGCGGTTGAGCTTTCATACACAAGTCCCGACGGCGCAAGCGGATTTGAGGGCAAAATGGACGCAAAGGTCAGATACACTCTTACCGAGGACAACAAGGTTGAAATTGAGTACAGCGCAGTCGGCGACAAGGATACGGTTATCAACTTCACAAACCACACTTATTTTAATCTCAGCGGTTCTGCAATGAGCGATGTGCTCGGTCACATTCTCAAGCTCAATGCAAGAAAATTCACTCCGACGGACGAGTACAGTATTCCGACCGGTCAGCTCCGCTCGGTTGCCAACACTCCGTTTGATTTCACAAATCCGACGGCGATAGGCAAAAGAATACACGACAGAGACGAACAGCTCGTTATGTGCAGAGGCTACGACCACAACTTCTGCCTTGAGCACGTTGAGGGCGAGGCGGACGCAGTCGTTTATGAGCCTGTCAGCGGCAGACAGCTCAAGGTTTATACGGATCTTCCGGGCGTTCAGCTTTACACGGGAAACTTCCTTGACGGCACGGTAATCGGAAAGGGCGGACTTCCTCTCATTCAGCACGCAGGTCTTTGCCTTGAAACTCAGTACTATCCCGACACACCCAATCACCCGAGCTTCCCTCAGTGTACCTTTAAGGCAGGCGAGGAGTTCAAGTCAAAAACCACCTTTGAAATAAATGTTTTTTAAAGAATATTTTTGATTAGTTCATAAAATGGACAAATTAAATATTTACAATAAATACAATCCGTAAGGCTTGCCGAAAAAGGCGGACGGGGATTACTGAAACGGAGGAATAATTATGGCAACGGAAAAAATACTTGTAGTCGATGACGATACGAACATATGCGAGCTTCTCAGGCTTTATCTTGAAAAAGAGGGCTACAGCGTGAGCATCGCAAATACGGGTATGCAGGCGGTAAAAATGTTTGCCGAGCATCAGCCCGATCTTATGCTTCTTGACATAATGCTGCCGGAGCTTGACGGCTGGCAGGTTTGCCGTGAGGTCAGAAAGTATTCTAACAAGCCGATCATTATGCTCACCGCTAAAGGCGAAACCTTCGATAAGGTGCTCGGACTGGAGCTGGGAGCCGACGATTATATTACAAAGCCCTTTGAAGCGAAGGAAGTTCTTGCGAGAATTAAAGCGGTCTTGCGCAGAACGTCGAATTCTTCCGCTCCCGAAGCGGAAAGCGGCATCAAGCAGGTCTCTTATGATAACCTTTCCATCAATCTTACCAATTATGAGCTTCGAGTAAAGGGCGAAAAGGTTGACGCACCGCCAAAGGAGCTTGAGCTTCTCTACCACCTTGCAAGCAATCCGAACAGGGTGTTCACAAGGGATCAGCTTCTTGACGAGGTTTGGGGTTTTGATTATTACGGTGACAGCCGCACGGTTGACGTTCACGTTAAGCGTATCCGTGAAAAGCTTGAAGGCGTTTCCGACAAATGGGAGATCAAAACCGTATGGAGCGTCGGATATAAATTTGAAACCAAGGACTGATGATCCATGGGCAAAAAGAGAACATATGAACCAAGGCGTAAAAGACTGTTTTATAAATATCTTTCCGTCATCACGTCGGTCAGCCTGCTGAGCGTCCTGATTGTGTGTCTTACCTATCTCGGAATAGCGTCAAGCTATTGGAACAAAGAACAGCTCGGAACGCTTGAAAGAAACACGAAAATAATTTCCGAAAACTCGGAGAAAATACTCAGCGAGTTTTCCGGAAGGTTCGACAGCGGAGAGGAAGTGGATATCTCTCCGCTTTCGATAATTTGCAATACGATAAAGAATATGTCCATGGCGATTGATGCAGATATCTTCATTATCAATATGGACGGAGAGGTCGTTGTATGCAAGGAAATGATGGGCGATAAATTCCGCTTTAATTCAAGTGCAAAATGCGTCGTTCACCGAGGATATAAAATAGATCAGTCTATAATTGACGAGGCATCGGATAACGGCTATACCGAGGTCGGCAGACTCGGAGGAGCATTTGTTAAAACTCAGCTCAGCTCAGCCTCTCCGATCAAGCTCAACGGAAAAACTGTGGCAATCGTCATTGCGAGTGAAAAAATAACCTCAAGCTGGTACAGCTATGCAAAGAGGATATTGCAGATATTCCTTATAGCGGCTCTGTTCTCGCTTTTGATATCCTTCCTGACGGTTTATTACCTGAGTTACAGACTGACAAGACCGCTGAGGGATATGGTAACCGCAACTCAGCATTACGCACAGGGTGACTTCAGCTATAAGGTCAAAGTCAGGGGCAACGATGAAATGGCACAGCTTTCTGAGGCGTTCAACTCAATGGCAATGTCACTCTCGGCACTCGAAAGCTCACGCAGGAGCTTTGTTGCCAACGTCTCACATGAATTGAAAACTCCGATGACCTCTATCGGCGGTTTCATTGACGGAATGCTCGACGGAACGATAAGCGCAGATAAATACGATTATTATCTGAAGCTTGTTTCGGACGAGGTAAAACGGCTTTCAAGACTCGTCACGGGTATGCTGAATATGTCCAAGCTGGAAGCAGGCGAAATGCAGGCGAACATAAAGCAGTTCGATATCAGCGTTGATATTTTTAAGACCTTGCTTTCGTTTGAGCGAAAAATCAATGAAAAGGAAATTGAAATTGTAGGACTGGATAAGATGGATTCCATGCCCGTAAATGCCGATGAGGATATGATGATGCAGGTTGTCTATAATCTGATAGACAATGCCGTCAAGTTCACTCCGCAGGGCGGATATATCGAATTTAAGACCTACCACGACAAAGAAAAGGTGTTTGTCAGCATAAGAAACAGCGGATCGGGAATTGAACGGGAAGAAGCGGACAAAATATTTGAGAGATTCTATAAGATTGACAAGTCCCGAAGCTATGATGTCAAGGGTGCAGGACTCGGACTTTATCTTGTCAAGAGTATTATTGAGCTGCACGGCGGTCAGATAGTGTGCAACAGTCAGCTCGGGGAATATACGGAATTCGTTTTTTGGCTTCCCAACGTTTAATTTTTGTTTACAAATTATAAAAAATGTTGTAAAAAGACGGGTTTATAATTTAGACAATCCAATCCGAAACAGGAGGAATAATTATGAGTGACGAAAACAGATATTATGAAAACACGGAAAACTCGGAGCCTGCCGAGAACTTTGCCTCTGATCCGCAGACTCAGCAGACCTACACCGATCCCACAGCAGAACCGGTACAACCCGGATACAGTGAACCTCAGCAGGCTGAGCCGACGTATAATAACAGCTATAACGACTTCAGCCGATACAATGACGGGGTGACGGACGAGCCGAAGGAGCCGCCTTACAGCCCCTACAATTCTCAGCCCTATCGCACGGATAATCAGAACGCTTCACAGCCGAATGATTATTACACTCAGCAGTATCAGAAGACGGTCGGCTCAACCGTTGAAAAGAAGAAAAAGAGCAAGGGCTTTAAGGGCTTTATGATTGCTCTTGCCGCAGTTGTGGTTTGCGTTGCTGTTGTCCTCGGAGTTTATCCGAGAATAAATAAGAAAGAAGCCAAGGCGGAAAGCGGAGACGATACGCAGATCGTACTTAACGAAACCCCAACGGTCAAAAACACGTCGTCAATTCCTACCAGCGAGGAGATAGCGGCTAAGGCGGAGAAGTTCAATGTAGGCATCAAGCTCTACGGACAGTCGCAGTCGATATTCTCGTCCTCATCGCAGAACTCGCTTGTCGGCGAGGGATCGGGTATTGTAATGGGCGTGGACAGCTCAAAGAAATACACATATATCGTGACCTGCGCCCACGTTATAAGCGCGGTCAAGACTTCCGGCTACACGATGACGATTACGGATTATCAGGGCAACAACTATGACGGCATCCTCGTCGGATATGATTCAAAGACAGACGTCGGTGTTGTCAAGATTGAAAAAACAGGACTTGTTTCCGCTGAATTCGGCGATTCGACAACTCTGAAAAAAGGTCAGACCGTTTACGCCATAGGCAACCCGGGCGGCTCGGAATTTTTCGGATCTTTCACACAGGGTATGGTTTCGGCGATCGACAGACCGATAAGCAGCGAGAGCGGATATGAGATGAAATGTATCCAGCACACAACACCTATCAATTCAGGCAATTCCGGCGGTGCGCTGATGAATGAATACGGTCAGGTTATAGGTATCAACTCCTCTAAGATTGTAAGCACAGGCTATGAGGGAATGGCATTTGCAATTCCTATATCCGACGCTAAGGAGATTATAGATGACATAATCGCAAACGGATATGTTACCAACAGACCTAAGCTCGGTATCTCCTATGCTGCGGCTGAAAAGTATCAGCAGTACGCAATGGTTGTTAAGCTCAAGGATCTGCCGAGCGGATCGCTTGTTATCGCTTCGATAAACAGCGACAGCTCCCTTGCAAACACCAAGGCGAAGGTCGGCGATCTCATCACGGCGGTTGACGGCGAGCCACTTGACACGGCGGACGTACTCCTTGACAAGATTGAGAACGGCAAGGTCGGAGATAAACTGAAGCTTGAGCTTTGCAGGATCAATTCCGACTATTCGATCGACACCTTTACCGTTGAAGCAACCCTTGTTGAGGACAAGGGCAATTCAAACGAAACCGAAACAACTACCGAGAGCCAGATGCAGGGCGGCTACGACTGGGGAGAGTTCTTCGGAAACGGATATTGATAAACAAATAATTACGATTTTTTCAAGGAAGCTCGGCTTTATTTGCCGGGCTTCTGTCTATTGGTAAAAATGACAAGGGTTTTCCAAAATATAGTGTTGAGCCGACTGTTTTTTGACTTTTTTCTCAATATTTGGTGATTTTACACAAGGGATAATTTTTGCGAAAATTGGTATTGTTTAGTCATTTTTGATAAAATAATTTTTCTTTCAGGCTGATTTTGAAAAGATTTTTCAAAAAATATGCTCAAAAGGCTTGAAAAATTCTTTTGAATTGTGTAAAATGTATATGTTTAGATTGGCATTTTGTATAAACCTGACTAAAAATGATCCTGTCGGTCATTTTGAAATGCGAATGATGAAGTGAAAAACAATCACGAGGAGAGATTATATGTCAAACAGACTTTTCCAGGGCGTTATCCATCAGATGAGGGGCGCAATCGACAGAACAATCGGTATTATTGATGAGACGGGCACGATCATCTCGTGCAGTGAGCTCGGAAGAATCGGCGAGATAGTGTCTACTGCCGCCGCAAGCGCATTTATGGACACGGAGGCGTGCGTCGTTGACGGATGCACCTATAAGACCTTTGGCAATCAGATTCATCCCGAATATGCGGTTTTCATTGACGGTGATGACGAGCTTGCCGAGAAGTACACCAATATCAGCGCCGTTGCGCTCAGCAACCTCAAGCAGTATTTTGATGAGAAGTACGACAGGAACAATTTCATCAAGAACGTTATTCTTGACAATATTCTTCCCGGAGATATCTATCTCAAGGCTCGTGAGCTTCGTTTTAACAACGATGCAACCCGTGCCGTACTGCTTATCAGAATCCCGAACCAAACAGACGTTTCCGCTTTCGACATTATTCAGAATCTTTTCCCGGACAAGTCCAAGGATTTCGTTATCAGCATCAACGAAACCGATATTGCACTTGTTAAGGAGGTTAAGAGCAATATCGAGTCCAAGGATCTCGAAAAGCTTGCACGCTCCATTGCGGACTCCCTTTCAACCGAGCTTTATGTTCACGCCGTAATCGGTATCGGAACAACGGTTGCAGGAATCAAGGAGCTTGCACGTTCCTTTAAGGAGGCTCAGATCTCACTTGAGGTCGGCAAGGTTTTCGACAACGAGAAAACGATCGTCAGCTACGACAGCCTCGGCATCGCAAGGCTTATCTATCAGCTCCCGACAACTCTTTGTGAGCTGTTCCTGCGTGAGGTTTTCAAGCGCGGCTCTATCGAAAGTCTGGATCAGGAAACACTTTTCACTATTCAAAAGTTCTTTGAAAACAACCTTAATGTCAGTGAAACTTCAAGAAAACTGTTTGTTCACAGAAATACTCTCGTTTATCGACTTGAGAAGATCAAGAAGATCACGGGACTTGACCTAAGAGAGTTTGATGACGCTATCGTATTCAAAGTCGCTCTTATGGTCAAGAGATATCTTGATGCCAATCCGATAAAATACTGATGCTATTAAGGACAGATAGAAAATGATTGATTTCAAAAACGTATCCAAGGTTTACGATAACGGAACCAAGGCTCTGAGCAACGTCAATATACATATTGACAAGGGAGAGTTCGTCTTCGTTGTCGGAGCTTCGGGAGCGGGAAAAAGTACGTTTCTCAAGCTCATTATGCGTGAGGAGGTCGCCTCATCGGGTTCTATCGTAATCAAGGGCTACAACCTCAACGAGATGAAGAAAAAGAAAATACCTTATTTCCGCAGGAATATGGGTATTGTTTTCCAGGATTTCCGCCTTATTCCGACCATGACCGTCTATGACAACGTTGCGTTCGCAATGCGAGTTGTCGGCGCCCGTGAAAAGGACATCAGAAAAAGAGTGCCTTATGTTATAAATATTGTCGGTCTTTCGGCAAAGGCGAGAAACTATCCCAACGAGCTTTCGGGCGGCGAACAGCAGAGAGTTGCTCTTGCCCGTGCGCTTGCAAACAACGCAGATATTATCATTGCCGACGAGCCTACGGGCAACGTCGATCCGCAGATGTCTCTTGAAATCGTCGAGCTTCTTACAAGGCTGAATGAGGCGGGCACAACCGTTATCATGGTTACCCATGCCCACGATCTTGTCAAGAAATTTGACAAGCGTGTTATCACCCTTGAGGGCGGAGAGGTCGTTGCCGACGGAATGATTGAGAACGGAGAGCTTCCTGTTCAGTCGGCGGCTCACCTCAACCTTGAAAAGAAAACAATGGAGGAGAAATATTCCTCCAAGGAGGAACAGCCCAAGACCGAGGAAAAGGAAGAGGCGGTTGATGAGGAGTTCCTTGATGCAATAATCAGCGACACGGATTCTTACCGTATCTATATCGAACAGGACAACGCAAAGAAGGACGGTGAGGATCAGTGAAGAAAAGAAGAGGCCGTATAGGCTACCTGACAAAAGAGGGCTTCCGAAATATCAGGGTTAATCACCTTATGTCCATCGCTTCAATCGCCGTGCTGATGTCCTGTCTTGTTATGATGGGTGCGGCATTTATGGTCATTGTCAATGTCAACAACGTTATGAGCGAGATTGAAAGTCAGAACGTTGTTATGGTGTATCTCAAGGACGAGGTGCAGGGCGAAGCCATTACCGAAATGCGTGAGAAGATCACGCTAATGCAGAATGTTAAAAAGTGTGAGTTTGTCGATAAAGAAACCGCCTTCAAACAGCAGTTGGAGGAGTTGGACACGGACGCAACCTACTTTGAGGGAGTTGACAATCCTCTGCCGGATCTTTTCAAGGTTTCAGTCAGCGATATGACGAAGTTTGACAAGACGGTCGCTGAGCTTAAAACGCTTGACGGAGTCGACAGCGTTCGTGACAACAGAGAAATCGCACAGACGCTTGTTAAGATTCGACAGACTATTTTCTATGTAAGTATCGGCGTAATTGCCGTTCTGCTTCTCATTTCTCTGTTCATCATTGCAAATACCGTTCGTATCACGATGTACAGCAGAAGACTTGAGATAAATATTATGAAATCCGTAGGAGCAACAAACTGGTTCATACGCTGGCCGTTTATGGTTGAGGGTATGGTGCTCGGTGCGATATCGGGTATTCTTTCCCTGGCGGTTGTCTGGGGACTTTACAGGCTCGTTCAGCCTTCTGTATCGTCTATGCTCACAATGGTAAGCAGAGGCTTTACAACAGTATCCTTCCTCGATTATGTAGTATATATTCTTGTTGCTTTCCTCGTGATAGGAATTGTTTCGGGCGGTATCGGAAGTCTTATTTCCATACAGAAATACCTGAAAGAACGCGGAGGAGTTGTGTATGAAGAAACTGAATAAAATAATTTCACTTGTTCTGAGCGCAGCTTTTGTCTTTGCTTCTTTTATGTGGTCGGCTCCGAAGGCGGAGGCGAAAACACTTTCTTCGCTCAGGGACGAGTATGCCGAAATTGAAGATAAGGTTGCCGAGAGCGAGGAAAAGATCAAGGAGCTTGAAAGTCAGCAGGCAGATCAGACGGAGATTATTTCCGCTCTCAATATCCAGCTTGCAAAGCTCAATCAGGAGCGAGAGAACATAACAGCTCAGAAGGATCTCATCAGCGAAGATATCAGCAAGACCGAGTCGAAAATAACCGACCTCAACAATGAGATTGCGGAGCTTGACGCAAAGATTGCCGCAAAGGATAAAGAGATTGACGACACGGTCGAGCTTTTCTGTGACAGAATGAGAGCAAATTATATGGCGGGCGAGACCTCTGTTCTTGAGATCTTTATGTCCTCATCGGATCTGTCGAGCTTTCTCAACCGTCTTGAAATGTTCCGTCGCGTTACCGAGAACGATCAGGATCTTGTAAACAAGCTCAAGAATGAGATAGACGAGATCAAGAAGATGCAGGAGGAGCTTGAAGAAAAGAAAGCCGCCCTGCAGAAAGAAAAGGCGGAGCTTGAAAGTAAGAGAGCCGATCTTCAGGCGACTGAGGACGACCTGACCGCAACCCACAACACGATCAAGGAGAAAACCGAGGAGGTTGAAGCCAAGCTCAAGGCTTTGAACGCTCAGACTCAGGATCTCAAGGTTTCGATAAGCGAGTACAATTCCGAGATGGAAAGGCTTGACAGTGAGATTAAAAAAGCGATTGCTGAAGCCAATCAGTCTTCGGGAGGATCATCAGGCAGCAGCAGTAACGGAAGTATGAATTCCAATGTCAGCGCAAGCGGATTTGCGTGGCCGCTTCCGTACAGCGGAGTTTATCTCAGCTCTTATTACGGCTACCGTTATCACCCGATCACGGGCGAATATAAGTACCACAGCGGAATTGATATTTCAATGAGCGACGCTTACGGCAAGAATATTGTCGCAACGAAAGACGGTACGGTCATTCTCTCATCGCTTGAAAGCGAGAGCGGCACAGGCTACGGTAACTATATCATCATTGACCACGGCGGCGGATACACTTCGCTCTACGGCCATTGCAGTCAGCTTTTGGTTTCCAGAGGTCAGTATGTTAAGAGAGGTCAGATAATTGCCAAGGTCGGCAGTACAGGCTGGTCAACCGGACCTCATCTCCATTTTGAGATCAGATACTACGGCGACACGGTCGATCCCCTCGATTATGTTTCGTTGCCGTAAAATCCAATAAATTCATCAAGCCCATCGGGATTACCGGCGGGCTTGATTTTTTAAATAAAAAATCCCTCGTAATGTTTTAAAAAGTTTTTATCGAAATTCAAAATGATATTGTCTAAAATCTAACATCTACTGTCTAACGTCTAATTTTGAACCTCATCCGTCACGTCGTTCCTCCGTGCCACCTTCCCCAAGGTAGACATTAGATTTTAGATATTAGACTTTAGACGATTAAAACAAAAAATGTGCTGGATTTTTTGCTTCAGGGATGTTATAATAATGTTGCCACACAAGTTAACATTTTACCACAGTATAGGGTTGCGTTTTTTTGATAAAAACGCAGGCTCATTTTAGCATACCCTTGCTGTGTGTTAAAACTTGTGTGGCGCAGGCGAGCCGTGTGTTTTTTGTGCGTGGCTTCGGCTGCGCACTTTTTGTTTTTGGAGGAAAATATAATGAGCTTTTCGGAAAAATTCAGAGCCGCACGAAAAAAGAGCGGACTGAGTCAACAACAGCTTGCCGACGAATTGAAGCTTGACCGTTCTGCGATTGCACATTATGAAAAGGGGACAGCTATGCCCAATGCAAAGAATATTTTTAAAATATGCAAAGTTCTGAACGTTTCGTTCGATGAGTTGTTTTCGGACGATATATAAAAAGAAGTGGCTTTCGCATTAAGCGATTGCCACCTTTTTTTATTTCTTCCTTTTGACCTTATCCCAATACGCTTTTGCGGCCTGCTCCATTTTGTTGTCACCGAACTCATAATATTTTACGTTCTTTATTGCGTCGGGCAGATACTGCTGATATGTCCAATGATTTTCGTAGTCGTGGGGATAGATGTAAAACTGTCCCTTGTTCGGGTTGTCCTCACCGTCAAAATGCTTGTTTTGAAGCTGACGGGGGATAGGTCCGCTTTTACCCTTTTGAATATCCGACATCGCCGAGTTGATTCCGTTGTATGCGGAGTTTGATTTCGGTGAGGTGCAGACGAGGACGACCGCATCGGCAAGAGGTATTCTTGCTTCGGGAAGTCCGACCATCATCGCCGCATCGACCGCCGCTTTGACAATCGGTATTATCATCGGATAGGCAAGACCGACGTCCTCGCACGCACAGACCATCAGTCTGCGGCAAGCCGAGGGCAAGTCGCCTGCGTCAAGAAGACGTGCAAGATAGTGTAAGGCGGCGTCGGGGTCTGAGCCACGCATAGATTTCTGATAAGCGGAAACAATGTCATAGTGTTCATCGCCGTCACGGTCATATTTCATTGCACTTCGCTGTGTAAGCTCACGCGCGGCTTCCGCCGTTACTTTTATTATTCCGTTGCCGTCAGGCTTTGTAGAAAGCGCGCAAAGCTCAACCGAGTTGATCGCCTTGCGGACATCACCGCCGCAGGCTGTGGAAATGTGCTTTATCGCCGCTTCGTCAACGCTGAATTTCAAACCACGCTTTTCTTCAAGATATCCGAATGCCCGATTGACCGCCGGAACAATCTCCGACGGCTCAACCGCCTTAAATTCAAAAACTGTGGAACGGCTGAGAATTGCGTTGTAGACATAGAAGTACGGGTTTTCGGTCGTTGAAGCAATCAGAGTTATTGAACCGACTTCTATATACTCAAGCAGGGTTTGTTGCTGCTTTTTGTTGAAATACTGGATCTCGTCAAGGTAGAGAAGGATGCCGTTCGGTGCTTCAAAGGTATCGAGCTGAGCCACGATAGCCTTGATGTCCGCCGTGCCTGCGGTCGTTCCGTTGAGCTTGCAGAGCTTCCTGTCCGTTGCCTTTGCAATGATTGAGGCGACGGTTGTTTTACCGACTCCCGACGGGCCGTAGAATATCATATTCGGCAGTTCGCCGGATTCTATTATATTCCTCAGCGGCTTATTCTCTCCGATCAGATGCCGCTGACCGACTACCTCGTCGAGCGTCTGCGGTCTGAGCTGTTGAGCCAGGGGTATAGACATTTAACCGCCTCCTTTTCCGTATAATTATATAATAAATCAATAAAATTTACAAGGATAAAATGGCGGCGGTTGACTAATTGTTTATATTGTGATATAATAACTAAAATTTTTTATTAACGAAAGGAGCTAGTCCACAATGGATGACCCGGGTGGGATTATTCTCAAGCTGGTTTTACTTTTAGTACTTATTTTAGTCAACGCATTTTTTGCAATGAGTGAAATAGCCATAATATCCCTCAATGACAATAAGATAGAAAAAATGGCGGAGGACGGACACAAAAAAGCGAAACAGGTCGTTAAGCTGACGGAAAACTCCAGCAAGTTTCTGTCAACCATACAGATCGGCGTTACGCTTGCCGGATTTCTTACCTCTGCGAGCGCATCACAGACCTTTGCCGATATGATTGTTCGTGCTCTTGAGGGTACGGCGGTTTATAAGGCTCTCGGTGCAAGCGTGGTCAGCGGAATTTCGGTCGTGCTTATCACCATTATTATGTCTTATTTTTCCCTTGTCCTCGGCGAACTGACACCCAAGAAGATCGCAATGCAGGCGCCCGAAAAAATTTCTTTTAAAATTGTCGGAATACTGATTTTCTTTTCAAAGATTTTTGCCCCGTTCGTCAAGGTGCTTTCCGTTTCGACAAACGCAATGGTAAGGCTTTTCGGCTTCAATCCTCATGCCGATGAGGAAACGCTGACCGAGGAAGAAATCAGAATGATGGTCGATGTCGGCGGCGAAAAGGGAGTTATCGAGGACGTTCAAAAGGAAATGATAAACAACATTTTCGAGTTTGATGACCTTGACGCAGGAGATATTATGACCCACCGAACCGATATGACGGCGGTCGATGTGAACGATCCTTTGACCGAGGTTGTTCAGACGGCTATTGAATCGGGATATTCGAGAATACCCGTATATGACGACGATCCCGACAACATAATCGGTATCATCTATGTTAAGGACTTGCTCAGATATATTGGAACGGATTTGCCGGAAAACGCAATGAAGTTGATTATGCGTGATCCGATGTATGTTCCCGAGTCCAAGAGCTGCGGCGACCTGTTCAAGGAAATGACGGGTAACCACACTCAGATGGCTGTCGTTGTTGACGAATACGGCGGAACGGCAGGCATTGTAACGCTTGAAGATATCGTCGAGGCTATCGTCGGCAATATTCAGGACGAATATGACGACGAGGAGGAGGAAATCTCCAAGATCAACGAAACCACGTTTACGATTGACGGCTTGACTGATATTGATGAGCTTGACGAAATAATCGGTAAGGAGCTTCCGGAGGGTGACTACGACACCGTAGCAGGATATATAATAAGCTGTCTCGGCTATCTTCCCAAGGAGGGCGAGCATAACGAGGTTATGTTTGAGAACATCAAGTTCACCGTCCTTGAGGTTGAAAACAGGCGTATTGAGAAAGTCAGAGTTGAAATTCTTCCCGTCGAGGATAAAGACGACGAGGACGATGACGACAAAAAAAGCTCAAGAGGCAAGGACAGAGAAAAGGAATAACAGAATTTGGGCTGTCGCTTATTGCGACAGCCCCTTTTGATAAAAAATTCTTATAAATTATTAACGAGATAATTATACGAAAAACAGAGAAAAAACGAGCATATGCGAGATCGTGAATGATAAATTAAAAAATCAAGAAAAAAGTCTTGACAGCTCGGCAAGCTTGTGTTAATATATTCGAGCAGTAAAAATTTATTTGGAGGTAAGTTTATGTCAACTTATATGCCTAAGTCGGGCGATATCGTCCGCAAGTGGTATGTGCTTGACGCAGCGGGAAAGCCGCTCGGCCGTGTTGCGGCTGAGGCTGCGGTTCTTCTTCGCGGTAAGCATAAGCCTCAGTTTGCTCCTCATGCAGACTGCGGTGATCACGTTATCATAATCAACGCTGAGAAGGTTGTTCTCACAGGCAACAAGCTCGATCAGAAAATGTATTATCATCACACCGGTTATATCGGCAACATGAAGAAGGTTAAGTACAGCACCCTTATGCGTACAAAGCCGACTTTCGCCGTTGAGAAGGCTGTTAAGGGTATGATCCCCGATACAGTAATCGGTCGTGAAGCACTCACAAGACTTCGTGTATATGCAGGTGCAGAGCACAAGCATGCCGCACAGAAGCCCGAAGAGTGGGCATTTTAATGAAGGGAGGCAACAATAATGTACGATTCTAATCCTTATTTCTACGGTACAGGCCGCAGAAAGAAATCAGTCGCTCGTGTTCGTGTTTATGCAGGTACGGGCAAGGTAACCATCAACGACAGAGATATTGATGATTATTTCGGACTTGAGACACTCAAGCTTATCGTTCGTCAGCCTCTCGAGCTTACAGGCACAACCGAGAAGTTCGACATCGTTTGCCGTGTAAACGGCGGCGGCGTTACCGGTCAGGCAGGTGCTATCCGTCACGGTCTTTCCAGAGCTCTCCTTCAGTATGACGAGTCGCTCCGTGCAACTCTCAAGAAGGCAGGCTTCCTCACTCGTGATCCTCGAATGAAGGAAAGAAAGAAGTACGGTCTCAAAGGCGCTCGTCGTGCACCGCAGTTCTCAAAGAGATAAAAATTTATCATCGTTATCAAACCTCGAAAGACATTCTCTTTCGGGGTTTTGTTCATACTGCGGTGTCCTCGCAGCAAAGCTTTTTAGGTTTACTGTCTGAGGCGTGGCATTTCTGAGTGAACCGCCGATTTTTTGCAAATATTAAAGAATGTATGTATTTTCATACGAAAAAACCGCTTTCCCGAAGCTATCGGAAAAGCGGTTTTTGATGTTATGTTTTTAGCCGACAAATTTGATTGTAAGAATCTTTTTGCCTGTGATTTCAAATTCAGCCGAGCCGTCCTCGCTGACCGTGAGGGGAGCAACGTCCTTTTCCTCAAGGCTGACGAGCTTGATCTCGCTCCACTTCTTGCCCGAATATTCGGGAAGCTCAAACTCTGCCTGCTGTCTTTCAACAGGTGACTGTGCTTTTTCGATCGGAGCAATACCGCCGTTAAGACGGATTGTGGTCTTGACAGTTTTGTCCGACGGGTTAAACAGACGGACAACATAGCCTGTGCCGTCCTCGCTCTGCTTGATACCGCTGACGTTGAGCTTCTCTGTGCCAAGCTCAAGGAAGGAGTGAACAAGACCGTTCTTACCGTGATCTGTCGGAGCAAGCTGTGCAACACCGAAAGCAAGGTTAAATCTTTCGCTTTCACCCCAGACGTTGCCCTCTTCCCAGTCGCCCTTATGCGGCATAAAAGCGTAACGGTAGGTGTTCTTGCCGATGCACTGCGAGCCCTTGTCGCTGGAGCTGTAATCCTGCATATCGGAGGTTACGCAGATGCGAAGCGGAAATGCACGAAGAAGTGAAAGGTAAACCGTACCGCACTCGTCGTCGGAGGCTTCATATGCCTTGAGACCTGTGTTGAGGAGAGCCGCACCGACCTTTCCGTCGGTAACATCAACGAAGGAGTTCATCGGCTGTTCCGTCATCGGGATTTCGTCATAGAGAGAGTAGTCAAGCTTTGCAATCTGACGCTTAACAACATCGAACTGTCCCTGAGCGTAGGAAAATTCCGACTTGATATCGGTCGGGAAAGCAACCTGAAGATAGTGATCCTCGGACTGATTGTCGATCGTTGTTTCAACCTCAAGATAGCGTGAGCCTTTTCTGAGGGTGATAATGCTTTCAATCCTGCAGGGATTGAGATGCTTTGAACGTGTCTTTTCATCGGGATTTCTTCCCTCCGGAAGAGCCCAGTCGATTGCGATCTTGTATGATACGGCAAGCTCGCCCTCGTGGAGGAGAGTGATCTTGGCGTTCTCATTAAGAGTTGTAAATGTTTCGTCGTTTTCGGGAGTGAAATGTTCCCAGGGATTACCGATCTCACCCGTATCCTTGAAGTAGCCGAGTCCCTCATAGCTCTTGCCGTTTTCCTTGTCAAGAACATTGTATGTGCCGTTGGAGTTGAAGGTAACTCTGAGGTATTCGTTCTCCATAACCTGATCTCTCTTGAGCATAGTCTTAGGAGTTGTTGCACGGACGTGGTAGAGGGGCTGAAGCTTGAAGGTTTTGTAACCCATTGCAGGAATGTCCTTGACATCAAGCTCAATCGTGTACTGCTGAGTGTGAAGAACGTTTGCAACATCGTTCGGGTTCTGAATGATCTGAGCAGAGTGCTTGTTTGTGGTGATTACCTGATATGTGACAGCTTCGCCGTCGGGATCGGTGATCTTGAAGCTGTCCGCTTTCCACTCCGCAGGGATTTCAACCGTTATCTTAACAGGCTCGCTTCTCTTGAACGGAGCGGGGTTGAATACGACAACAGCGGCGTCGTCACGGCTGAAGCCGTCAAGCCTGATGTCACCTGCAACGTCCATAAATGCACGCTCATATACGCAGTTTGAAAGCTGCTGAGACTGTCTGTAACGGGAGATAACATCCTCGTAAACAACATCTCGTCCGCAGGCACCGATACTGTCGTGACCGTGGTTCTGAAGCAGATAGTTGTATGAAAGGTCGATGAAATTCTTCTGATACGGTGCGCCGCAGAGAGCCGCAAAAACAGCCATAGGCTCGGCGTAATTCTGAAGCTGAGTTTCCGTCTTGAAATTAGCCTGCTTGATGTAGGTTCTGGCGGAAATGATCCAGCCCATCATACTGCTGACGCTGCCCTTTGTGTAAGGATCACGCATTTCACCCTTGAGAACGGGGGAGTTGGGATCGAACTCGTCGATGATACCCTGCTCCATCTCCTTGAGCGAGCTGTGGTAAACCGTGGCGTTCGGGAGAGCCTCGTCAAGATCCTTTATCATCTCAACCTCACGGGCGTCGGGGCATGAGGAATCGTGACCGAGCGACCAGAAACGGTGAGAGGTTGTCCAGTCGTTGTCCTGCTCCTTGATTGCCTGTTCGGCACGGGGCTTGATGTTCTCCTTGTGATACTCATAGAAAGGATGTGCGTACTGATAGTCGAGATTTTTATTCTCGGAGTCAATGAACTTGAAGATACCGTTGTTGTCGTTCCAGACCATATCACGGTTGTTCTCGTTTTGCTGATTGTAGAAAACAGGACGCTGAACTATGTACCAGATATTGTAACGGGGACGCTTGCCGAGACGTGAAGCGTAAATCCTTGTTCCGTCGGGGCTTTCCCAGAAAAATTCGGATTTCGGAGCGCAGTATTCGTTAATTCCGCGGTAGAACGAGGCAAAGTGAATGTCAAAGCCTGCGTAGATCTGCGGAAGCTGAGAAATCTGTCCCCAGCCGAACGGTGAGTAGCCTGTTTTGCTGATTCCGCCCATCTCCTTTCCGATCCTGTGACCGAGCAGGAGGTTACGGATAAGAGACTCTCCGCCGACGGTAAATTCGTCGGGCAGGCAGAACCACGGGCCAACGCCTATTCTGCCCTCGGAAACATATTTTTTAAAAAGCTCTCTCTTTTCGGGATATGCTTCAAGATAGTCCTGAACGGGCATAGTCTGAGAGTCAAGGTGGAAATGTCTGTATTCGGGATATTTTTCAAGAATGTCCATCAGCATATCGAGCATATAGCCGAGCATATACTGAGTTCTTCTTGCCGAAAAACGCCATTCTCTGTCCCAATGGGTGTTGGAGATGAAATGGCAGTTAATTTTCTGCGGTTTGTTGTCCATTTGTCTGTTCTCCTTTTTTGCTTTCAATGATTGTTTTAAGTCTGCTGATGCTTTCCTTGATCTCATCTTCATGAACAATGTATGCTTCCGTCAGCATAAGGACGAAGAGCGCAAAGCTCATTGCATGAACGATTTTTTCGGATTTGATCTTCTTCAATTAAATCAGCCCTTTATAATTTTTAATATATCCTCAAAGCTGTTTTCATAATAATTGCAAACAGCCTTTGTGCCACTGTCAACGATGTTGCCGCCTGCGATACCGATAGTTGTGTAGCCTGCAAGACGGACGGAGCATACGCCTGCGCCGCTGTCCTCAATGCCGACAACATGATTGCGGTCTGCGAAAGCCTCGCCGAGTCCGACAATCGAGGTCTCCGAATAAAGCCACGGGTGCGGCTTTGGCGAAAGCTCGCCGAGTGTGCCGACAGAGCCTTTCCTGAGCGGGAAGCCTGCGGAAATTATAGCGTCGTAGAAATCCTTGGGATCGCCCATTCCGAGCGTCTTGAATGCGGAAAGAATTTCCGGCCATGCCTTTTCATAAAGTCCCGAGGTAACAAGTCCGATCTTAACACCCATCGACTTCAGCTCATAAAGGAAATCCTTAACGCCGACCGTCGGGGTGAATGCGCCGTCCTTGCCTCTGCCTGCCATGATCTCCTCCATCTCCCTGTGAGTGTGCTCAAAGTAGAAATCACGAGCCTTGTCAAGTGATGCGCCGGGGCAATATTTATCAATGCAGTATTGCAGATGCTCGGAAACCGAATGTCCGGAAACGAACGGGAGGTCAGCTTCCTCAAGCTCAAACTTGGGGTTGCCGAGAAGGCTTGCAATACTCATCTGAATGATCCAGATCCAGAATTCTTCGCTTCTGACCGTTGTGCCGTCAAGATCCATGAGAACCGCCTTGACAGGCATTTCGAGCGAAACGGGCGCAACGGGATAATAAACGGGATAAGCGATTGCGGATTTTACGCAGGCGAGAGTGTGAGAGCCGAAAGAAACGAACTCAACCTTGCTGTCGCCTGTTGAAACGATATCGACTACGCCGTTTTTGCCGACGGTGAATTTACCGTCCTCTGTGGAGGTTAGAACGTGAAATCCGCTGTCTGCACCGATGTCTCCCAGATCGGGAATGTGAACTGTCTTTTCCAAAAGCATATGATACATCCTTTGCATAAATTCTAAAATCAATTTATAGTATCAAAATCAATTAAAAATGTCAATGTTTTTGAAGCCGGATATTTGATTTTTGCGGTTTAATCCGAAAGTTTTTTGCATAGAAAAAGAAAAAAATCTAATCAGAGGTAAAATGAAGAAATTTTTTGAAATATGTCGAAACATTCATTGACTTTAAAGAACATAATAAGTATAATTATAATAATATTTTCAGGAATAATTTATGCGGCGGAGGATGGGTATGAAAAACGTACTGATTGTCAGTCATTGTATGGAGATCGGCGGCGCGGAAAGAGCCTTGCTCGGTCTGCTCAATGCTTTTGATTTCAGCCGTTATAACGTTGAGCTTTTCCTGCTCAGGCATACGGGTGAGCTGATGGATTACATCCCGAAAGAGGTCAAGCTTCTGCCTGAAAATAAAAATTATGCGTCACTTGCCGTTCCGATTACCGAGGTCGTCAAAAAGGGTGCGCTTTCCGTGGCTCTGGGCAGAGTTATCGGAAAGAAAAAGGCCGCCGACTATACCGACTCTCACGGCTTGAAAAACGGCGAATATGTAATTCTTAATTACAGCCACAAGTACACTTCGAGATATATGCCCACGATATCGGAAAAGGAATACGATCTTGTGATAAGCTTTCTCACTCCGCACTATTTTGCGGCTGAGAAAACAACGGCGAAGAAAAAAGTCGCATGGATACACACCGACTATTCCTATATTGACATCGACTTTGACTCGGAGCTTGAAATGTGGTCGAAGTATGACGGTCTGGTTGCCGTTTCACCGAGCGTTAAGGAGGCTTTTGCAAAGAGATTTCCGACTCTCGGGGACAGGGTAACGGTGATAGAAAACATTCACCCTGCCGATTTCATAAAAAAACAGGCGGAGGAATTTACGGTCGGCGGGGAAATGCCCGACGACGGTAACGTAAAGCTTCTTTCCGTGGGAAGATACTGCCACGCAAAGAATTTCGATAATGTGCCTGCGATTTGTTCGATGACCGAAAAAATCAAGTGGTATATAATCGGCTACGGTCCCGATGAAGAACTGATAAAAAGCAAAATCAAGGAGCTTGGAATGGGCGACAGGGTTATTCTCCTTGGCAAGAAAACCAATCCTTACCCGTATTTTAAGGCGTGCGATATCTACGTTCAGCCGTCACGCTATGAGGGAAATGCCGTAACGGTCAACGAGGCTCTGATTCTCGGCAAACCCGTTGTTATAGCCGACTACGCAACCGCCTCAAGTCAGATTGAAAACGGAGTGAACGGAGTTGTCGCTCCGCTTGAAAATCAAAAATTTGCAAAGGCTCTGACAGACTTTATCGGTGACGGGGAGCTTAAACAAAATATCATAAACAATTTGAAATCCTCCGATTTTTCAAAGTCGGATGAGATAAATAAACTTTACAAAATAATTGAACGGAGCAAAGTATGAACAATTTTCTGGACAAGAGGATCGGGGAGATTCTGAAGCAAATCGAAAAATATATCACTCCCGTAAGACTCAGCATAACAGGCTGGAAAACGACGGAGTGCGGATACAAAAAGGGAAATGAAGTTCCCTCTCTCTCGGACGGCGACTGGCGTGAATTCGGCGAGACCGAACGCTGGGGAATGAATCCGGAGGAGCACAGGTGGTTCTACAAGCATATTGAGATCCCTGCGGAGCTTAAAGGCAAGGATCTTGAACTTTACGTTGCGGCAACCGATGTTAGGCACGAGGACTGGGAGCCTCAGTTTCTTATCTTTGTTGACGGCAAGGTCATCAGAGGTATTGACTGTAACCATAGATATCTCAAGCTTGATGGGACTAAGGACAGCTACGATATACATATCTATGCCTATTCCGTGCCTGCAGGAAAAAGGACGGATTTTTATGTTCAGCTTTGCGAGTTTAACCGTGAGATCGAGAAGCTTTATTACAATATTAAAGCGCCTTACAGGGTGCTGTACTATTCCGACAAGGAGTCGAAGGTTTTTGCGGATGTCAGAGAGTACCTGAACAACGCCCTCAATCTCCTCAACTGGTGCGCTCCTATGTCGGAGGAGTTCCTTGCGTCTGTCGATGCGGCGAACGAATACCTTATGACCGAATTTTA
The DNA here is from genome assembly GCA_016292785.1 of Clostridiaceae bacterium. GTDB lineage: Bacteria > Bacillota > Clostridia > Oscillospirales > Acutalibacteraceae > CAG-488. Next base: position 32,510 of record JAEDFL010000007.1, on the reverse strand, counting down.
CGGCAAATACTGCCACGATAATAAGATCAAAGTCAGCTGTGTCGGACACACTCACATTGACGTTGCATGGCTCTGGACTCTTGACCAGACGAGAGAAAAGGTTCAGCGCACCTTCGGCAGCGTTATCGAAATGATGAAGAAATATCCCGACTATAAGTTTATGTCGAGTCAGCCTCAGCTTCTTAAATATCTCAAGGAGGAAAGTCCTGAGATGTTTGAGGAGATCAAACGTCTTGTCAAGGAAAAGCGTATTGAGCTTGAGGGTTCAATGTGGCTTGAAGCTGACTGCAACCTTACAAGCGGCGAAAGCCTTGTCCGTCAGGTGCTTTTCGGCAAAAGATTTTTCAAGAATGAATTCGGCGTTGACAATAAAATAATCTGGCTTCCCGATGTTTTCGGTTACAGTGCGGCTATGCCCCAGATTATGAAGAAAAGCGGAATTGATAAATTCGTTACGTCAAAAATCGGCTGGAACGAGAGCAATAAAATGCCCTATGACGCTTTTATGTGGAAAGGCATTGACGGCTCCGAGGTGTTCTCATATTTCCTGACCGCAAACGAGCTTAACGAGAAAGGCGAGCTTGACGGATATTATTCAACCTATACTCCGATGCTCAGAGCCTCCTATCTCAAGGGAGCATACGAGAGATTCAGTCAGAAAGAGCTTTCCGACGAGGTTATAATGCCGTTCGGTTACGGTGACGGCGGCGGCGGACCGACTGACGAAAACATTGAAATTCTTAACCGTCTGAAATACGGCGTTGCGGACTGTCCTCAGCCTAAGTGGGAGTTTGCAAGCGAATTTCTTGACAGACTTAAAAGCAAAACCGAGGGAAGCAGAAGACTTCCGAAATGGTCGGGCGAGCTTTATCTTGAATTCCACAGAGGAACCTACACCTCTCAGGCGAAGAACAAGAAGAACAACAGAAAGAGCGAGTTCCTTTATCAGAATGCCGAGGCGGTCAGCGCAATGGCTTCCAAGCTGACGGGAGCCGAGTATCCGCAGGAGAAGCTTAACGAGGGCTGGGAGTGCATACTTCTCAACCAGTTCCACGATATTATTCCCGGCTCGTCCATTCATTCGGTATATGAGCAGTGCGACAGGGACTATGCAAAAATTGCCGAAATCGGTCACAATGCCGAGAATGCGGCATACGACAGCATAATGTCGAATATCAAGACCGAGGGCGGTGTGGTTATTTTTAACCCGAATTCGTTCACGGATAACGGATTTGTTAATTACGAGGGCAAGACCTACCGTGTGAACGGTATTCCTGCAAAGGGTTATAAGGTTGTTAATCTTGACGAATATAAATCATCATATACTCTTGACGGCAAGCGTCTTGAAACTTCAAATTATATCGTTGAATTTAATGATGAATATGTTATCACACGTCTTTACGACAAGGTGAACGACCGTGAAGTCCTGCGTGAGGGCGGCAGAGGAAACTACATCGAGGCTTTCGAGGACTACCCCTACGCATACGACGCATGGGAGCTTTCAAACTACTATACCGAAAAGAAATATGAGATCAACGATGTTTCGTTCGTTGAGTTTATCGACGAGGGCGCACGCTTCGGCTTTGAGATCAGAAGAAAATTCTACAAGTCGGAATTTTGTCAGAAGATCTGGTTCTACGACAACAGTGCAAGAATTGATTTTGATACCCACGCAGACTGGCATCAGGAACACCTTATGCTCAAGGCGGCTTTTGACGTTGACGTCAATTCGGACAAGGTGACCTACGAAATTCAGTTCGGCTCGGTTGAGCGACCGGCTCACAAGAATACAAGCTGGGATGCGGCGAAATTTGAGGTTTGCGGCCACAAGTATATGGACTATTCCGACTACGGATACGGCGTCAGCCTCCTGAATGACTGCAAGTACGGTCACAATATCGACAACGGCACGATGAAGCTTTCACTTTTCAAGTGTGCGACATCGCCCGATCCCGACGCCGACAAGGGCGAGCATATCTTCACTTATTCTCTCCTGCCGCACGCAGGCAATTACAGGGAGAGTGGAACGGTACAGCTTGCCTATGAGCTGAATGCACCGATGAAGGCTTTCCCGATCGGAAAACAGGACGGAGCTTTGCCCGAGGAATATTCCTTTGTTTCCTGCGACAGCGACAGCTTTATCGTTGAAACGGTGAAGAAAGCCGAGGACAGCGACGATATCGTTATCCGTGGCTATGAGAGCTATAATAAAAAGACGAACGTTACGCTTAATTTCGGCTTCGATGTCAAGAAAGCTGTAATCTGCGATCTGCTTGAAAATGAAGTCGAGGAGCTGACGGTTGAAAACAATTCGATAAGCTTTACGGCAAAGCCTTTTGAGATAGTTTCGGTAAAAGTAAACTGATTTTAAAAGAGGGATGAGATTGAGCGGATTTTTGAAGCGGATCGGTATTTTATTATTGATCTCAGCCGTGATTGTTTCATATACCTTTAACACCGGTGCAATATCGGACAACGGACTGTGGGAGGACAGCAAGCTTTGCGTGTTCCTTGAAGCGGACGGCGAGTCCAACAGCGACCTTTGCTTTGCTGCGGTCAAGGTGAAGTATGACCGCAGCATTCACAGGATATATCTGCTGTTTATGCTTGAATTTAACGATTTCAATGACGACCTGCTCAGCGGAGTGATAATGAACTTCAACGGTATGGGCGAGGTAACGGTTATGTCCGACGGGACGGCGGAGTACAACGACAACGTGTATTTTGCCGAACTGAATGATGAGCTTGCCGATAAGAACAGCATGAACATTCTGCTTGAAACAACGGTGGGAATAAAAGCCGGAATACCGGACAATCTTGTTATGGACGTCAGGGTGGTTGACACAAACGGAGTTAAGTCGAACACTTACAGCGTTGATATCTCCGAGGATAAGGAGGAGACTGACACGGACGAGGAAGCCGACTCCACGGAAAAAACGGGAAAGACCACCAAGGCGAAAACCACAAAGCAGAAAACGACCAAGGCGAAAACAACCAAGGTGAAAACCACAAGATCCAAAAAATCCACAACTCAAAATGATGACTCTGAGGACGACGAGCCTCAGACCGTTATCAACACATATTCAGGCGAAGCCGTTACTTCCGATAACGGCAGAAAGCGTCTGACGCTTGCATTGGGTGCAGCGGCGGCTGTTATTGCCGTTGCCGCAGGGTGCGCCGCCGGAATAAAGAACAGGAAAAAAGACGAAAGCAAGAAAGATAAATAAACACAAAATCTATGCTCAGCGGAAAGGATTGATCGCAATATGAAAAAATACGGATTACTCGGAAGAAAGCTTTTGCACAGCCTTTCTCCGGAAATACACAGGGAACTCGGCAATGCGAGATATGACCTTTTTCAGCTTGAGCCGAACGAGCTTGACGAATTTTTTGAAAAAAAAGATTTTGCAGGCATCAACGTGACCTTCCCCTATAAAAAAGATGTTATCAAATACTGCGACGTTATCACCGAATCGGCGCAGAAGATCGGAAGCGTTGACACCATCGTCGTTGACAAGGACGGCAAGCTTATCGGCGACAACTCAGAGTATTTCGGTTTCTGCTATATGATAAACAAGTGCGGAATTGATGTTTCGGGAAAAACGGTGCTTATCTTCGGCACGGGCAGTGACGCCCTGACCGTTCAGGCGGTTGTCGAAGGTCTCGGCGCAAAAAAGATTATCACGGTTTCAAGCCAGGAGATAGAGGATTCCGATGAGTATTACGACAATGAGGACATTGAAATTTTAATCAATACCACGTCCCACGGAATGTACCCGAACAACGGTATGAAGTTCATCGAGCTGGGACGTTTCCCGAAGCTCTGCGGAGTTATGGAGCTTATCTACAACCCGAGAAGAACAAGGCTTATCTGCGACGCCGAGGATCGTGAAATCCCAAACTCGGACGGACTTTCAATGCTTGTTGCTCAGGCATATCAGACCGAGATAATTTTCGGACGGATCAAGCCTGATGAGGAGCTTATTAAGACGACCTATAAGACGATGAGCGACCGCAGGAAGAACATTATCCTTGTCGGACTTCCCGGAAGCGGAAAGACAACCATTGCAAAGGTTATTGCCGCAAAGCTCGGCAGACCGTGTATCGACGTTGAAAAGCTGATTTCAATGAAAGCCGGCGTACCTCTCTCAACCGTGTATATGGCGTACGGCGAAAGATATTACAGAGAGCTTGAAACCGAAACGCTCAAGAAGATCACGCAGAACGGCGGACAGGTAATCGCATGCGAAAGCGGAGCGATCCTCAGCAAGGAAAACCAGTATTATATCCGTCAGAACGGCTATGTTGTTTGGCTGACAAGAGAGCTGAGCGGTTTGAAATTTGACGGAGTTCCTCTCATCAGAAACTATGACGCTTTGAAAAGGCTCGATGAGGAGCGTACTCCGATCTATAAATTTCTTGCCGATATTAAGATTGAGGTCACGGACAATGTTGAAAAGACAGTATCCGAGATCATAAATATTATGAAAATCAAGCCTACGGAAAGTATACTTTATTAAACTGAAAAGCGTCCTGCTTCACGAATGAAACAGGACGCTTTATTTTTTTAAAAAATTATGCAGCGATGCTTGCAAAGAAATTCTTGATGATTTCAATAACTGCCGCAGCGTCGAACTCCTTAAAATATGTAAGGATCTCCTGAACCATGTTGAGAATTGCCTCCATAGTAATGTCCTCCTTTATTGTCGTCAGATATAATCTGCAATTTGATTTTATCATATAAGAAATATTTTGTCAATGAAAAAAATGTTGCCGATTTCGACAAAAAGAGATTTCGGCGGTTTTGCAGAAAGCGGGAAGTGATTTTCTATTGACTGTCAAACTTTTTTTCAATAATTTTCTTTGCGGTGAACTGCATAGAATAAGACACCGCAAGTCCGCAGATAAATTCAGAAGCGTAGGTGTGACCGCTTGAGACCGCACCAATCAGCATTGCCGCCGCCCAGACGACCGAAACAGCAAAGAAGAACTTGCCGCTGAATCTGAGCTTTGGAAAGATGTCGGGCAGGCAGGTGATCCACATTATCATTGCCGCACCTATTCCCGAAAGGGCGAGAAATGGGACAAATTCTTCAGGGGAGTCATAATTTCCGAATTTCTCCATAGATACCCGGAGCGCTTCATATGAGGGACGCTGAGGAATCAGCTTTGCAATAAAGAAAAGAGTTACAGAGGCAAGAGATGAGATAATTCCGATCTTTGCGTACTTTGTCATCAGACTTTTCTGATAATTATTTTTGAAAAGCGTTGCGGCGAGGTAAATGAAAATCGCTGTCAGAACAGCCGAAAATCCGGCAAGCAGGTAGTAATTCTTGTTTGAGCTTTTATATGTCGCCATAAAAACGGCAGCCAAGGTTGAAATAAGGGAAGCGATGCCGTATATGACCGTCAGGATGCGGTTATTCTTCAAGGTGGTTTTTGTGTGGCGGCAGAACATCATGGTCGCAAAACAGAACGCACAGAGCAAAAAGGGGATAGCCGCTCCGGCAATTTCGCAAAATCCGCCGAAATAATTTCCGCCGTTATAGACGAGAGCGGAAATTTTCGGATCAATCACCCTGAGCAAAACCGCAAGTGCGACAAGACCGCTGACGCAGACGAAAAATCTTTTATTGTCTTTCATAAAGCTTTTTCCTTTCCTTACCCCATATCAAAAAACTGATTATTTCTTCTTGCGAAGCGGAGTTTTGTTTCCTTTTTCGTCAACTATGCGAACATTTTCCAGATGACCGATAAGGCTTTGCTTATAGGCGGCGATGTACTCCGAACGAAGCTGTGCCTGTTCGTTCTTTTCTTCTTCGGTCAAGCCCTCCGCCCTTGATTTGGCGGCAAGCTCATTTATCCTTGAAATTCTTTTTTCATCCATTGTGAGCACTCCTTCCGACAGGGCAAACCTTCATACAAATGCCGCAGACCGCACCCCTGCCGATGTGTTGAAATTTCTTTTTCATATATGTACTGCATTTTTCGGGATCGAAGAAATCCTCCCTCTCCATGCCGACAGACCACATTTTACCACGAATTGCCCCCGACGGGCAAGCCTTTTCACACAAATCACAGCCTACGCAGGGAGAAAAATACTCTTTCTTTTCAAAATCAAAAGGACAGTCGGTAAAAAGAGTGCCGAGACGGACTCTCGGACCGAATTTTTTGTGCAGAAAAAGACAGCTTTTTCCTATTCCGCCAAGTCCGGAAAGCGTGGCGATTTTTTTGTGGGAATATCTTCCGCAGTAGTTCCAGCCGTCCTTATTGACGCTTTGCGACGCACCGATCGGGATATATTTGTAGCCGTGTTTTTCGAGAATAAAGCCGCATTGAAGCAAGGTTCTGTCAATAAAAGCGTTGACCGTTCTGTAATGATGAAAATATGAATGGGTAGGCTCGTCGGTGATCTCGTCTATTACAGCGTCGGAAAGCTTGACGACAATGCTCATCGCATAGCTTTTTTCGTCGAACGGTCCGTCCGGAACGCAGGTGAAGCCGACGTCGGCAACTCCGTTTTCAAATAAAAATTTTTTCAATTCTTCCTGTACTTGCATTTAATAACCTCTTTTTTTATGCGAAAAATATAAACGGTGATGTTTATGACGACAGAAGAATATCTGAAACAGCGAATCAAGGATCTTGAAAATAATATCTGTGACAGCTCTCTGCCTTTAAAATTCAGAAAAAATCAGGCTTTTGCTTTGCTTAATTACCGTGACGATTTGAAGCAAGCTGTTCTTGAAAATTCCCGCAGGCGACGATTGCCTCGGGAGGGACACCTTGAGCAATGAATTCCCTGTCACGGTTTATTTTACAAATGCCGATGCCCTGTTCGCGGCAAAGCTTTGTGTTGATAGTCAGCAGAAATATTCTATCCCAATTCTTGCGGGGAATTTGTTTCCATTCGAGATAGTCCTCAAGATCCTGAAAGCTGTCGGTGAGAAAAACCACGCCGCAAGCAGAGGATATTCCTTTTTTGAAGATATTATCGAGATTCTTTTCGGAAGTTACATGATAAAGTTTATCGGGAATTTCAACACCGTCCCGAGGAATAATTATACCGTAATCGCCGCCAAGAAAAAAGTGGTGCAGGGAGTTGCGAAAAGCAACGGGCGTAAAAGCTCTTGGATGCTTCAAATAAGCCAAAATACATTTTATAAAGTCATTGAACCGTTCTCCACCAGGTAAACGACAGCAAAAAGAGTAAAAACAAGGCTTCATTCTTTCACTTCCCGAAAAGTTTTCTATATTATAACTCTTTAACATTCTTTTTGCAATTCCGGGAGCATAAAAAATAAAAAGCGGCGAAAACTATTTTTGCAAACCAATAAAAAGCCGCCGTATTATGCGGTTATCAAAGAGGAGTTTTATATAATGAAAGCAACAGGAATTGTAAGGCGAATAGACGATCTGGGCAGAGTAGTTATCCCCAAGGAGATTCGCCGCACAATGCACATCAAGGAGGGTGCGCCGCTGGAGATTTTTACCGACACAGAGGGCGGCGTGATTTTTAAAAAATATTCACCGATCAGCGAGATCTCTGACGTGACGGAGCATTTTGCCGACGTACTTTACAGGAGCGTCACAACTCCGGTGCTGATCTGCGACAGGGATCACGTTATTTCCTGCGCCGGGGTTTCCAAAAAGGATTTTCTCGACAAGCGCATCAGCGCAGAGCTGGAGGACGTTATGGAATCAAGACAGCTCTACACCGGAGACAGTGAGAAACAGCTTTATCCGATCGAGGGTGTGAATTACGGAGCTTCGATAGCCGCACCGATAATCGGCAACGGCGATATTCTCGGAGCGGTGGTTTTCCTTTGGAGCGACGGCTCAAAGATTACTCCGACGGAAACAAAGCTTGCTCAGGTAGCTTCGTCCTTTATCGGAAAGCAGATGGAACAGTAATTAACCCGAAAACCTGCATCAATACCGCCAAAAGCGGAAAATGATGCAGGTTTATTTAAGATTATTAAGATATGATTAAGATTGCATTAAAAACCGATTAAGGTTTAATTAAAAAGCGGCATATGCGGATTTTGTGTGTTATAGTATTGCCTGTAAGAAGCAAACGGTTTGAAAGTCATCTGAAAGGGAAAACACAGATTACATAATTCGGAAAAAGTAAGCTATAATGAATGTGTAAAACAAAGGAACCGTTCAGGGGAGGGATATGGTGCATGAAAACTACTGCGCTCACGTCAGCTTTTTGTGCGGCTGCAAACAGGGTTTTCTAAGATATATTACGACATAAGAGTAAAAGATAGGCATGATTTACTGTAAAACTGTTGCTGATCTGCAAGCCGGCTTAATTCAGTTCAAGGGAAAGATGACATAGGCTTGCTTATTATCAGGACAGGCGGTAACCGAAAGGCGAGCCGTCAAAGTCCTGAACAACAGAAAAATGACTGCGGTTTCAATTAAGCCGCAGTCATTTTGTTTAGGTTGAAATAAAGAAGACCGTTACGCCGAGGAACATCTGTGCGTAGAAGTAAGTCCATATGTTTGCGTTTCGCAGTGCTCCGTGTTTCTTAACCCCGTCCTTAAAGTTCAGCAAAGAGAGCGTGAAATCGGAGAACAGGAACAATACCGCTCCGAGCATAAGCATAATACCGGTAAAGATCGGATATTCGACAAGGCTCGGATATTTCATCAGGGAAATTGCAAGGGTGAAGGCTTTGATTGCCATTTCCGTAATCGTCGCCGCATACAGGGCGCAAAGCACAAATATCTTGCCAAAAGAAACCTTTGCAACAAATTTAATCAAGAGCAGCTCAGCCGCAACGATTGCAAAGAAAAGAATCAATCTTTCGGTTGAGAACATAATCTGTTCTGGGAAAAGAACCCGAAAAGCCTGATAATATGCTCCTGTAAAGAAAATGTGACCGACGAGGAAGGCGATAAGTCCCGAAGCGAAGAATCCCGGATCCTGACGAACGTGGAGAAGATAATCTCCGAGCCATGAACAGCAAAGTCCGATGAACATCAACGCCGCATATATGGTGAAATCACCGATCAGTCCTGCGACAAGCGCATTGATAAGAAAAACCGTTGAACACGTCTGCTTTAAAATAAGAGATTTTCTGCACGGATTTGGTATTTCCGCTTTAAGAAAAAACGGTATAAGTATTGCCATAACAATAAGGAGACAGGGGAAAATGATATAATAGTAATAACAATCGTTCATAATGAAGCCTCCTATAATCAGTATTGAATCAGCTTTCCGAAATCACGGCTTTTTCACTTTCAAGTCTGCCGAGAACAGGTGCGTCAATTATTCCCGGAAGCTGATCAAACGCAACCAGACCGAAGCGGTGCAGAATCGGAGGGAAGAAGGTGTCAACATCAAGGGCAAGGTTTTCCGCCATATCCGTCATCGTCATACGACTTGACGGGGAGAGCTTAACTATATTTCCGTTGAACGTGAGCTTGATAATTCTCATACAAACGCCGCCGACGGGGCGCATATGTATTTCAAGCGTCTTTTCGTCGATCCATGCCGCTGTTGAAAATGCCGTGAAGTTCATACCCGCAAGAGTGATAGGACTTGTTCTTGCCTTGCCGTCCATTCCGCAGATAATTGTGTTGTGCTCGTCGCCCTCGTCCCAAGTCATTGTGCAATTATCGTCATTGAAATGAAGCACAACATTGTCCATATTTCCGGCTCTGTCACCGGACATATAAACGATGGGGATGGGGAGCATACCGAGGGGAAAGCCTGCTGCGTTGAGAACGAGATTTCTTTGAAGATAGATCGTTCTTCCCTCGATATCCTTTTCAATCGGACTGCGTTCCGCCGCTTCAAGATCGTCGTCGAGCGGAGCAAGCTCAGGCTTGACGTCGGGAGTAGGCTCACCGTCGTTTTCGATTATCAGCTTATTAAAGTGTCGCCATATGCAGTCCCTTGTTTTCTGTTCGTTTATTTCACCTGCCGTGATGACAAATACAATGTCGGCGTCGTTTGAAACAATACCGAACTGGGAGAACATTCCGTCGGCACGGTAGCCGTTTATTCCGCCGCATCTCCAGAAACAGTAGCCGTAGCCGCACTGACTGTCAATTACCTTGGTGAACGGGGAGTTGTTTGCGTGAACCTTTTGGGCGAGCCGTGTCCATTTTTCGGGAATGACCTGCTTGCCGTTGAATTTGCCCCTCTGCTGATAGCAGAGCATAAATTTTGCAAGATCCTCGGTTTTGAGATAAAGTCCCCAGCCGCCTGCCTCAATGCCGTCAATATCGTGTTCCCAGAAAGGAACATCAATTCCGAGCGGCTCAAAAAGTCTCGGAGTGAGGTATTCGACAACGCTCATTCCGGTTATCCTTGTCAGCATGGCGCAAAGCATATACTGGTTTTCGCTGATATACTGCCAATGACCGTCGCCGGGAGTGAACTTCCAAGAGGCGTCAAAGAAATCCTTGATCCAGTGATTCTTCGCCTTGTCGGAAAAAACGCTGACATTTTTGCCCGACTGCATTGAGAGCAGATGATGAACATTTAATTTTTCAAGATTTTCGTCCTTTGATTTGGGTTTATATTCGGGGAAGATGTCGATCAGTCTTGTTTCGAGAGTCATTAGTCCCTCGTCAATGGCAAAGCCGACTGCGGTTGAGGTGAAGCTCTTGCTGACCGAATACATCATATGAGGATATTCGGGAGCATAGGGAGCCGCCCATGTTTCATATGCGACCTTGCCCTCTCTTAAAATCATTAGGCTGTGTACTTCAACGTCGTTTTCTTTGAAATCCCGAATCAGTTCAGAAATTGTTTTTGAAGATATGCCTACCTGTTCGGGATAATCGGCACGCTGAAGTCTGATAACTTCTTTGCTATCCATGCTGATTCCTCCGTATCAATCCCGTCGTACGACGGAAATATGTTTATTTATCCTTTCTCTTTTTTCTTAAATAAAGTGTTTCGACCGTGAACGCCGCCGCACACAGGATAACTGCTATTATCCTGCCGGGAGTGAAGCTGAACTTGAGAGCAACACTCTTTTTTGCGCCGACAGTCAGCGAATCGTGCGCCGATCTCAGGGCGGAGCAGGTCTCTGTAAGCTCGGAGAGCGAGCTTGGATTGCCGATAAGCGCCTGAGCCGAGTCGAGAGCGGAAACAAAGTCTTTTTCCGTTTCGGTGCTGTAAGGCGAAAGATCCGTGTCCTTATAGAGATCGACATATTTTTCGAGGTCGGTCGCCGCCGCCTCGGTTCTTTTGATATAATCTGTAAGCTCGTCGGGAAAATCGGTTTCAATAACGCTGTAACCCCGTGAAATAAGGTCGTCCCAGCCTGTTTCGTTGTCGGAACGCTTTCCGCATCGTCCGTTCACCATAGATACCATCGCACGCTTGTCACCGACAAAGCGCTTCATAAGAAAGTTGTCGTAAAGAACTCCGTTGCCGTTGGTGCTTCCCAATTCTATTGTATAGATTTTATTCTGAAAACATTCTTTGACAGCCGCCGTTGCAAGAAAGATGATGTTGCCCTGATAGTTGCCCGTGACGGTGATATTGTCAATATCCTTTGTCAGCTCAACTATTCGCTTCGACTTAGCGTTGATTCTGTAAACCGTTTCATCATTCTTTCCGAGGGCGGTAACGTAGTCGTAAACGGTCTTGAAATCCGCTTCGGATATGTTGAGGACAACTGCGGTTTTGCCGTCTGCGACCGCATAGATCTCTTTAAGCTCGGCAACACGGTAGTCGGTCTTTCCTTTGTCGGAGCCGCCGTTGCTCTCACGCAGAAAAAATTCCTTGAGCTGAGCGAGGGTGAAGGACGAAACCGCACCCTTTACGGAGCTTCCGTCTGAATTAACACACATTCTGTCAACCGTTTCATCCGCCATCAACACAGGCTTGCCGTCCGAGGTCAGACGAACATCGACGGAAACGGCGTCAAAATCCAAAGCGGCGTTGACCGCTTCAACAGAATTTTCGGGAAAGCTGTGCCAATCGCCACGATGAGCAATGCAAATAATCTCCGAACCGCCGTTTGAGAAGCTTTTTGCTGTCTCGGAAGCGTCCGATGCGAAAGCGACGGGTAATGCCGACAGAGTGAAAAATATCAATGAAAGCAACAAAAATGCTGTTTTTTTGCAGAAATTTACCATATTTGACCTCAAAACTTCTTTTTTATATAATTATAGCACAAATTTACAAAAAAATAAAGAAAAATTTTTTATGGATTTCGGCAAACAAATGTTTGCTTTTTACAAACTTTTGTGTTATAATGCTATCGTAAAAAGAAAAGAGGAGTTGAGACTATGTCAATCAATGAAACTCAGCGTAAAATATATGAATTTCTCGTTCAGCGCAGTGCGGACGGTATTCCTCCGTCGGTGCGTGAGATAGGTGCGGCGGTCGGTCTGCGTTCGACATCTTCTGTTCAGTCCAATCTTGACGCCCTTGAGGAGGCAGGCTATATCCAGCGTGATCCGCTTCTCAAACGCTCTATCAGAATAATGGGACAGGCGGAGAATGTCACTCAGGTGCCGATTCTCGGAACGGTCACGGCAGGTGCGCCGATACTTGCCGTTGAGGAGATCGAGGGCTACTTCCCGTTCACGGGTAATGTTTCAAGGGATAAGCCGCTTTTCGGTCTGCATATCAGAGGCGAAAGTATGATAAATGCAGGAATACTTGACGGCGACCTTGTAATTGTTGAAAAAACTCCGTTTGCACGAAACGGAGAGATAGTTATTGCCATGATCGAGGACGAGGCGACCTGCAAAACCTTCTATAAGGAGAACGGACACTACCGCCTTCAGCCTGAGAACGACACATATGAGCCGATAATCGTTGACGAGTGTGAGATACTCGGCAAGGTTGTTGCGGTTATGCGCTATTATTGATACGAAAAATAAATCCGCTCCGTTAAGCTTTGATGCAAAACGGAGCGGTTACCGCATATTATGTTTGAAACTTATATCGAGAATACTCCCGATACCCAGAGGGCAAGGAAAGCGTAAGCTACGGCGGTGAAAATGAATATGTAATACAGGATCGAGGTCAGGGCATATTTCAGCTTGTTGCCCTCGTTCGAATCGTCCGCATAGCCGAAGCGCTCAATGCTTGTGCGCTGTGCCGCCATAATGATGGTGAAGAACAGAAATGCAGAATAAAAAACACTTACCCATATGTTGAATTTGATATTGTTGATATGGCAAATCGTGCCGACAGCGGCAATCACCGCCGAGGCAAAAAACCAGATAAATTTTTCAATTTTTTTGACAGGCTTCTGAGCCTTTTCTGTCTTTTCTTTTTCCGCAACCATTTATTATCCCTCAGTTCATTGAAAGAATTAACATAATAATAACATAAGCTAAAATGAATTTCAAGAAAAATATGTGGCTATTATTTCCCCTTTGCTTGAAAAATATATAATTATATGATAATATAACCGATGAGGTGTTTTTATGGAAAAAAGAACTTTTGAAAATATCGGTGTTGAAACCTCCCTTTTGGGTTACGGCTGTATGCGTTTCCCCGAAAAGGACGGAAAAATTGACGAGGAAAGGGCGCAGGAGCTTATCGACCGTGCCTATGAGGGCGGAGTAAGATATTTTGATACCGCCTATCCCTATCACGGCGGACAGAGCGAGCCTTTCATCGGCAAGGCGCTGAAAAAATACGACAGAAACTCGTATCTGCTTGCAACCAAGCTCCCTATCTGGGAAAAGGAAAAGATCAGCGACACCGAGGAATTTATCAATAAACAGCTTGAGCGTATGGGCGTGGACTACGTCGATTTCTATCTTCTCCATGCCATTGACGAGGATAAGTGGAATACCGTTCAGGAGCTCGGCATAATTGACGTTATCGAGAAGCTTCAGGCTCAGGGCAAGATCAAGCATTTCGGTCTTTCTTTCCACGACGAGTATGAGGCATACGAAAAAATCATCACGGCACGCAAGTGGGATTTTGTCCAGCTTCAGATAAATTACATAGATATCAGGGAGCAGGCAGGTCTCAGAGGACTTGACCTTGCCGAGAAGCTCGGCATACCCGTTATCGTAATGGAGCCTGTCAAGGGCGGTACGCTTGCAAATCTTCCCGATGATGTTGCCGAGATTTTCAGAGCCTATGATCCCGAAAGCTCCCTTTCTTCATGGGCGATGCGTTGGTGCGCCTCGTTCGACAATGTCAAGCTCATTCTCAGCGGAATGACCGAGATGTATCAGGTCGAGGATAATCTCAAGACCTTCGGTGATTACAAGCCGATGACCGATGAGGAAAAGAAGCTTGTAGAAAAAGCGGCGGCAAAAATTCTCAGCAAGATGAGAAACGGTTGTACCGACTGCCGTTACTGCCAGCCCTGTCCTTTCGGAGTCAATATTCCCAAGAATTTTGATATATGGAACAAGTGCTTCGCATACGAAAACTTTGAGAATGCCAAGAAGCGTTGGGCGGAAATGGACGATAAGGAAAAAGCGAAGAACTGCGTCAAGTGCGGTAAATGCGAAAAGAAGTGTCCGCAGAAGATCGAAATTCGTGAAAATCTTGAAAGACTTCAAAAGGAAATGGACGAGCTTAAATGAAGATAAATATAAAGACACGGAAAATGACCGCAGGTGCGCTGATGCTTGCGTTCGGAATTATTCTGCCTCAGCTTTTCCACCTGACGGGAATCCCTCAGGCGGGCGAGGTCTTTCTGCCGATGCACATTCCCGTACTTCTTGCCGGTTTTGTGATCGGCGGCGAATACGGCTTTGCAATCGGACTGCTCACGCCGCTTATCAGCCACTTTATAACCGGTATGCCGGGAACTCCGAGGCTTCCGTTTATGATGGGCGAGCTTGCGGTTTACGGACTGGTCTGCGGACTGCTGTATCATAAGGCAAAGCTGAAAGACAAAAAATTCGGCGCAATAATAGCTCTTGTCGCCTCAATGGTTGCCGGCAGACTGTTTTATGCCGCAATGCTCTTTGTAGCCGCAAACCTTTTGAACATCAAGTGCGGCGGAGCGATAGCCGCCGTGACAGCAACCGTCAAGGGTGTTTACGGTATAGGACTTCAGCTTCTTGTGATACCTCCGATAATCTATGCGGCAAAAAAAGGTGGTTTAATAATTGACAGCAACAGAAAAAGCAAAGGAACTGCTGACAGATAATGTTACTTTTGCCGCCGTGAGCGAAAAGGGCGAGTACACCTCGGAGAAGAGGGGAGTTGCTCCGATCCTTGAAAAAATCGACGATGATCCCGATTTCTTCAGATCAGCGGCGGTTGCCGACCGTGTGATCGGTAAGGCGGCGGCGATGCTGCTTGAAAAATACGGCGTTTCCGAAATATTCGCAGCCGTGACAAGCAGACACGCAAAAGCATATCTTGATGATAAAAGCGTTATTTTTACATATGATAAATTAGTGGACTTCATCATCAACCGACAGGGTACGGATATGTGCCCGATGGAAAAGACGGTGCTGAACACCGACGATCCCGATGAGGGCGAAAAACTAATCAGAGAAAAAATCAGAGCTATGAGAGGATGATTTTTATGCCGATGATCTCAACAAAAACAAACGTTGCCATATCCGAGGAGCAGGAGCTGACTCTCAAAAGTGAGCTTGGAAAGGCGATATCCATACTTTCGGGCAAGAGCGAGCAGTGGCTCATGCTCAGCTTGGAGGATAAATGCCGCCTTTATTTCAAGGGCGACAATTCAAAGCCGATCGCCTATGTCGAAGTCAAGGTTTTCGGCAAGATCGACTATTCCCAGTCAAACAAGCTGACTGCGAAAATCTGCGAAATCCTCGACAATGTGCTCGGCATCGACGCTTCAAACGTATATATTAAGTATGAAGAAGTCGATATGTGGGGCTGGAACGGAAGTAATTTCTAAAAAAATATTGATTTATTTTTATTTTGTGCTATAATGACACACGAAAATGCGTTTATCGGGAGAAGTAATCCGATACGGACACAGCAGAGAATGAGGCATAACGGTGAAAGCCTCTTGTGAAGGTTCGGACGAAATGCACCCGCCAGCACGCAGGGGGAAAGCCTTTGGCGAGTATCTCTGTGCGGTCGTCCCCGTTACAGGACTCAGAGTAATAAGTCGGAGTGGAACCGCGGTTATCCGCCTCTGTCGCACTGTGTGCGGCGGAGGCTTTTTCATACTTAGGCAAAGACCGGAAAGGAGGATTCTGTTGTTTGATCGAATAAAAGAAGATATAAATAGCTTCCGTGAAAGGGATCCTGCCGCTACCTCTGCGCTTGAGGTTATTTTGCTTTATCCGGGCTTTAAGGCGATCAGAAGCCACAGAAAAGCGCATTGGTTCTATAACCACAATATGTTTTTCATTGCGAGAATGATCTCTCAGCGCTGCGTCAGAAAAACGGGAATTGAAATCCATCCCGGAGCGCAGATCGGCAGAAGATTTTTCATAGATCACGGAACGGGAACGGTAATCGGTGAAACCACCGTTATCGGTGACGATGTTACCGTATATCAGGGCGTTACCCTCGGCGGTACGGGCAAGGACATCGGAAAGCGTCACCCGACGATAGGCAATAACGTGCTTATCGGAGCAGGCGCAAAAATCCTCGGCCCCGTAACTGTCGGAGACAATACCAATATTGCCGCCGGAGCCGTTGTGCTTGACAGAATACCCAAGAACTCAACTGCGGTCGGAGTCCCTGCGAGGGTTGTCCGCAGGAACGGCGAGAGGGTGCAGGATCTTGACCAGATCCACATTCCCGATCCTGTTTCACAGGAGCTTTGCAGATTGCAGAGCGAAATTGACAAGCTTAAAAAGAAACTGGAGGATATACAATGAAGATTTTCAACACTCTTACAAGAACAAAGGAAGAGCTTAAAACCGTGGAGGAGGGCAAGGTTAAGATCTATGCCTGCGGTCCGACAGTGTATAATTTTATTCATATCGGCAACGCAAGACCGCTCTGCGTGTTCGATGTTCTGCGCCGTTTTCTTGAATATATCGGATATGACGTCAGATTTGTTCAGAACTTCACGGATATTGACGACAAGATAATTAAACGTGCCAACGAGGAAAACCTGACCTATAAGCAGGTCAGCGAAAAGTACATTGAGGAATACTGGAAAGATGTCAAGGGAATGAATGTGCGCGAGGCAACCGTTCACCCCAAGGCAACGGAGAATATTGACGAGATAATCGACATAGTTTCCACCCTTATCGACAAGGGCTACGCCTATGCCGTTGACGGCGATGTTTATTTCAGCCCCTCCAAATTCAGCGAGTACGGTAAGCTTTCGCACCAGCCGCTTGAGGATCTTGAAGCCGGCGCAAGAATTATGGTCGGCGAGGTCAAAAAAGAGCCGATGGACTTCGCTCTCTGGAAGAGCGCAAAGCCGGGCGAGCCTTACTGGGAGTCCCCGTGGGGACACGGCAGACCGGGCTGGCATATCGAATGTTCTGCGATGGTAAGACGCTTCCTCGGCAATACGATCGACATTCACTGCGGCGGTCAGGATCTCATCTTCCCTCACCATGAGAATGAGATCGCTCAGAGCGAGTGCTGCAACGGCGTGCCTTTCGCAAATTATTGGATGCACAACGGATATATCAACGTTGACAATGTTAAGATGTCGAAGTCGCTCGGCAATTTCTTCACCGTAAGAGATGTTGCGGAAAAATACGGCTATGAGCCGATCCGTTTCCTTATGATATCGTCGCATTACAGAAGTCCTATCAATTACAGCACGGATATAATTGAGCAGTGCAAGGCTTCCCTTGCCCGTCTTTACACCTGCCGTGACAGCCTTGATTTTGCGCTTGAGAATGCGGCAGAGGGCGAAGCGGACAGCGATATTCTTGCAATGTTTGACAAACGCCGTCAGCAGTTTGTTGAAGCGATGAGCGACGACCTCAACACGGCGGACGCAATAGCGGCTCTGTTTGAGCTTGTGCGTGACATCAACTCAAACGTTATCGCCGCAAATGCCAACAAGGGCACGGTCGAAGCGGCAATAAAGGTTTTTGACGAGCTGGCAGATGTACTCGGTCTGGTTTATAACCGCAAAAAGGAAGACCTCGACAGCGAGATTGAAGCTCTGATTGAGCAGAGAACACAGGCTCGAAAGGACAGGAATTGGGCTGAAGCCGACCGAATCCGTGACGAGCTGAAAGCCAAGGGCATCGTCCTTGAGGACACCGCCCAGGGAGTTAAGTGGCACAGAGAATAATAAATAAAATTAACGGTATTGCACATTCAAAAAAATATGGGCAATACCGTTTTTTTATATTGATTTTTTCACATAGGTGTGTTAAAATTTTTTCAGGAAGAAAATTCCTGAAAAAAATAAAAAAGGGGAAATGGTACATGAAAAAAACTATCAGCATTTTATTGGCGGTTATAATGATGCTTTCATTATCAACTGCCTCGTTCGCAGGATCTTCGGAGGTAGAGATCGACAAGGAATACACGATGACGATCGATACATACAAGACCCTCCTTCTCAATGTTCCCGAGGACGGAGTTTACAAGCTTTCTGCATCAATCGACAATTCAACCGGAGATTTTAATATGGCTGCCATATCGGTTGAAATTAACGAGGAAAATGTTTCAAATCTTTTCTTATGTTACTTAAATACGGAAGAAGAAGTAGATTTCCCGATTGATGTTAATATCCTCAGCAATGAGGACTATTTCGTTGCGGGAAAGGACGCAAATGTTACTGTTGTGCTTGAGAATTGTCAGGATTACTTCGAGGAAGAAATTCCTGCGCCGACAGTTACATTCACCATCACAAAGGTTGATAATCTTCCTGAGATCAGAATGAACGGTTCTTATTCGTTCAGCGGTGAGAGCGCATATTTTATTCTCAAGCCGACAGAGGACGGTATCTACAATCTCAATTCAACGTTGCCTTGTGATGACGTCTCGGTAATGGATTCCGACGGAAATATCGAGTATTCTTATTTCGACAGCGAATCTTCGCTTGATTTTTCATTCATTGTTGAGGCAGGTAAGCTTTACTGTATTTATCTGGCTTGCTTTGATGAAGACATCGCAGAGTTTAGCTTCAATGTAACCGATGCGACAAAGATAGCGATTGAAGAAATTGAGCTTGGTGATTTTTATGTTGTCAGCGGCAACATGGATTGGAACTATCCCATTATCCGTCCGTATGGCGCATGCTATAACTTTGATGAGCTTGAGGTTTCGGTCGACAACGAGGAGATCGCAACGGCAGAGTATGATCCCGAGGACGGCTCAATCGTTGTTTACGGCAACAGACCGGGCAAAACAACTCTTACCGTTACCGAGCCTGTTTCGGGCGTTTCAACCACGGTTGAAGTCAAAGTAGTATCAAGAATTGCCGACTTCTTCTCAAATCTCTTTTACAATATCGTTTTCCGTATTATGATGCTTATTGACAGAATTCTGGGAGGAACTATAGTCTTCTGATATAATAAAAACAAAAAACCTTTCGCAGACTTTAAGCCTTGCGAAAGGTTTTATTTTTTATCTATTATCTTTTAAAAAAGACCGCTAATCTTGCCGTTTTCGTCAACGTCAATTCGTTCAGCGGCAGGTGATTTCGGAAGACCGGGCATTGTGAGGATATCGCCCGTCAGCACGACAACGAAGCCTGCGCCTGCGGAGATCTTAACATTCTTGACAGTTACGGTGAAGTTTTCGGGTGCGCCGAGCTTTGTCGGATCGTCGGAGAAGCTGTACTGAGTCTTTGCAATACATACGGGACATTTGCCGAAGCCGAGCTCCTCAAGCTGTGCGATCTGCTTCTTTGCGTTCGGCATAATATTGATACCGTCGCCGCCGTAGACCTTTTTGACGACTGCCTCGATTTTTTCTGCGATGCTAATATCTGTGTCGTAGGAGAATGTGAAGTCGCCCTTTTCCTCCTCACAGAGACGGACAACCTCTTTTGCGAGGTCTTCGCCGCCTTTGCCGCCCTCTGCCCATACGGTCGAGAGCACGGTGTTTACGCCAAGCTCCTTGCACTTCTTGATGATGAAGTCGATCTCGGCGTCGGTGTCGGTCGGGAAACGGTTGACGGCGACAACGCACGGGAGCTTATAAACATTCTTGATGTTTGAAACGTGACGGAGAAGATTCGGAATACCTCTTTCGAGAGCTTCGAGATCCTCGGTGTTGAGCTGTTTCTTGTCAAGTCCGCCGTGCATTTTAAGCGCACGGACAGTTGCAACGATAACAACGGCGTCGGGTGTAAGTCCTGCCATACGGCACTTGATGTCGAGGAACTTCTCGGCACCGAGGTCAGCGCCGAAGCCTGCCTCCGTAACGGCATAATCGCCCATTTTCAGAGCCATCTTTGTTGCCATAACCGAGTTACAGCCGTGGGCGATGTTTGCAAACGGACCGCCGTGAACAAATGCAGGAGTACCCTCAAGAGTCTGAACAAGGTTGGGCTTGAGCGCGTCCTTCAAAAGAGCCGTCATTGCACCCTGAGCGTTGAGCTGGCCGCAGGTAACGGGCTTGTCGTCATAAGTATAGCCTACAATTATTCTTGAAAGTCTTTCTTTCAGATCGGTAATCGAGGTTGAAAGACATAGAACCGCCATAATTTCGGAAGCAACGGTTATGTCAAATCCGTCCTCACGGGGAACGCCGTTTGCCTTACCGCCCATACCGTCAACGATGAAACGGAGCTGTCTGTCGTTCATATCGACACAGCGTTTCCATGTGATCTTGCGGACGTCAATTCCGAGAGCGTTGCCCTGCTGAATGTGGTTGTCAAGCATTGCGGCGAGAAGATTGTTTGCCGCACCGATTGCGTGGAAATCACCGGTAAAGTGAAGGTTTATGTCCTCCATAGGAACGACCTGAGCATATCCGCCGCCTGCCGCACCGCCCTTTATTCCGAAAACAGGACCGAGCGAGGGTTCACGCAGAGCTACAACGGCGTCTTTGCCTATTCTTCTGAGTCCGTCTGCAAGACCGATAGTCGTCGTGGTCTTGCCCTCGCCTGCCGGAGTAGGCGTAATTGCGGTAACAAGAACGAGCTTGCCGTCTTTTTTATCAGTTTCACTGAGCAAAGAAAGATCAATCTTTGCCTTGTGATTGCCGTACTGCTCAATATATTTTTCGTCAACGTGAGCAGTTTCGGCAATATCCTTAATGTGTTTCATTTTGCAGCTCTGTGCAATTTCAATGTCGGTCAAATATGCCATCTTATCGCTTCCTTTTTTGTTTTATTCTAACATACTTGTACTTTATAATCAATATTATTCTTCATGCTTTTTCAAAGCCGCTTCAATAAATCCCTTGAAAAGGGGATGAGACTTGTTAGGTCTGGACTTAAATTCGGGATGATACTGCACGCCGACATAGAACGGACGGTCGGTCAGCTCAACCGTTTCAATGAGTCTGCCGTCGGGCGACTTACCGGAAAGAACAAGTCCGTTTTCCGTAAGAATGTCACGGTAATCGTTGTTGAACTCGTAGCGGTGACGGTGTCTTTCGGAAATTTCGTTTGTGCCGTAGCAGCGTTCCATTGTCGTGCCCTCGGCGATAATGCAGGGATATGCACCGAGACGAAGCGTGCCGCCCTTGTCGATATTCTCACTCTGACCGGGCATAAAGTCGATTACCTTATTCTTGCATATCTCGTCAAACTCTCCCGAATGTGCGTCTGTAATGCCGCAAACATTTCTTGCGTACTCAATGACGGCAATCTGCATACCAAGACAAATTCCGAAATAGGGAACGTTGTTCTCTCTCGCATACCTTGCTGCAAGTATCATTCCCTCAATTCCGCGTCCGCCGAAGCCGCCGGGAACAATTATTCCGTCAAGCTCCTTGAGCCTGTCCTCATAGGTTTCCTTGGTAAGAAGCTCAGAGTCGATCCAGTCGATGTTGATATCCGTGTCGAGGGTGTAGCCGGCGTGGCGCATAGCCTCGGCAACCGAAAGATAAGCGTCGTGAAGCTGAACGTACTTTCCGACAAGTCCGATATGTACGGTGTTTTTGCGGTTTTTGATCTTCTCAACAAGGTTTGTCCACTCGGCAAGATCGGGAGCAGGAGCGTCAATATTCAGTTCACGGCAAACAACGGAGGAGAAGTTTGCCTTTTCGAGCATAAGCGGTGCTTCGTAAAGATAGGGAATAGTGATGTTCTCGATTACGCAGTCGGGCTTAACGTTGCAGAACATTGAGATCTTCTTGAATATGGAATCCTCAAGCGGCTCGTCACAGCGAAGAACAATGATGTCGGGACGGATACCCATTCCCTGAAGCTCCTTAACGGAGTGCTGAGTGGGCTTGGATTTATGCTCGTCCGAGCCTCTGAGGAACGGAACGAGAGTAACATGAATGAAAAGACTGTTTTCCTTGCCGACTTCAAGAGATATCTGTCTGACAGCCTCAAGGAAAGGCTGGCTCTCGATATCGCCGATTGTACCGCCGATCTCGGTGATAACTACGTCTGCGTCTGTCTTTTTGCCTACTCGGTAAACAAATTCCTTGATCTCGTTTGTGATATGAGGAATAACCTGAACCGTTGATCCGAGGTATTCGCCGCGTCTTTCTTTATTGAGAACATTCCAGTAAACCTTACCTGTTGTGAGGTTGGAGTATTTATTGAGGTTTTCATCTATAAATCTTTCATAGTGGCCGAGGTCGAGGTCGGTTTCCGCACCGTCCTCCGTGACATAAACCTCGCCGTGCTGATAAGGACTCATTGTGCCGGGGTCAACATTGATGTAAGGGTCAAGCTTCTGAGCGGCAACTTTCAGTCCTCTTGCCTTGAGAAGACGTCCGAGTGACGCCGCCGTAATTCCTTTGCCGAGGCCGGATACAACGCCGCCCGTTACAAAGATATATTTTGTCATAAAATTCCCTCCGTTTATTTGTAAGTCAAAATAATGTTTTCCGCTATTACCCGTCGGGTGACGCATCTGTCCATCGCTTGCTTTTCGATGTATCTGTGCGCCTCCGACTCGGTCATTTTAAGCTGTTCTATCAAAAGGCATTTTGCTCTGTTTACTATTCTTATTTCCTCGATCTTTTCCTCGACCGAGGCATTTTTCTTTTCCATAATTCTCAGACGTTCTCTCGTTGAGCAGAGCATCTGAACGGACTGCGCTATCATTGACGAGGAGGTCGGCTTCGATATCGTCAGCACACCGTAGGGCATAACCTTTGCCGTGATGTCGGCGTAATGCTCCGCCTTGACAAAAAGCAAAACTCCTGCACTGCTCTTTGAACAGATATCAAGGGCGAGCCTTGTGCCGAACTCGTCTTTCAGAGGTGAGTTGACGATAACAATATCAAAATCGTTTTCCAAAAGCTTTCTTCTTGCCTGCGCCGCATCGGTCGCCGTCATAATCGGATCAAACATCTTTTCGGGGAGCATTTCAAGCATCGGTCTGACAAATTTCTCCGCCGAGGATACCACCAGCACGCTGTAAATATGTTCTGTCATATCCATATTGCTCCCCTCCTTTCTCAGTTTGTTATCCTTTTATTTGCAATAGTTTTCCGTGATGGAACGAGGCAGATGTGCGTTTACAAAATCGCTTTCCCTCGCCGCTTTGCCTGCGCTGAAAAGATCGCCGGGCAGGGTTCTGAACTTCTTGGTTTCCTCCTCCGGGGCGTTGAAAAGATTGATGTCCGCCATTTCGGGAAGTTCCAAACCTTTCTTTATACCGTCAAGTCCTGCCCAAATGAGCAGGGCAAAGGCAAGATAAGGATTGCACATCGGATCCGGTGAACGAAGCTCGGCACGCTTGTATTCACCGTCTGCGGCAGGAATACGCACAAGCTGAGAGCGGTTTTCGCTCGACCAGGAAACATATTTCGGAGCCTTGTTGCTTCCGAAACGCTTGTAGGAGTCAGCCGTAGTGTTGAGGAAAGCCGTTATTTCGCAGATATGCTCGAGTATTCCGGAAATTACCTGCGGCATAACATCTCTGCCGTCCTTTTCCTTGGCAGAAATGTTGATATGCATTCCGTTGCCCGGCATCGACTCAAGCGGCTTCGGCGAGAAATCCGCCTTTAATCCGTTCCTTGCCGCAATGGTATTGACAACCGCCTTGAAGGTGATCGCATTGTCTGCGGCGGTGAGGGGATCGGAATAGCGGAAATCTATCTCGTTCTGTCCCGGTCCCTCCTCGTGGTGGGAGCTTTCGGGTTTTATGCCCATTCTTTCAAGCGTCAGGCAAACCTCACGGCGGACGTTCTCACCCTTATCGTCCGGGGCAATGTCCATATAGCCTGCGTTGTCATAGGGAACCTTTGTCGGTTTTCCGTCCTCATCACAGGTGAAAAGATAAAATTCCATTTCGGGACCGAAGGCGAAGCTGATGCCCTCTTTCCTTGCGTCTTCGATCGCATTTTTGAGTATCGCCCTTGTGTCCGAGACGAACGGAGTGCCGTCAAGGTGAGTGATGGAGCAGAACATTCTGACAACTCTGCCATGCTCCGGACGCCACGGTAAAACGGTTATAGTTGACGGATCGGGGCGGAGAAGCAGGTCGGAATGAACATCGCATCCGAAGCCTGCGATTGCCGAAGCGTCGATTGCAATACCGTATCTGAACGCCCTTTCAAGCTCGTCCTGCATAACGGAGATATTTTTCTGCTTGCCGTAAATATCCGTGAATGCAAGTCGGATAAACTTGACGTCCTCCTCCTCGATATATTGAATTACTTCGTCAGGTGAATACTTCATATCGGTTACCTACCTTTTTAATTTGCAACGTACATCTGTTTATACGGTTTGCGGCTGTCGGGGGTTATAACCGTGAATTTCTCCTCCGTCAGCTCATTGATGTCAAAATCAAAATAATTACAGTAATTTTTCAAAAAAGGCATAATTTCCGCCATATCGTCGGCGGTTGCGTCTCTGAGAGTGACCTGCTGGGGGAAACGGATATCCTCAACCGAGCCTCGGATAACCATTTTTCCGCCGTGCATTCCCGTGCAGGGGAAGTTACCGACGGTCGGTTTGCCGTCACTGTTCCTGCCGAGGACTATTATCAGTCCGCCTGCCTGATACTCGCCGAGAAAGCTGCCCGTTCTGCCGCCGATCACAATAACCGGCTTCTTGCCCTTGTACTCTTTCATATGAATACCGGCACGGTAGCCCGCATTGTTCTCAACATAGATCTCGCCGCCTCGCATGGCATAGCCTGCGGTGTCTCCGATACTTCCGTGAATGACGATCTTTCCGTCGTTCATCGTGTCTCCGACTGCGTCCTGAGCGTTGCCCCTGACGGTGATCTCGGCACCGTTGAGATAAGCACCGAGAGCGTTGCCGGGAATACCGTTGATAACCACCTTGCCGTTTCCGAGACCGTCGGCAATGAATCTCTGACCGAGGCAGCCGTTTATTTCACAATCGCCGTCCGAGCTTTTTATCATCTCGTTGAGAGCCGTGAAATCAAGCCCTTTTGCTTCTATTTTCATATTATACCACACCTCTTGTTTTATTTTAAAGTATTTGAGCAAATTTTTTTATTCTCCGGCGTGTGATATTCCGAGAATTTCAAGCTCTTTTTCGGTCAGTCCTACTCCTCTGAGCATAAGACGGTTGCCCTTGAGTGCTTCAATGGAGTTGATACCCATACCGCCCATTATCTCTTTCATCTCGTGTTTCCATGCCGTCATAAGATTTACAAGATTATTGCATGCCGTTTCGGGATCAAGTCTGTCCACAAGAGCCGGAACCTGAGTTGCGATACCCCAGTTGCATTTGCCGGACTGACAGCTTCGGCAAAGGTGACAGCCCATAGCGATAAGTGCGGCAGTTGCAACATAGCAGGCGTCCGCTCCGAGTGCAATGGCCTTGATCGCATCGGCGGCGCTTCTGATACTGCCTCCGACGATCAGAGAAACGCTGTTTCTGATTCCCTCGTCCCTGAGCCTCTGGTCGACTGCGGCAAGCGCAAGCTCGATCGGAATACCTACATTGTCACGGATTCGTGTCGGTGCGGCTCCCGTGCCGCCCCTGAAACCGTCGATTGCGATCATATCCGCACCGCTTCGTGCGATACCGCTTGCAATGGCGGCAATGTTATGAACGGCGGCAACCTTGACGATTATCGGCTTTTTATAGTTTGTCGCTTCCTTGAGCGAATAGACGAGCTGACGGAGATCCTCGATAGAATAAATATCGTGGTGTGGAGCAGGGGAAATTGCGTCCGAGCCCTCCGGGATCATTCGTGTGCAGGCAATATCGCCGACGGTTTTTGTTCCCGGCAGATGTCCGCCGATACCGGGCTTTGCGCCCTGTCCCATCTTGATTTCTATCGCCGCTCCGGCGTTGAGATAGCCCTCATGGACGCCGAAACGTCCCGAAGCGACCTGAACAACCGTGTTTTCACCGTAGCAGTAAAAGTCCTCGTGAAGTCCGCCCTCGCCCGTGTTGTAGCAAATTCCGAGAAGCTCCGCCGCCTTGGCAAGTCCCTTGTGGGCATTGTAGCTGATTGAGCCGTAGCTCATTGCAGAAAACATTATCGGCATCGCCAATTCAAGCTGAGGCGGAAGCTTTGTATCAAGCGTTCCGTCGCTTTTTCTTGTAATCTCAGACGGCTTCTTGCCGAGGAATACCTTTGTCTCCATAGGCTCACGCAGGGGATCAATCGGGGGATTGGTGACCTGAGAAGCATTGATAAGAATTCTGTCCCAGTAAACGGGCAGAGGCTGTGGATTACCCATTGACGAGAGCAGAACTCCGCCGCTGTCAGCCTGTTTATATATTTCCTTTATAGTTTCGCTCTTCCAGTTTTCGTTCTCCCTGAAACAGCAGTCGTTTTTAACGATCTTCAAAGCCTTGGTAGGGCAGTAGGTGATGCACCTGAGACAGTCAACGCACTTCGTCTCGTCGCTTATCATTACCTTTGCCGATGAATCGTAGGAGTGGACTCCGTTGGCGCATTGCTTTTCGCAGATACGGCAGTTTGTGCAGCGTGACGGATTTCTTACAACCTCGAAATCCGATGTCAGATATGACGGAAACATCAATAAGCCCCCTCCTTTACCTTGATGATTACAGGCTCGCCGCCTGCGGGTGAATAAATATTTTCAGCGTTCGGCTCCATCGCCCTGATGGCGGCCTCCTCGCTTGCAATATAAACCTTATCGTCCTTTTCTGCGGTCACCATGGAGCGTAGCTTGAGCCTGTCGTTGAGAGCCATAAGTCCGCCCTCGAAGCCGAGAATTATGGAGAACGGTCCGGTTATCAGAAGGCTCGAATACATCTTCCTGAGAAATGCGTGTTCCTCGGCCTCCTTTTCGTCCATTCCGTCAATGGTGCTCCAGAACGGGGCGGCGATGACGGAGGCGGTCTCCTTCAGCGAAAGCTCCTGACGTCTGAGCAGATAGTCGGCGATGTAGGTTATGACCTCGGTATCCGTCTGGAGGGTACATTTGTAGCCGAACATCTCGATATATCTGCGGTTAGCGTCGTATGATGAAATCTCGCCGTTGTGAACAACGGAAAAATCGAGCAGGGAAAACGGATGCGCTCCGCCCCACCAGCCGGGTGTGTTGGTCGGATAACGTCCGTGAGCTGTCCAGGAATAGCCCTCATATTCCTCAAGACGGTAAAATCTTCCGACATCTTCGGGGAAACCGACAGCCTTGAAACAGCCCATATTTTTACCGCTTGAAAAAACGTAAGCGCCTTTTATCCTCGTGTTGATATCCATAACGGTTCTTGCAACATAGGTCTTTTCGTCAAGCTGCAAACGTGAAAGCACGGAGGCAAAGGGAGCAACGAAGTAACGCCAGATGTACGGAACATCGGTTATTTCCGGGATCTTGCGGATCGGTACGGATTCCGCCTTGACAATTTCAAAATTTTCCTTGAGAAAACGCTCGCAGTCAACCCTTGAATCGTTGCTGTCAAAGAAAATGTGGAAAGCGTAAAAATCACGGTATTCGGGATAAATTCCGTATCCGGCAAAGCCGCCGCCGAGTCCGTTGGAACGGTCGTGCATGGGGAGCATACTTTTAATAATATTCTCGCCCGTCATCACATTTCCGTCCCTTGATATGACGGCGGAAACGGCACAGCCCGACGGTATGCGGATCTCTCCTTCTTTTTTCATAAAAAACAGTCCTTTCAAAAAAACGAAAGACGCCCATTCCGACAGGGGCAAAATGCCCCTGCCCGAATGAACGCCTTTGCTCATCGATACGGCATTTTAACATATTAAAAGACATTTGTCAATGACTGAAAACAATACATTTCACATTTATAATGAAAAACAAAAATAAATTTTCTATTGGAAATATCTCACAAAAAATTTTTAAAAAATTTGTTAAAAAAGCTTGACAAATGGAAAATTTGCGTTATAATGCTCACATAAAGGCAAAGACGTCTGAAAACCCGAAAGGGTTTTTAGGCGCCTTTTTTCTTTTGCAAATTCAATACGGTGCATGAACGGGGCAAAGGAGTCTCATGGATTTTTCTATGGAATTCCTGCCCCGTTTTAATTTTATTTTTATAAGGAGTGTTAGTTATGAAAACCGTACCGGATTATTTCGGATGTCTTGTTTTTGACGACAGGGTGATGAAAGCAAAATTGTCAACAAGCGTTTACCGTTCGCTGAAAAGAACAATCGACGAGGGCAGAAGCCTCAATAACGATGTTGCAAACGCAGTCGCAGAAGCAATGAAAGATTGGGCTGTAGAAAACGGTGCAACTCACTTCACGCATTGGTTCCAGCCTTTGACAGGTATTACGGCTGAAAAGCATGACAGCTTTATCTCTCCCGCACCCGACGGCAGAGTTATTATGGAATTTTCAGGCAAGGAGCTCATCAAGGGCGAGCCTGACGCATCTTCTTTCCCGTCCGGCGGACTTCGCGCTACATTTGAGGCAAGAGGCTACACCGCATGGGATCCCACATCATACGCATTTATTAAAGATAAAACCCTCTGTATCCCGACAGCGTTCTGCTCTTACGGCGGCGAGGCTCTTGACAAAAAGACTCCGCTTCTCCGTTCCATGCAGGCTCTCAACAAGCAGGCTATGAGAATACTCAAGCTCTTCGGAAACGAGGACGTAAAGTGTGTTCGCACATCAGTCGGTCCCGAGCAGGAATACTTCCTTGTTGACAAGGAAATGTACGAACAGCGCAAGGATCTCAGATTTACAGGCAGAACCCTTTTCGGCGCAAAGCCGCCCAAGGGACAGGAGCTGGACGATCACTATTTCGGCGTTATCAAGCCGAGAGTTGCCGCATATATGGCGGATCTTAATGAGGAACTCTGGAAGCTCGGCATCCTTGCAAAGACGGAGCACAACGAGGTTGCGCCCGCTCAGCATGAGCTTGCACCGATATATTCAACAACCAACATCGCTACCGATCACAACCAGATCACAATGGAGATCATGCAGAAGGTTGCCGCAAAGCACGGCCTTGTATGTCTCCTTCACGAGAAGCCGTTTGCAGGTGTTAACGGCAGCGGAAAGCATAACAACTGGTCTATGGCCACAGACACCGGCGTAAATCTCCTCACTCCCGGTGAAACTCCTTATGAAAATGCACAATTTTTGCTTTTCCTCTGCGCTGTTATCAAGGCGGTTGATGATTATCAGGATCTTCTTCGTCTCTCCGTTGCGAGTGCAGGTAACGATCACAGACTCGGAGCAAACGAGGCTCCTCCGGCAGTTGTTTCCGTCTTCCTCGGTGACGAGCTTACAGAAGTTCTTGAAGCAATCGAAAGTGACGCTCCGTACAGCGGAGCAGAAAAGACTGTAATGAAGCTCGGCGTTCACGTTCTTCCCAAGTTCTTCAGGGATACAACGGACAGAAACCGTACTTCACCCTTCGCTTTCACAGGCAATAAGTTTGAGTTCCGTATGCTCGGTTCGGCAAACAGCATCGCCTGCACAAACATTATGCTCAACGCTGCTGTTGCAGAGAGCCTTAAATCTTATGCAGACCGTCTTGAGGGTGCGGAAGATTTTGAAACCGCTCTCCACGATCTGATTAAGAAGACGATCAAGGATCATAAGAGAATCATCTTCAACGGAAACGGCTACGATGACGCATGGATCAAGGAAGCAACGGAAGAAAGAGGTCTTCTCAATCTCCGTACAACTCCCGACGCTCTGCCGACTCTCCTCGACAAGAAGAATGTTGAGATGCTCACAGCTCACAAGATTTTCTCAGAGGCTGAGATCGAGTCCCGTTATGAGATCACTCTTGAAAACTACTGCAAGACCGTAAACATCGAAGGTCTTACAATGGTCGATATGGCAAGAAAAGAGATCATTCCGGCAGTCGAGAAGTATGTTTCCGACATTGCAACCGCTTACAGCGCAAAGAAGAATTCCGTTGCAGGCATCTCCGTGAAGTACGAGGAGGAAATGCTCAAGAAGCTTTCCGTTCTTGTGGACGAGATGGACGCAGCAGTCAAAGAGCTTGAGCTTGCGCTCGTTAAGTACAACACCATAACCGATATCACCGAAGCTTCGGAGGATATCCGTGATGATGTATTACCGAAGATGTCAGTTCTCCGTATCGCCTGCGATGAAGCAGAGACGATCACGGCAGAAGAATACTGGCCGTTCCCGACTTACGGCGATCTCCTCTTCGGCGTTAAATAAACAACTCCTTAATTGATTTATCCTTTCTCGGTATCTTGTGCCCTCCGTAACGCAGAGGGCACAAGAAAATACCCCAAAGGTCGGTTAAGTAAAATAAAACAAAAAATTTTTAAAGGCGTTTGAGCCGAAAGAAGTATGGCAGAGGTTCACTCCCAGAGAGTGCGGAAGGGTGGAAGCCGCACAGCGGAAGCTGTCAGAATAACATTCGGCGAGCTGTGATCCGAAAGGTAAAACGAGTAGGTGAGACGGAGGTTGACCGTTAAAGCAACAGGATCTTGATTGAGATCCCAAAGAACAAAAATAGGTGGCACAGCGGGTTACAGCACTCGCCCTATTGTTAAGCAGAAAAGCTTACAGATGCTGAAAATCAACATCGGAGGATTTTATTATGTGTTCAATTATGGGTTACTGCGACACCTGTGACGATTTTGCAGAATTTAAAAAAGGCTTTGATAAGACGGTATCCAGAGGTCCCGACGACAGCCGTATCGTTGATACGGGCAAGGGACTTCTCGGCTTTCACCGTCTTTCCATTATGGGACTGACTCCCGACGGAATGCAGCCCTTTGAGCTGGACGGAAGCTATGCAATATGCAACGGCGAGCTTTACGGATTTGAAAAAACAAAGGAACAGCTCAGCAAGAAATATACATTCAAGAGCGGCTCGGACTGTGAGATTATTCTCCCAATGTACCGTGAGTACGGCGTGGATATGTTCAAGATGCTTGACGCCGAGTTCGCCATGATAATTTATGATGCAGAGACAGGCGAGTATATCGCCGCAAGAGATCCGATCGGTATCCGACCGCTTTATTACGGTCATGACGCAAAGGGTACAATCGTATTTGCCAGCGAGGCAAAGAACATAGTCGGAATGTGCAAGGACGTTATGCCGTTCCCTCCGGGACATTATTATAAGGACGGAGAATTTCATTGCTACTGCGATATTGCGGCGGTTGACGAGGTCAGCTACGATTCCCTTGACACGATCTGCTCGAAGATTCACGACAAGCTTGTTGCAGGCGTTGAAAAGAGACTTGTTGCAGACGCTAAGGTCGGTTTTCTGCTTTCGGGCGGACTTGATTCATCTCTTGTCTGCTCCATCGCTCAGAAAAAGAGCGACAAGCCGATCCGTACCTTTGCCATAGGTATGAGCGAGGACGCTATCGACCTGAAATACGCTAAGCAGGTTGCCGATTATATCGGAAGCGATCACACCGAGGTCATTATGACAAAACAGCAGGTGCTTGATTCGCTTGACGATGTAGTTCATCTTCTCGGAACGTTTGACATCACAACGATCCGTGCTTCAATGGGTATGTATCTGCTTTGTAAATGGATTCACGAGAACACCGATATCCGTGTTCTTCTGACAGGTGAAATCTCCGACGAGCTTTTCGGATACAAGTACACAGATTTCGCCCCGTCGGCTGAGGAGTTCCAGAAAGAATCTCAGAAGAGAATCCGTGAGCTTCATATGTACGATGTTCTTCGTGCCGACCGCTGTATTTCGGTCAACAGCCTTGAAGCCCGTGTTCCGTTCGGCGATCTTGATTTTGTAAAATACGTTATGTCTGTCGATCCCGAAAAGAAGCTCAACAAGTACGGCAAGGGCAAATATCTTCTTCGTCACGCATTTGAGGGAGATTATCTTCCTCACGATATTCTCTACCGTGAGAAAGCGGCATTTTCCGATGCGGTAGGTCATTCAATGGTTGATTACCTCAAGGAGTATGCAAACGAATATTACACGGACGAGGAATTTGCCGAGAAGTGCGAAAAATACGACCACGCAAAGCCGTTCACCAAGGAATCGCTTCTTTACAGAGAGATATTCGAGAAGTATTATGCCGATCAATCTCAGATGATCGTTGATTTCTGGATGCCCAACAAGAGCTGGGAGGGCTGCGACGTTAACGATCCGTCCGCAAGAGTTCTCTCCAACTACGGCGACAGCGGAAAATAAAAAATCGTCACAT
>JAEDFL010000032.1 GCA_016292785.1 Clostridiaceae bacterium | reverse complement strand
TACCCTTCTCGACGAATTTGCCCTGCTTTTTCAAAGATTTTTTGCTTGCGACCTCGATCAGTCTGAGGTCATATTTGCCCGTGGCGGACGAGGTGTTTCGGGTGAGCCAGACAAACATTCCGTCCGTGGAGACCGATATTTCCCTCGCCTCTCCGATGTCGTATTCGGTACCGTCAACAAGCTTGATTACCGCTTTTTTATCCGTAGTTTTGTAAATTGCGGCAACAGGGGAAGAATTGACGTCCGCCCTCTCAACCCCGAAATATGCTCCTGCAATTCCGCCGACAACAAAAATTATCAGCGCGGCACAGGCAATCAATGTTTTTATTCTTGACTCCGCTCTTGCGGAGATTTTTTTCTTTTTTGATGTTTTCTTTTCTGTTGTGTTTTTCTCGTTTCTCTTTCCGTCAAAATCCAACGTAATATTTTCCGGACTTACAACGTCGTCAAGCGGCTGAATATCGCCCGAAAAACTCATTGCTTCATAAATTGGCAAAAGCTCAGACCGGGAAACTGCCTGAGCGTCATCGTCGTATTCTTCGTTTAGTGGTCTGAAAACGTCGCTTTCTTTCATCTTTTTCTCCGGATCCCGTTCCGTCCGCAAAGGAACGGAACGGGATAAAGTTTAATTATTTCATCGAAACAGCTTTCTTCGCTTTTTCAACAATATTTGAAGCACAAAGTCCGTAGATCTTGAGCATCTCAACTGCGGGGCCTGAGCCGCCGAATTTATCCTCTACGCCGACTCTGACAACGGGAACGGGCTTGCTCTCGCAGACAACCTCCGAAACAGCAGAGCCGAGTCCGCCGATAATGCTGTGCTCCTCAGCGGTAACTATTGCACCTGTTTCTTCAGCCGCCTTGAGAATGATATCCTTGTCAATCGGCTTGATTGTATGGATATTGATAACTCTTGCGGAGATACCCTCCTCCTTGAGCATATCCTTGGCAATCATCGCCTCGTTTACCATAAGACCTGTTGCAACGATGGTCACATCACTGCCCTCGGCAAGCTCAATTCCCTTGCCGATCTCAAACTTATAGGTGTCCGGATCGTTGAAGCGTGGAACAGCAAGTCTGCCGAAACGGAGATATACAGGTCCCTCATACTCAGCCGCGGCAAAAACTGCGGCACGAGCCTCTACGTCATCGGCAGGGTTGATGATAACCATACCGGGAATAGTTCTCATCAGGGCGATATCCTCACAGCACTGATGGCTTGCGCCGTCCTCACCTACGGAAATACCTGCATGAGTTGCGCCGAGCTTTACATTGATGTGGGGATAGCCTATTGTATTTCTGACCTGTTCAAAAGCACGTCCAGCAAGGAACATTGCAAAGGAGCTTGCAAAAACGGTGTGTCCCGTTGTGGCAAGACCTGCGGCAACGCCGACAAGGTTACACTCTGCAATACCTGCGTCAAAAAATCTGTCCGGGAAAGCCTTTTTGAACATACCCGTTTTTGTAGCGGCGGCAAGATCGGCGTCCATAACGATAAGGCTCTCGTCCTTCTCGCCAAGCTCAACCAAAGCTTTACCGTAAGCTTCTCTTGTTGCTGTTTTAATTACGTCTGCCATTTCTTACGCCTCCAATTCTGCAAGTTTTGCTTCAAGCTCGCTCATCGCCTGCTCATACTGCTCTGCGTTCGGAGCCGTACCGTGCCACGAACACTGATCTTCCATGAAGGAAACGTCCTTGCCCTTGACCGTCTTGGCAACGATAACCGTAGGCTTACCCTTAAATTCCTGAGCCGCATTAAAGGCAGCGTCGATTTCGTCAAAGGAATGACCGTAAATCTCGATCACGTTCCAGCCGAATGCACGGAATTTTTCGGGAATCGGATACGGAGAATTGACCTCCGCAACCGAGCCGTCGATCTGAAGATTGTTATTGTCAACAACGGCACAGAGATTGTCAAGTCCCTTTGCTGCGGCAAACATAGCCGCCTCCCAGACCTGGCCTTCCTCGATTTCACCGTCACCGAGAACTGTGTAAACTCTGTAATCCTTCTTGTCGATCTTGCCTGCAAGAGCCATGCCGACAGCCGTTGAAATACCCTGACCGAGAGAGCCTGTGCTCATATCAATTCCGGGAGTACGGTTCATGCTCGGATGTCCCTGAAGCATTGAGCCGGGCTTACGGAGATTTTTAAGCTCCGAAACGGGGAAGAAGCCCCTGTTTGCAAGAACTGCGTAGAGAGCGGGAGCAGTATGTCCCTTGGAAAGGACAAATCTGTCTCTGTTCTCGTCCTTGGGATTTTTCGGATCAACATTCATATGCTCAAAATAAAGATATGTGAGGATATCCGCTATTGAGAGCGATCCGCCGGGATGACCGGATTTTGCATTGAACACACCTTCGATCACGCCCATACGAACCGTACAAGCCTTGATCTGTAATTGTTTTTTTGTTACTGCGTCCAAAATAACACCTCCAATTATTCAGCTAATGATTGCTTTTTTAAAAACTCTTTAAAATACTCAGGAACATCTGCCGTGAACTCCAGATACCTTCCGTCCCTCGGATGCTTGAATCCGATAAGTCCTGCGTGCAGACATTGTCCGTTGAGCGAGGTCACTCCGTTTTTAGGACCGTAAACATTATCGCCGGCAACGGGATGGCCGATATAGGCCATATGAACTCTGATCTGATGAGTTCTGCCCGTTTCAAGAGTAACCTTTATATATGCAAATTTCTCATTCTGATCAATCACCTCATAATGAGAAACGGCATCCTTGGAATTTTGATGAATAACGCACATTTTCTTTCTGTCGTTCGGATTTCTGCCGATCGGAGCGTTTACCGTTCCGCTCAGCTCCTTGAAATTGCCGTGAACAACCGCCCTGTACTGCCGTGTGAAGCTGTGCTCCTTGATCTGAGCGGCAAGCTTTTCGTGGGCAAAGTCGTTTTTCGCAACTATCAAAAGACCGCTTGTGTTCTTATCAATGCGGTGAACTATGCCGGGACGGATAACTCCGTTTATTCCCGAAAGACTGCTTCCGCAATGGTAAAGCAGGGCATTGACGAGAGTGCCGTCATAGTTTCCTGCCGCCGGGTGGACAACCATTCCTCTCGGTTTGTTGACAACGAGAAGATCGTCATCCTCGTAAACAATGTCAAGCGGAATATTTTCGGGCTTCGCCTCAAGGGTTTTCAGCTCAGGCATTGAGAAGCTTATCTCATCACCGACCGAAACCTTAAAGGATTTGGAAACGGGGTTGCCGTTCACCCTGACTTCTCCGCCGTCAATTATGTGCTGAATGTGCGAACGGGTAAAATCGGAACAAAGATCCGATAAGGTTTTGTCAATTCTCTCCCCTGCAAAATCCGAATCTATACGGAAGAAAAAATCACTCATTCTTTTCACCCGATTTTTTGCGATCCCTAAAAATGTCGGCAATCACATAGAACATCAACGCAAAGGCTCCGACAGTTACAAGAATATCCGCAAAGTTGAATACTGCAAAATCCATAAACTGAAGGTCGATAAAATCAACAACATAGCCTTTCAGCACCCTGTCTATAAGGTTGCCCAGAC
Organism: Clostridiaceae bacterium; assembly: GCA_016292785.1. GTDB lineage: Bacteria > Bacillota > Clostridia > Oscillospirales > Acutalibacteraceae > CAG-488. The sequence goes on along the minus strand of JAEDFL010000032.1, from coordinate 17,162 downwards.
CGCCCGAAATTATCATCACGGCACAGACAAGACAAAACTTTGATTTTATCTTTTTCATCGCAATGAGAATAATGCCTGCCAGAAGCACCGCACCCGTCACAACCGAGAGCAAAATCGTATTGTCGGAAAACGATCCGAATGCCGCCCCTGTGTTGCGGACGTAATTCCAGCCGATGAAGCCGTTTATAAATTCCTCCGTGCCGACCGGTGCAAGATAACGCTCAACAAAGAGCTTTATCACCTGATCGGCTGCGGTCAAGACCGCAATGGAAATTAAACTGATTATTACACTCATTATTTTCTGAAAAATCCCTTGAGCTTACCTGCGAGTCCGCTGTTGCCGTCATCATCGTCAAGATCGTCGTCATCAAGATCATCGAGATAATTGTCATCGGAATCGTCAACGGCATATGAGTCGATATTTTCAAACTTGAGCTTGAAGCCCTCTCTGTCGTCCTCGGTCTTCTTAGGCTTTGTGAACATAATATCCTTTGGCTCGGGTTTGCTCTCCGTACCGTAATCGTCAACGATTCGGTCAAGCTCCTCGTCGCTTTCCTCGTCGATATCGGGAACGATAAACACTGTCGGTTCCGTGCTTTCCTCAGCTTCCTCCTCGTCCTCATCCTCAAACGAGATGTCGGACTCGGCGTCGGTATCCTCGGTTTCCTCTATCATCTGCTGAAGATGATCAACATCCATATTCTCAGCTTCTCTTACCTCGGGAGCCTTAGCTTCCTCGGTGCTTTCCTCAAAAGGGATCACCGTATTATCTGTCTCAGGCTCGGCTTCCTCAACTACTGTTTCGAATTCTTCCTCTGCCGCTTCTTCGGGAACAGGCTCTTCAGCCGGTGCTTCTTCTGCCTTTTCTTCTTCCGCCTTATTCATCTGCTCAATGACAACCTCGGGAAGCTTATTGATAAGCTCGACCTGTGCGGCGTATTCGCCGAGGATCTGCTGCTTGAACTTGGTGACCTCCTGCTTCATTGTTTCAAGAGCGGCAAGCTCCTTGATCATATCGCTTCTTGCGTTGACCGAGGCCTCCTTGGACTCAACAACAGCTTTTTCAATTATATCCTTTGCCTGTTTCTGAGCTTCTTCGACAATATAGTCCGCCTGATACTTCGCCTTGGCAAGTATCTCCTTTGCGGCCGCATCAAGTCTTTCGTTTTCGGAATCCGTTCTCTCCTGAACATCGGCAAGGAGCTTGTCAGCCTTATCCTGAGCCTCTTTAGTGATCTTTTCGGCGGCTCTCTGAGCGGTCAGGAGTGCGTTGCGGATATTGTCCTCGTCATTTCTGTATTCTTCAAGTCTCTGTGCAAGCAGATTGATCTTCTTATACATCTCTCCGTTTTCACGGAACATCTGCTCATAAGAGTCTGCGACTTCCTTAATGAAAGAATCGACGCTTTCTGCTTTGTAAGCATTTCTTCCGGAGGCTTCAAAATGGTGGTTTGTGATTTTTGCCGGTGTTAACATGGTTTATTCCTCCTGTGTTTTAAACAATAAAGATTTATCAATAATTAGAATGTTCAACTTCATCAAGCAGCTCGCCCGTAAGGGGAACGTTGTAAGGTGTGATAATATAAGCCCTGCCTGCAACACGCTTTATGTCTCCGTTGTTGGCATAAGCAACACCGCTGAGGAAGTCGATGATCCTGACCGTTGCGTCATTCGGGCAGGTCTCAAGGTTGAGAATAACAATCCTTTTCTCATTGAGCACATCTGCAACCGAGCCGACGTCCTCGTATCTGTCCAGCTTCTTGAAAACTACATGAGCCTTGGAGGAAGCCGCAGCCGCCGCAGGGACGGAAGAACGGATATCGACAACCTTGCCGTCACGGTCGTTTCTATGATTGAAAGAGAAGTTGCTCCTCATATCACGGGAGCTGTCCTCTCTCTCCGGCTCCTCGTCGTCAAGATCAACATCGTCAAGGAATTCCTCCTCAGACATATTGAACATATTCTTAAATTTATCCATCATACCCATTATAAAAAACCTCCTGAATCAATATACTCGTTTGCCGAAAAGCGACGATCCGACTCTAACCATTGTTGAGCCTTCCAGTATCGCTTCAACGTAATCGCCGGACATACCCATTGACAGTACATCCATACTAACATTATCTAATTTTTTTGCTTTTATGTCAAGGAACATTCGGTTCATATTCATAAAAAATTTACGAATTTCTGTACTGCTGTCACAAATCGGGGGTATCGCCATCAGTCCCTTGATGTGAATTGAGCTGATTTCAGCCATTTCACAGACAGTTTCGGTGAGCTTTGAGGGATCAAGACCGAACTTGCTCTCCTCGCCGCCGATATTTATCTCGACTAAAACATCGGTAACTAATCCCCTTTTTGCGGATTCCTTGCCGATCTCCTTGGCAACCTTAACGCTGTCCACGCTGTCGATCATATCGACCTCGCCGACAATCTGTCTGACCTTGTTGGTCTGCAAATGCCCGATCAGGTGCTTTTCCACTCCGTCAAGGTGAAGCTCGTCACGCTTGCCGAGATATTCCTGCACCCTGTTTTCACCGATCAGATCAATTCCGAGTGAAAGGGCGTGGTTGATATAAAGACTGTCAACGGTTTTCGTAACGCCCATCAGACGAACCGATTTTTCGTCCCTGCCGCTTCTGAGTGCGGCTTCACATATGTTTTCACGGATACGCTTATAGTTTTCTTCAATATCTCTGAAGCGTTCCTCAACTAATGCTTTTTCCGTCACTTAAATTCCTTCCTTTCACAATAACTTCGTCATAGCGTTTTATCGGACGGTAGCCGTTCGACGCCTCGGTCTCCTCGCTGACGAGAACATAATCGCCGGCGTCGTAGATAATCTCGATTTTTCTGACATTCATAATGTCGCCTCTGAGGATATATACAACGTCGATTTCGTTGCCCTTGCTGTCCTTTTCACGGCGGATCGACGAGCTGTTTATTTTGTAACCCGTGTACTCCTTGAAAACAAGCTCGATATCCTCTATCCTCATATTGGCATAGGTTTCGTTCATCATATCGCAGGAGAAAGCAACCGCAACCTTGCCGTTCTGCTCGGGAGAAATTGATTCCACCTTAACGGTAACGTCCCTGAAGCCGTAATAAGGCATATTGATTTTCATTGAATCCCCGATATCCATAAGCAGTGCATACTTGCTCTCCAGCGTTGTGACGAGATACCATTTATAGCTTCCGACAATCTTGCCCATTCTGCCCGAAACGTCGGCAGGCTCTTTTTCAAAGAGCTTTTCAACCTCACCGACCGTCAGCTCGGAAATCTTATCATAATCCATTGCACCTTCATATCCGTCAAGGTTGCTGATATAGTAGCCCGAAAGCGGCGCAGCAACATCGGCGGTATTTATTTTTTTAGCCTCAAGAGCCTGAATCTGACTGTTGAGTTTATTGAATTTTTCGGTTAGATTGATAGTTCCGTCCTTCAAAATCTGCTTGCTCGCAAGCTTGTTTTCCATTTCCTCAATATTATTATCCAGCTCCGAAAAATCACCGGTGGCGGCGGTTTTCAGAAGCTCGGTATAGCAGGCGTCTATTGACTTGTTGAGCTTTTCCATATCGAGGGCGTTAAGCTCTGTCTGCTCGGAAAGCTCCTGATATCTTTCAAGACTTTCCTTTGCTTCGATGAGAGCCGACATATCTGCGGCGTCCTCGGCAGAATTGCACACACGGGCAACCGCATCGCCGCTGGCAACTCTCATTCCGTCCCTGATAAGAGGAACAACGGTACCCGTGGTTTTTTCGTTGATATATTCCTCGTCACGGACTATGAAAGCTTTCAGATCAAGCTTTTCCTGCTCAACCGCTTCGTCGGCGGTCTCGGTATCGTATAAGTCACGGTTGACACGCACCGCATCGTGAAAAAGATAAACAAAAGCGGCAACAACCAAAACCGTGCAAATTATATTTATCCATGTTCGTTTTTTCATTCGGATCTCTCTCCTTTCCGAAGCTTTTCAACTGTCATAAAAGCGTCTTTTACAAAATCTTCCTTATTTTGATATTTGTCAATATACAGCCAGTTTATGCACTCGTTGCGTCTTAACCATGTGAGCTGACGCTTGGCATATCGGCGTGTTGCTCTCTTTAAATTTTCAATCGCCGCTTCCCTTGATATCTCACCGTCAAAATACGGTTTAAGCTCCTTATAGCCTATCGCCTGAGCCGAAGTAGAGCCGTTTGCGGCGGCGATGTATTCTCTTGCCTCGCTCTCAAGTCCTCTTTCGAGCATAATATCGACACGGCGGTCGATCCTGTCATAAAGAAACTGTCTGTCCTCTGCGTCAAGTCCGATAATACAGCTCTCATACGGAGAAGCCTGCTTTGAAAGCTCTGCCTGCTCGGTCATGGTAGTGCCCGTTGTCCTGAAAACCTCAAGCGCACGGACTATCCTTTTTACATTGTTCGGGTGCAGTTTTTCCGCATATTCGGGATCAAATGCTCTGACTTCTTCAAGCAGGACCTCCGCACCCTCGTCCTGCGCCCTCTGCAAAAGCGAACGGCGAAGCTCCTCGTCAAACGAATTTTCGCTGAGCTTAACGTTGTTCAGCAAGGTGTCAATATAAAGTCCCGTTCCGCCTGCGATTACAGGAAGCTTTCCTCTCGAATAAATATCATTGATGCACTCTGCCGCCGCCTGCTGATAAAGGGCAACGCTGTACGGCTCGGTGTTGTCAAGGAAGTCCATCATATGATGAGGTATTCCCTTTTTCTCTTCCTCGGTCGGCTTGGCGGTGGCGATATCCATACCCTTGTATATCTGCATGGAGTCCGCCGAAACAACCTCGCCGCCGAAGCGAATACATATTTCAACTGCCAGATCGGATTTACCCGACGCCGTAGGCCCTACGACGGCGACGACAGGTATTTTGTTCAATCCGATCAGCTCCTTTTTGTTTTATACTCTGCCGAAATTCTTTTCAATCTCGTATTTTGACATTTCTATCAGCACAGGTCTGCCGTGAGGACAGTACCGAATGTCGGGATCGTTCAATAGCTTTTCGACAAATTTTTCAAGCTCATATTCGCTCGTTTTGTCACCCGCCTTGATCGCCGCCCTGCAAGCCGTTGAATGATATATCCAATCCAGCTTTTCGGGAATAAGCTCCCTGCGGTTATTCACAAGATAACCTGCAAGCTCCATAACGACCTCGGCAAGATCCGCATCGGCAACCGCCGTCGGACACTCGCTTACGATCACCATTCCGCCGCCGAAGTCCTCCACACGGTAGCCTGCCTTGTCCAGAAGCTCAAGATTATCAAGCACGGCAGAGTATTCCTCCTTGCTGAGGGTGACGGTAACGGGAGCCAAAAGCATCTGAGTTTCAATTTCGCCGTTATTTGCTCTGAGCTTTTCAAACAGCATACGCTCGTGCGCGGCGTGCTTGTCGATTATCAGGAGCTTTTTGCCCTGCTCGACCAATATATAGGTTTTGAACGCTTCACCGATAACTCTGTACGGCTCCGGTTCGGGTTTAACTTCTTCAACCTCGGAAGCAGGCTGTTCCGCTTTCGCTTCGGAAACGGCTTCTTCAACCGTTTCGATAACGGGAGGCTTAGCCTCCTCAACAGGCTTGAAAACGGGAATAAGGTCGGGTTCTTCATCTTTTTTCAGCGAAATTTCCGAGCTGTCGTTAAAGGTGATTTTTTCGGTTTTCTTAGGCTCGGAAAGTTTAACAAACTCCTCGGAGGTTGTTTTGCCCCAAAAATCCTCTTTCGGCAGACTTTCCTTTTTAACCTGCTCAAGCTGTTGTTCGTAAATTTTTATCTGCCTGCCCTCGTTGGGCTTAGGCATAAACTGTCTGCCGATTTTCTGCTTGAAATTAGCCTGAACTCTTGTGTCGCCCTGCTGTAAGGCGGACTTGGCACAGTAATACACTGCGTTAAAAATCAACTTTTCGTTGGCGAATCGCACCTCGGTCTTGGATGGGTGAACATTGACGTCAACCGCTCCGGGAGCGATATGTATATTCAGCACACAGGCAGGAAACTTGCCGACCATAATGGAGTTTTTGTATGCCTCCTCAAGGGCAACCATACCGGTGCGAGTCTTTATAAATCTGTCGTTGAGGAAAAAATACTGCATCATTCTGTTCGGACGTGCATTGAACGGCTTTGAGATAAATCCGCTGACTCTCACGCCCTCAAGCTCGTAGTCACAGGGAATGAGCGTTGAGGAAAAATCCTTGCCGAGGGTTTTATAAATTGCATTTTCGAGCTTTCCGTCACCCGATGTAAAAAGCACATCCTTGGAATCACGGATAAAACGGATGCTAACCTCAGGGTGAGAAAGTGCGATCCTGTCTACAACGGCGGCAACCGCATTGCCCTCGCTGACGTCTTTTTTCAAAAACTTCATTCTGGCGGGGGTATTGTAGAAAAGATCTCTGACAATGAGCGTTGTTCCCTTGGGACAGCCTGCGTCGTCGAGCAGCGTTTCCTCGCCGCCCTCGATGCAGTAACGTGTTCCGACTTCCTCGCCCTCACCGCGCGTCATGACCTCAACTCTGGAAACTGCGGCAATCGAGGCAAGAGCCTCACCACGGAAACCGAGGGTGCATATCGCATTCAGATCGTCCGCCGTAGAGATCTTGCTGGTGGCGTGGCTGATAAAAGCCTTGCGGATATTATCCCTGTCAATTCCGCATCCGTTGTCCGTGATGCGTATATAGGTGATACCGCCCCTTTTTATTTCAAGCGTGATCTTATCCGCTCCTGCGTCGATCGCATTTTCCATTATTTCCTTGACGATGGAGGAAGGTCTTTCGACCACCTCGCCTGCGGCGATAAGCTCCGCAATGTGCTTGGGTAAAATATTGATATTCGGCATAAGATCACCTCTTTCTTACCTGTTATTTTTTTCTCACAGCTTATCCGCTCTGTTCTTCAGCTCATAGAGCTTCTGCAAAGCCTCAATCGGCGTGAGAGTGTTTATATCTATCGTTTTGAGTTCTTCAACTATCTCATTGCCCTCGTTCGAGGCAAAGGAAATCTGCATATCGTCATCGTCGCTCTTTTCGACCGTTCTGATGACGGTGACAGCGCCCTTTTCTTCAAGCTCGGACAAAATCGCTTTTGCACGGCTGACAACAGCATTCGGCACTCCTGCAAGCTTTGCAACCTCAATACCGTAGCTTCCGTCCGCACCGCCCCTGACAATTCGTCTGAGGAAGGTTATATCGTCGCCCCGTTTCTTTACGGAGATATTGTAGTTCTTAGTTCCGTCAATCTCGTTTTCAAGCTCGGTCAGTTCATGGTAATGAGTGGCAAAGAGAGTCTTTGCTCCGAGCCTTTTCGGATCGGCTGTGTATTCAAGAACGGCACGGGCAATGCTCATTCCGTCAAAGGTGGACGTACCTCGTCCGATCTCGTCAAAGATAAGCAGGCTCTTTTTCGTGGCATTTTTCAGAATATTTGCAACCTCGCTCATCTCTACCATAAATGTGGACTGTCCCGAAGCGAGATCATCGCTTGCGCCGACACGGGTAAATATGCTGTCCACAAGTCCGATCTGTGCGCTTGAAGCAGGAACGAAGCTGCCGCACTGCGCCATAAGGACTATCAGAGCGACCTGGCGCATATAAGTCGATTTGCCTGCCATATTCGGGCCTGTGATTATTGCGCATCGGTTATCCCTGCAGTCAAGCGTTGTGTCGTTCGGCACAAAGGGTGCGTCCTTCATCATCTTTTCAACAACGGGATGTCTGCCGTCCCTGATGATTATTTCACTGCCGTCCGTCATTACGGGACAGGAATAATCGTTCTGCAAAGCAACCCTCGCAAAAGAGCAGAGTGCATCGACCGTTGCAACGGCATGAGCCGTCTTTTGTATTCTGTAAAGCTCGTCGGCAACCTTGCTTCTTACCTGAACAAAGATCTCGTATTCAAGCTTTACTATTCTTTCCTGAGCGCCGAGCACCTTTGCTTCCAGATCCTTCAGCTCGCTCGTTATAAACCGCTCGCAGTTTGCAAGCGTCTGTTTTCTTATGTATTCCTCGGGGACAAGCTCCTTGAACGCATTCGGCACTTCAATGTAATATCCAAAAACTCTGTTGTAACCGATTTTGAGCTTCTTTATACCTGTTTTTTCCTGCTCCGTCTGCTGAATTGCGGCAATATAGCCCTTGCCGTTATGAACAATGTCTCTCAGCTCGTCCAGCTCCGAATTGAAGCCGTCCTTTATCATATCGCCCTCACGCACGGTAAACGGAGGATCCTCCCTGATCGCCGTATCTATAAGCTCGGCAACATCCGAAAGAAGATCAATGCCGGTGTGCGTTTCCCTCAAAAGGGCGGAGCTGCACTCGGCTATTCCGCTTTTGATGTCGGGCAGAAGTCTGATCGTTGCTAAAAGTGATCTCAGCTCCTTGGCGTTTGCGGTTTCATATACTATCCTCGCCATCAGCCTTTCCATGTCGCTGACGTCGGATATCGCCGCCGTCTCATTTTCAAGCAGAGCCGAGTTGTCAAAAAGCTCGCCGACGGCATTGTGTCTCTTGGTAATCTTCGCAAGATTGACCAGCGGCTGTTCTATCCAGTTTCTGACAAGTCGCTTGCCCATTGCGGTTTTCGTCTTGTCAAGCACCCAGAGGAGTGTTCCTCTGCGTTCCCTGTTTCGCATCGTCTCGGTCAATTCGAGATTTCTTCGGGAGGAAAAGTCAATTTTCATAAACTGATTTTCCGAATAAAAGTCAATCTCCCGAATATTATCAAGTCCCGACTTCTGCACCTCGGTCAGGTAGTCGATCGTTGCGCCCAGAGCGCAGACCGCCTCGTTATTTCCCTCGATGCCAAGCTCTGTCAAGCTCTTTTTGAAATGGTCGGTGATGATCTGACGGCTGTAATCGACGGTAATTTTTTCGCTGTCGATCTCGTCGGCAGTACATTCGACACGGTTTTTGATAAACTCTCGGATTTTATCATTCTTAACAACGGCGGAATTGTAGCGGATTTCGCTCGGCATATATCTGCCAAGCTCGTTTACAATGTCGTTGCCGACGGTTTTGGACTCAAGCTGAGTCAGGCTGACCTCGCCCGTTGAAACATCGGCAAAGCAGACTCCTGCGCTGTTCCCGTTGAGCCAGACCGAACAGAGAAAATTGTTCTTCGACTCGTCAAGCATACTGCTTTCAATGACTGTGCCGGGAGTATGCACACGGATAACATCACGCTTTACTATTCCCTTTGCCGCCGCAGGATCCTCGGTCTGTTCACAGATAGCGACCTTGTAGCCCCTTGAAACAAGCCTTGCAATATATGAATCAACGCTGTGGAAAGGCACGCCGCACATCGGCGCACGCTCCTGTTGACCGCAGTCCCTGCCCGTCAGCACAAGCTCAAGCTCCTTTGAGGCAACCTTTGCGTCCTCAAAGAACATCTCGTAAAAATCACCGAGCCTGAACATAAGGATCGTGTCCTGATAGTCCTTTTTAATTTCAAGGTACTGTTTCATCATCGGCGTCATTTCAGCCATCTGTTTTCACCTCAGTTTTTCGTCCGTTTTTTCCATGGCTCCCCTTGTTACAGGGGAGCCGATAATTTTTAGTGGCAGCCGCCGCATGAACCGCATTCGCCTGAGCAGTGATGCTCCTCCTGCGGCTGGCAGGTCTTGGGATCCTCGCCCTGTACGCAGAGGGAAAGGATAGCCGTGATCTCGTTCATCATATCGTCAACCGCATGGCGTGCGGCTTCGTACTTCTGCATATTCTCGTTAGCCATAACAGTCTGATATACCTCGGAAAACTCCTTGTCGTATGCGGCAAGCTTCTCCTCGTTTGCATCGTCCTTTGCCGCCTCATGCTGATACGACATATGGATGAGCTGAATCTTGTTGATAAGATCGTTGAGATCCGTATCAGCCTCATTTGTTCTTCTTGCCTCGTGGAATGCAAGATAACGCTCGTCCTGCTGAATTGCCGCACCGAGCTGTCTTGTGATTTCAATAATGTCCATTGTGTTACTCCTTAATGTAATTTATTTTTCAAAGAAAAGCCTTTTCAGCCTTCCTCCAATTCACCTCTGACTATCCATGTCAGAGGATCTGTAACCTTAACCTTGCAGAACTTTCCGATGACGTCCTTTCCCTCAGCTTCGGGAAACTCTATCATCACGTTGCCCTGAGTTCTGCCGTTGAGTATTCCGTCTCTTGCATATCCCTCGCAAAGAACGGTATACACCTTGTCCTTCATCGCCGCCGTGCGCTGTGAAGCGATTCTCTCCTGAGCGTCCGTCAGTTCCTTGAACCATCTGCCCTTTTCCTCACGGGAAACGGGATCGGGCATCTCCGCCGCTTTCGTACCCGGTCGGGGTGAGAAAATAAATGTAAACAGAGAGGTAAACCTGACCTCCTCGATCAGAGAAACCGTATCCCTGAACTCCTCATAGGTCTCTCCCGGAAATCCGACAATAACATCGCTCGTCATCGAAAGGTCGGGCATTACCTGCCTTGCATAGCTTGCAAGCTCAAGATACTTCTCCCTCGTGTAGCCTCGGTTCATCTCTTTAAGCACCCTGTTGTTTCCGCTCTGGAACGGCAGGTGCAGGTGCTTTGCGACCTTGTCACAGGAAGCCATGGTATCAAGCAGCTCCTTTGTGCAGTCCTTGGGGTGTGAAGTCATAAATCTGATCGTAAATTCGCCGGGTATATCGTTGATCTCTTTCAAAAGCTTTGCAAAGTTTATATCCCTGTCAAGGTTTTTTCCGTAGGAATTTACATTCTGCCCGAGCAAAGTGATATCCTTACAGCCCGAAGCTATAAGCTCCCTTGCCTCTTTGATTACGTCCTCAGGCTCACGGCTTCTCTCACGTCCTCTGACATAGGGAACAATGCAGTAACTGCAAAAATTGTTGCAGCCGTACATTATCGGCAGCCAGCCTTTGATGTTTCCGTCACGCCTTATCGGAAGATTTTCGGCGATAACACCTGCTGAATCGGGACATTCGTAAACCCTTTTTCCCGTTGAAAGCACACGGTAAATCAACTCGGGTATTCTGTGAATAACATGAGTTCCGAAAACAAGATCGACAAAGGGATAGCTTTTTCTGATCTTTTCAACTACTCTTTCCTGCTGCATCATACAGCCGCAGAGGGCAATTATCAAATTCGGGTTGGACTTTTTCAGTCTCTTGATCGCACCGACATTGCCGTAGATACGATCCTCTGCGTGTTCACGGACGGCGCAGGTATTGTAAAGGATAAGGTCTGCCTGTTCGACATCGTCCGTAAAGCCGTAGCCGAGAGCCGCAAGGATTCCCTTGATGCGTTCTCCGTCGGCAACATTGCCCTGACAGCCGTAGGTATGGACAAAAGCGAGCGGCATTGACGGTTCGAATTTGGAGGTTAAAATCGTCCTCACACGGTCGGAAAACTCCTGCTGTTTTGCCATCTCCTCATCGGACACTTTTATTATCTTTTTTGTTGTGCCTTCACTCAAAGGGCACACCTCTCTTTTTAACTTATTAACTTTTTAATTATAATATAAAAGGTTTGTTATTTCAAGTGTTTTAACATAATATTTACTTATCCAAAATTCACTTTGGTACTTTATGTGCTTTAATATCTTCACTTTTTCTACAAAAATTGCAAACTAATAGTTTTTAATTTTTATTGACTTTAATATAACAGTAATGATATAATTAATTATATTTTCATATAAGAAAGGTGAAATTGCGATGAGCAAATTTATGTTCAAAGAAAAAAAGAACATTCCTGTTTTTCTTTTCTTTGCGGTATTTGCTTTTGTGATTCTATACATTTGCACGGCTTCAAGCCCCCGTTACGCAACGAACCCGTGGAATGATGCAAACGCTTTTCTGACTGTCGGCAAAGCAATGGCAAACGGCTTGACGGTCTACAAGGATATCTTTGAACAGAAAGGTCCCCTGCTCTATCTCATTCATGCTCTTGCCTGTTTCATCTCCGACACTTCGTTTACCGGCGTTTACGTTATGCAGTCCCTTTCCCTTTGCGTGACCTCTTTTGCGGCTTATAAGATCGCCTCGCTCTATGTCGGCACGGGTTGGTCTGTCGCTTCCGCTGTCCTGACCTGCTTTGTTACGGTCAATTCCGCCTGCTACTACTACGGCGACAGCGCAGAGGAATTTTGTCTGCCGTTTCTGATGATAAGCATATATTATTTCTGCCGCTACTTTAAAAACACAGAGCAAGATCTGCCCAAGCGTTCCGTATTTTTCCTTGTCGGTTTTTTTGCAGGCTGTGTTGCGATGATAAAATTTACCGTTATAGGCTTCTGGTTTGCCTGGGCGGCATACATTTCGCTCTACACTCTTTTTGCAAAGAAAGATTTCAAAAAAGCCGTCATTAACGCTCTCGTCTTTCTCGGCGGTATGGTGGCGGCAATAGCTCCGTGGATAGTATATTTTGCCGTCAAGGGCGGTCTGCGTGATTTCATTTACACTTATTTTATTCTCAACGCAACGGCTTATCCGAGTGCGACCGGAATGAGTTTTGTAACAAGATTGATTGAACCTTTAGTCTGTCTTTTGGAAACTTTCAGCTTTTCTCCGATAATTTTATGTCTCGGTATTACCGGAATGATTTTATTCCTTGTTACAAATATTTTTGCCGAAAAAAAGTTTTTCTCAAGGATATCGCTTCCGGTAATGTGTTTAACCGGAATGTATCTTATCTATTTCGGTCTGAGAACATACAGCTATTATTTCACCCCTATGACGGCCTTTACCGTATTCAGTTTCATTTTTGTTGCTTATTTGCTTCAGAACCTGTTCAAGAAAAAAGAACAACTTGTTTCTCTGATCATTTGCTGCGTCTGTGCAGTATCGGTTCTTTTTGTTTCCGATTCGATAAATGTTTCTTCAAAATACGTTGCACGCAAGGGAACCAAAACTGTTCAGATGCAAGCTGCAGAATACATCGAAAGTCACGATCCTAACGGCAAAATACTGAATTACAGAAGTCTTGACAACGGCGTATATTTATCGTCAAATCAGATCCCTAAGTTCAAGCATTTTGAACATCAGAATTTTGAATACGAGTGCTTCCCGGAAAATTCAGATGAGCAAAACAGATATATCAACGAGCATCTTGCCGATTTTGTTGCCGTGTCAACCCATCCGAACGAGGACATTGATGACATATATAATGAAAATTCAACACTTCAGACGGATTATAATCTTGTGATATGTGAAAAATATACCATTCAGCCGTCAAGACAAGTTGATTTAAAATACGAAAAAACCTTTTATCTTTTTGAGCTTAAAACAGAGTATAAGAAATGACTTTCAGATTAAGGAGTATGCTTGAGCAATGAAAAAGCAAATAAAACTTTCAAAGAACAATATCATTGTTTTTTTACTGTTTTTGCTCTATTCTTTCGGTTTGCTCTACATTTGCACGGCTTCAAGCCCCCGTTACGCAACGAACCCGTGGAATGATGCAAACGCTTTTCTGACTGTCGGCAAAGCAATGGCAAACGGCTTGACGGTCTACAAGGATATCTTTGAACAGAAAGGTCCCCTGCTCTATCTCATTCATGCTCTTGCCTGTTTCATCTCCGACACTTCGTTTACCGGCGTTTACGTTATGCAGTCCCTTTCCCTTTGCGTGACCTCTTTTGCGGCTTATAAGATCGCCTCGCTCTATGTCGGCACGGGTTGGTCTGTCGCTTCCGCTGTCCTGACCTGCTTTGTTACGGTCAATTCCGCCTGCTACTACTACGGCGACAGCGCAGAGGAATTTTGTCTGCCGTTTCTGATGATAAGCATATATTATTTCTGCCGCTACTTTAAAAACACAGAGCAAGATCTGCCCAAGCGTTCCGTATTTTTCCTTGTCGGTTTTTTTGCAGGCTGTGTTGCGATGATAAAATTTACCGTTATAGGCTTCTGGTTTGCCTGGGCGGCATACATTTCGCTCTACACTCTTTTTGCAAAGAAAGATTTCAAAAAAGCCGTCATTAACGCTCTCGTCTTTCTCGGCGGTATGGTGGCGGCAATAGCTCCGTGGATAGTATATTTTGCCGTCAAGGGCGGTCTGCGTGATTTCATTTACACTTATTTTATTCTCAACGCAACGGCTTATCCGATGACGGAAAAGCTCAGCTTTTTTGCACGCTTATGGAAGCCGATCTATATCATCGGTACAAATCTCGTGACCTCCCCTGCTGTTCTTGTTTTCAGCGTATTGGGAATGACCGCTTTCCTTTTCACAAATATTTTTACCGAGAAAAAATTGTTTTCAAGGCTGTCCGTTCCCTTTGTATGCTGTCTCGGAATTTACATCATATATTTCGGAATAAGAAGCTACAGCTACTATCTCCTGCCTCTTTCGGCTTTCACGGTTTTCTCTTTTATTTCAGTATTCTTTGTTGCAGGCAAGCTGATAAAAGGCAAGGCAGAAAAGATCGTGTCCGCAGTTGTTTGTGCTGTTTTAATTGTTGCGTCGGTCATCTGCGGAAATTATCTTAATGTTTGTTCAACCGACCTCCCCCGTAAAGGTGAAAGCACAATTCAGTCAGAAGCCGTCCGATACATCAAATCTCACAATTCCGACGGAATTATTCTTAATTACGGCTGTCTTGATACCGGCATATACCTCGCCGCAGATCAGCTCCCTGTATTCCGTCATTTTGAAAAACAAAATCTTTTATACGAAAAATACAGCGAAAATGTTGACGAACAAAACCGTTATATAAACGAACATCTTGCCGACTTTGTTGTAACCGTCATAAAGCCGGAAGAAACCGTTGAAGATATTTACGAAAAGAATCCCTCCTTAAAAACGGACTATAACATTGTAATTTGCAAGGACTTTTCTTTCAGCAACCAAAACATTTTCAAGAGTGATTATACAAGAACATTTTATCTTTTTGAATTAAAGGGGAATTGAACGTGGAACCGAAAACTCTGTATATTCTCGCTCCGTGTTACAACGAAGCAGAAGTTCTTCCGCTGACATCAAAAATTTTTCTCGACAAGCTCAACAGCCTGATAACCGAGGGCAAAATCAGCGAAAACAGCCGTGTTGCCTTTGTCGATGACGGTTCAAAGGACGAAACATGGAACATTATCGAAAGTCTGCACGAGCTTGATCCAAAATTCATCGGAGTTAAGCTCTCACGCAACCGGGGACATCAGAATGCGCTTCTCGGCGGAATGTCAACCGTTGCAGAAGACTGCGATATGATTGTCACGATCGACGCCGACGCTCAGGACGATGTAAACGCAATCGACAAAATGGTCGATGATTTCAACAGCGGCACCGAGATTGTTTACGGCGTTCGTGCCTCCCGTGAAACCGACACATTTTTCAAGCGTACCACGGCACAGGGATTTTATAAATTTATGACTATTATGGGTGTTGAAACGGTCTACAATCATGCCGATTTCAGGCTTATGAGCTCCAGAGCGGTCAAGGCTCTGCTTGACTTCAAGGAGGTCAATCTCTTTCTCAGGGGAATGGTTCCGCTTGTCGGCTTCAAATCCTCCACAGTTACCTACGACCGTGCGCCCCGTCTTGCCGGAGAATCCAAATATCCGCTGAAAAAAATGCTTACCTTCGCCTTTGACGGTATTACTTCGTTTTCGATCAGACCGATTCGCTTTATCACCGCTCTCGGCGGAATAACCCTGATACTCAGCGTATTATTTGCAATCTACGCCCTTATCAGTTATTTTGTTCACAACACCGTCCCCGGCTGGACATCCACGGTTCTTTCAATCTGGTTTTTCGGCTCGCTTCAGCTTATTGCGACCGGAGTTGTCGGCGAATACATCGGAAAAATTTATCTTGAAACCAAAGGCCGTCCGAGATTTTTTATTGAGAAATATCTGAAATAAATCAAATCAGAATCAGCAATCCCAAACGCCGTGTCTGACGTTTGGGATTTTTAATACAGTTTCACGGGACTGTCGCTTATTGCGACAGCCCCGTGTTTTGCTGTTATTCGGTTATTTAGCTGTTACGGTTGAGGTTGAGTCCTCGGCTCTGTTCCAGCCTGCTTCAAACTTGCCGACTACGGTGTAGTTCTGTCCCGAATAGAGCTTGGCTTCGACATACCATACCTCGTGGTCGAGAGTTCTTGCCGTGTCGTTGACTTCGTTTCCGTCAGCGTCATAGGTCTTTATGCTCTTGACCGCTTCGGCATATCTTGTGTATGTCCTCGTCATTCCGTCCTCGGATACAAACTGTACCTTTGTCGCTCTGCCCTCAAACGTTACCTTGTAAAGTCCCGTTTCTTCGTCATACTCGGCGCTTCTTACCTTGCCGCTGTCGAGTATTCTCTCGTTGAAGATCAGAGCTGCGGTATCGCCCTCGTCAAGCCATTCGTAACCGACCTTGACGGTGATCCTGTAGGTATATTCGCCGGCAGGTCTTGCCTTTGCGAACGTCCATGTTCTTGTTCCGTCGTCATTCTGTACGAAGCTTGAAACTGTCGAAGTGTTGCCGCTTTCGTCGGTGAATCTGAGCTTTGATACATCGCCCTTTGTCGTGACGGTGATCTGAGCCGCTTCGCCCTCGTCAACCTCGTCACCTGATACGCTGAGAACGTGCTTATCTGTGTCAGCTCCGTCATAGAGGTTGACCTCTATCGAGTTGAGCATGAAGGTGTAAACTCCGCTCTCGTACGCTGAATCCTCAACGCTAAGGGTGATGATTCCGTTCTCATCGCTCTTGACTGTTGCGGTTGATGAGTTCGTTGCCTTATCCGTCATCGTCAGGGTGTAAGCCTTGTTAGCCTCACCTGTGCTGATTCTGACGGTGTTGCCCGATGTCCTGAATACGTTGTTTTCAAGCGTTGAATTTTCATCTGTAAGAATTTCAAATCCGCTTGAGTTCAAGCTCAGCGTATCAATTC
Organism: Clostridiaceae bacterium; assembly: GCA_016292785.1. Taxonomy (GTDB): domain Bacteria; phylum Bacillota; class Clostridia; order Oscillospirales; family Acutalibacteraceae; genus CAG-488. The sequence continues at coordinate 309 of JAEDFL010000032.1, read as the reverse complement.
CGCTTCCGCCGTCTTCAAGAACTGTGTAGTTCATTGCAGATGTATTTACTTTAATGTCCTTAGGATCCTGCAAGCCGACTTCAATGACCTTATCTACAACATTGCCCCATCTGTCTACAAGATGAACGTATGTATATGCTCCTGATGCCGGATAATAGTTGAATGACCATCCGTTTGCCTTCGGCCACGGGAAGAATCCGTATCCGGTTCCGTCATAATATACTTTTATCTTATCTTTTTCATCCTTTTCGTAATCGCCGTTTTCAAGAACCTTATAATAGGATTTTGTGCCTGTGTATTGGCACGCTT
>JAEDFL010000006.1 GCA_016292785.1 Clostridiaceae bacterium | reverse complement strand
TCCGCAAGAGTTCTCTCCAACTACGGCGACAGCGGAAAATAAAAAATCGTCACATAAAAAACAATAATAAGCGACTGCAAGTGATATGAAAAGACCGTCTTGCAGTCGCTTTTGATATTAAATATAATTATTCGCAAATATATATTTCCTGAACCCGTCCGTCGGCACCGATTCTGAAAGTCTGAATCTCATAGGGCATAATCTCAAAGCGGAAAGCGGCATTGAGCCTGTCACACATGATGTATGACGAATTTTCCTTTCCGTCGGTCTGTGCAACTCTGAGAATTGTGTCGCCGCTTCCGTCCTCGGCAAGCTTGATTTCGGCAAGCTCGATTGAGCCGCTGAGTTTAAAACCGCTTTCGTCGGGAGCGTTTGAGCCTGTGATGTTCTCGGCAATTTTCTTTGCACTTTCATCGTCACCGTTGAAATGAGAGATCCAAGCTTCTTTTATCTCTGCTGTCTTATCCTCGCCGTTGACGGCGGAGTATTTTTCGGCGTCAATGAGATTTTTCTCAATGTTCTCCGCCTTAACCGTTTTTGACGGAAGAAAGACGGTTTCAAGCTCAAGGTGTGACTCAAAAAAGCTGTCGGCAAGCTCCTCATAGGAGATAAATTCGTTTTCTTTGATAAAATCATCGTCCATATCGGTTACATCGTCCGTATCGGTGTGCATAACAAGAGTTCTGAAACCGTCGGCTCCATGAAGCCACTTGCTCTCGTTTTCGCTGTCAAGCACAGCCGCATCAAAAAGCGACGAATAAACGATCTGAGGAAACAGGTCATTATAAAGCTTAACTCCGTGGAAAACACGGTATTTCTTGCCGAAGCGGTCAAGAAAATATCTTGCGGAATAAAGACAGCTTTTTATCAGACCGATTTCCGAAAGCTCGTCCGATTTTGTCCATGCACCTGCAAACGGAATCCATTTGTCTGCCTTGATATTTTCCGCCACCCGAGCGTATAGAACGGGATCAATGGCTTCAAGCTCGTTGAGCTGACCTGCATAAAGTCCGTTGACCTTGAGATTATCGAAGGCGTCAAGCTTTTGTATAGCGTCTTTTATCGCTTCAATACTAAATTCGTTCAAAACTGCGATTTTGCTCATACCTGACCCTCCTCGTCAATAAATCCGTAGTATCTGCCTATCCAGTAGGCATAGGTGTAAACATAACAGCTCTCGATACAAATACCCGTGTCATTGCGGCCGTTTATATCGAAAGGATTGCGGTCATATTTGGAAATAACTCTTTCGTCGGGAGGAAGCAGAGCGGATATTTCAATCCTGCGCTTCTCGCTGTAATTTCTGCCGAGCTTGACCGGTATGTCGTGACGGTTATAGCTGACGCCGGCGGTGAGCCTGTTACATTCAAAGTGATTGAACCACCACTCGTCCTTTTCAAAATCAATTTTCGCATCGGGAACGCCGAGCATATACATAAAATCGTAGCCGGGTGTGTGCTCTCTGAGAATCAGACCGCTCCACGATCTGAAAGCGTTGCGGTATTTTTCAAGAAGAACCTCGTCATCCTCAAGAGTGCAGAGCATCCAGTAGGTCATAAGCGCAAGCATATTGTCGCCGTACATAAGATCCTCTTCGGGGTTGACCTTTTCTCTCATTGCTCCCTGGAAGAATCTGTCATAGTGCTTTGCACCGAAATCGGCATAGCCCTCGGCAACGAGCTTGTCGTAGGTTTCCTGCCAGATTCCTTTTTCACCCGTGATATACATTGTGATTTTCAGGTAGGCAAGCATTTCCGATGAGTTGAGGGGAGCGTCAACATAGCCGATCGGATCGTTCTCAAAGTAACGCTTGCTCCACTTTGCCCAGGTTGTCGGCTTGCCTGAGGACTCACAGAATTCAAAGCCGTTATTGATTATATGCAGGGCAGTCCTCTTGCAGGCATCTTTAATTATCTCGTCAAGCTCGGGATCACCCTCGGCAAGAAAATCGTGGGCAATCTTCATCTGAAGAAAGTGTCCCGTTACCTCGTCGCTGGAGGTGTCCGCCTTGTAGGTGATGTCGTCGTCCGTGTAACCGAGGTCACGATAGAGAGCGGCAAGCCTGTCGGGAACGGGATAGTCGCAGGGGACTTCCTCGCCCGTTCTTCCCTTTTCCTCGGAGAAGGTTGTTTTCACACAGCGAGCCGTCTTGCCGTTACGCTTGTAGAATATTCCGTCATCGGGAACAGGCTCGCCCGTAACGTGGTAGGAACGGGAAATAAAGCCCTCCGGTCTGCCGTGGATATACATAAGAAGCAGGCAGGCTTCACAGGCTTTTGTCGCATTTTTCCTTGCGTCCCGGACTCTTGGATGATCCTCGCCGAGCCTGTCTCTCAGCGTTGCATAGCGGTACATTTCGCCTATCGCATAGCCTGAGGTGAAAAGTCCGTCGTTATCACAGCATGCGTAATGATGGCGTGACTCGTAGTCCCTGCTTTTGGCAAGGTCACGCTGACTTACCATTCCTCGGCGCATAACATATTTGTTTGTTTCATCAAGAAGCATCTCCGCCTTTTCCTCGGCAGTGAGCATAAGCATCTCGATGTGAGAAACCCTGTCGCCCGTGAGAACCCAAAGTCCGTCGCCGTCTGAAAGTATAGCGTCCACATTCTGGTCGGGCAGATAGCGATAAGCACTGAAATACATAATCTTGTCGTCAAGGCTCTTTCCGTTGGGATCGTAGCGTGTTACGCCCGTTTTTCCGCCGTACCATTCAACCGAATTGTTTCCCTTGGCGGAGCAGGTGTAGTCGCTCTTTGCCGAGGGGAGAGGATAGGGAAATTCGGACAGATCGGGAGCCACGCTGACCGCATTGAAAAGAGCGGCAGGAACGGCAGGATCGCTTCTGTCAAAAAAAGTTGCTTTACGGGTTAAGTGTTTTTTTAGTATGTAAGGTGCCATAAATTCTCCTTGTGTTTATAAATAATCTCTGTTAAATCTCTGTCTGAAAACTATCTCTCCGTCCTCGGAAACATCTATAATTGTTGCTCCCTGAAGCCAGTTTTTTTCATCTCCGAAAAGGGATCGCATAGTATCGCAGACATAGGAATTGTAGCCTCCGCACTGAGCGTAGACAAGACGTACTCCGCCGTATTCGGCGCAGAAATCGTTGACGTGATCGTGACCGACAACAACCGCCTGAGTTGAGCCAAGCTCTTTGATAGCCTTGAACATTCCGCTGTTGAATTCTGAACAGCCAATCGACTCGTACATTCCGCCGTAGAGTATCTCCGCCTTGCCTGTCGGAACATAATTTTCATTCTCGTCAAGCTTCATTACTTCCTGATACTCGCAAAGGGCGATATGCATCATCATTATAGACTTGATTTTTCCGTACTCTTTTTCAAGCTTCAGGATATTATTCTTATACCATTCGATCTGACCTTTTTTCAAAAAGTCATAGCCTTTCAGCTCCTCGGGTGCGCCGTTCTCTGTGTTATGATGAGGAATGGGACTTCTTCCCGAATCAAGCATTACTATGCTTTGCTGTATCGTCTTTTCGGACGAAAGAATGTTTATGAAGAAATTGCCGTAGCCGAAAAGCGATGGATCTCCGAACTTTGAAAGACAATGCGGAAAGCTTTCAAGAGCCTTGAGCATAAAATATTTGTGGTATTCCTTTTCGGCTCTCGCTTCGTGGTTGCCGAAAACATATGCCCAGTAGATGCCCATTTTCTCCATAAAACGACCGAACTGAAAGCAGTCGATCTGCTGATGATCCGTCAGGATAATGTCGCCCGTGAAAAGAATGAGGTCGGGTTTTTCTGCCGCAGCGTGATGTGCAAGCATTTCAAGCGGCTTGTTGATATTGTCCGCCGCATCCATGTGCATATCGGTTGTGACAAGAATTTTGAAAGGCTTGTTGACTATTCTGCCCCTTGTATCGCACTTTGCGATAAAGGTTGAGTCCGCAGTCTCCTTGATTATTCTGACATCGGTGCCGATATATTTCGGCTCGGCGGAGAAAAAGTTGGGGCAAAGCCTACCGCCCGAGAGAGTCTTTACTCCTTTTTCTGCGGCAAGCAGAGCTTTTATTGAATTAAAACGAACAAAAGTTGTAATTGGTCTCATATAAAACTCCTGTGATTAAAGATAATCTCTGTTAAACCTCTGCCTGAAAACTATCTCTCCATCCTCGGCAACATCAATCATCGTCACGCCCTGCATCCAGTCCTTTTCGTCCCAGCCGAAGTTTGAACCCATTGTGTAGGTATTGTAGCCGCCGCACTGAGCGTAAACGAGATAAACTCCGTCATATTTAGCGCAGAAATCGTTGATATGATCGTGACCGACAACAACCGCCTGAGTGGAGCCTAATTCTTTTATTGCTTTGAACATTCCGCTGTTGAACTCGGAACAGCCGATCGACTCATACATTCCGCCGTAGAGTATCTCCGCCTTGCCTGTCGGAACATAATTTTCATTCTCGTCAAGCTCCATTACTTCCTGATACTCGCAAAGGGCGATATGCATCATCATTATCGACTTGAATTTTCCGTACTCTTTTTCAAGGTTTAAAATATTATTCTTATACCATTCGATCTGACCTTTTTTCAAAAAGTCATAGCATTTAAGCTCGGCGGGAGCGTCGTTCTCAACATTGTGAGTGGGACTTGTGTTTCTTCCGGAATCAAGCATAACAATGCTCTGCTGTATCGAGGTTTCGGAAGAAAGAATGTTGATGAAGAAATTGCCGTAGCCGAAAAGCGACGGATCGCCGAACTTTGAAAGACAATGCGGAAAGCTTGTTAGGTTTTTGAGCATAAGATATTTGTGATATTCCTTTTCGGCTCTCGCTTCGTGATTGCCGAAAACATATGCCCAGTAAATTCCCATCTTCTCCATAAAGCGACCGAACTGTATGCAGTCAACCTGCTGATGATCCGTCAGGACAACGTCGCCCGTGAAAAGAATAAGGTCCGGCTTTTCCGCCTCAACGTGACGGGCAAGGAGCGCAAGCGTTTTGTTGATAAGCTCCATATCGTCGCAAAGGTGCAGGTCGGTTGTGACAAGGATTTTGAAAGGCTTGTCAACAATCCTGCCGTTTATATCGCATTTTGCAATAAAGGTCGAGTCCTCTGTCTCTTTAATTATTCTGACGTCGGTACCGATATATTTCGGCTCAACGTCAAAAAGATTGGAACACAGATTTCCTTTTGAAATTGCTTTTGCGCCCTTTTCTGCGGCGAGCAGAGCCTTGATTGAATTGTGTCTGATAAAGGTAGTTACCGGTCTCATTGAAAAAACTCCTGTTTATTTAAGAGAATATTTTTACGAAAAAATCTTGATCAGAAGATCACCGAAAATCAGTCCGAGACATCTAACAACCATTTTTGCTCCGTAGGCAAGCCTGTTTTTTAGGGCTCGTCTGATATCGACATCGAGATTGATATCGGGGCGCACATAGTCGGTCGATGTAACTTTAAGCTCACATACCATAATGCAGTGATCGGTAACCGGCTGACCTGCTTTTTCGTTATAATTGTCATATCTGAAGCCTGTGACCTCAAACTCAACGCTTGAATTGCCACGGTAGATAAGTCTTTCGACCGAATCCCAAACGCCCCATTCGTGAGGTCCGAATTTTGCCCTCAGCTCCTGATCCTGCTGATAGGTCACGCCGTTGGGATAATAAGTGCCGTCGTTATAAAACTCGGTCCACGCATCCTTGAAGCCTCGGCAGATAATCTCATTGTAAAGACCGGTTTTTATTTGGGAATGAAGATAAACATTTGTGTCACCGGTAATGAGAACAGGTCTGTCGCCTGAGTTTTCATCAATGTATTTTCCGAGCTGTTCATACTGCGCACGCTTTGCGGAAATATCATCGTCGGCGCCGTTTGCATCCGCATGGATATTGTAAAGGTCGATGAGAATACCGTTGTAATCGACGGTGCATTTCACAAAGCCTTTCGGAGTAAGCCCATCGTTTGCGTCTTCGAGTATTCCGTTGAATTCCTCCCAGGCGATGTGCTCAACATTGTAGATAGGATATTTTGAAAAAATATTCACTCCGTCGCCGACGGGAACTCCGCCGTAGGTAAAATTCTTGTACGGATAGTTTGTCATCTGATTTGAAAGAATTGTGTGGTACTGGAAATCCTCCTGAACGCAGACAATGTCAACTCCGCTTTCGTTAAGAAGCTGACCGAGTATCTTTTGGGTTTGCGGCACGACCTTGCCTTCGTCATCTAAAAAAGAGGGAATGGGAAGACCTGCAACGTTGGCTGAAATGACAGAAAGGGTTGATTCTGTGGGTTGGTCGCTTTCGTCCTGAGCGAAGGCGGCTGTACCGATGCCGAACATAAAGATGAATACAAGCAATGCTGAAATAAAAATTTTAAAATGTTTACTCATTACACTTCTCCTCCAATATTAAAATGTAAAAATATTATACTAATTTATTTTAAAACAGTCAATTATATTTTGTATTTATTTTTCAGTTTTTTAATAAAACGGTAATTGCATTTGGATTATAATGATGATACAATAAGGTATAAATTTTTATCTGATCGGAACGGGAATTTTATGGCTGATTATATCGAAAAAGCAAACCGGGTTGTGCCCTCAAAAGCACAGCTTGATTTTATGGACACGGAGTTTATAGCGTTCATTCACTTCGGAATGAATACCTTCTGCAATACGGAGTGGGGCACGGGACGTGAGCCTGAAAAGTATTTTAAGCCTGCCGATTTTTCGGCAAAGCAATGGGTAAGCACTGTCAAGTCGACCAAGATGAGGGGCATTGTGCTGACCTGCAAGTATTCGGACGGCTTTTGTCTTTGGCCGAGCAAATATACACGGCACAGCGTAAAAAACTCACCGTGGAAGGACGGCGAAGGCGACCTCGTCAAGGAGCTTGCAGATGAATGTAAGGAGCAGGGAATAAAGTTCGGTATCTATCTTTCACCCTACGATATGCACGAGGAAAGCTTCGGCACGGAAAAATACAATGATTTCTTCGTCAATCAGCTCACCGAGCTTTGCACAGGTTACGGTGATATTTTCTGCGTTTGGTTTGAGCGTGACAACAGCGGAAAACAGAATTACGACTGGCAGAGATACTATGACACGGTTCGTAAATATCAGCCGAATGCCGTGATCTGCAACTGCGGTCCCGATATCCGCTGGTGCGGCAACCATGTGGGAGTCAGCAGGTCGAGCGAATGGAGCGTTGTGCCGAAAGAGCTGATAAATAACGCTCCGTCAAAAAAGCTTGTTGAGCCTGATCTCGGCAGCCGCAAAAAAATTAAGAGGGCGAAGGAGCTTGTGTGGTTCCCCTCGATAACGGATATTTCTCTCAGACCGGGCTGGTTTTTCCATGAAACGGAGAATTTTGATGTCAAGGTGCTTTCAAAGGCGCTGGAGGTTTACTTCAAATCGGTCGGAAACAACGGGTCTCTGATACTTAATATTTCTCCGTCCCACACGGGAAAGATTGATAAGGTGGACGTTGAACATCTTGTGACTCTCGGAGTTCAGCTCGGAATTGAATTTCAGGAAAACTTTGCCGAGGGAGGAACGTTTACGGACGAGGGACACCGTGACGACCTCCATTCCTCAAGATTTATAAATTCGGGCAAATCATATTTTATCAGTGATCCGAAAGCGAAAAAAAGCGTTATCACCCTCGATATGGGAGAGGTAAGGAGCATCAACAAGGTTGTGCTTGCCGAGAATATTGAAACGGGACAGCAGATTGAAAAATTCAAGCTTTACTATTTCTTCGACGGCAAGTGGAGAAAGCTTTACAGCGGAACAACAATCGGCAGGAAGAAGATTTGTCTTCTCCCGACAATGGACGCAAGGCGGCTGAGGCTTGTCATCGAAAAGACAAGAAATTTTGCAACGCTGAAAAGCTTTGAGGTATATTGATTGAATAATTAAAAAGGCGTTTCGGATTTTCCGAAACGCCTGATTACTTTCAGTTTTACTCTATTTCAAAAATTATTTAGCAACGTCAATCACACGGTTTTCACGGATAACGTTGACCTTGATCTGTCCGGGATACTCCAGTTCATCCTCGATTTTCTTAACGATATCTCTGGCAACGAGTACCATCTGATCGTCCGAAACCGCCTCAGGCTTAACCATGATACGAACCTCACGGCCTGCCTGGATAGCATACGATTTATCAACGCATGGGAATGAGTTTGTGATCTCTTCGAGCTTTTCAAGTCTCTTGATATAGTTCTGAAGATTTTCTCTTCTTGCGCCCGGTCTTGCGGCGGAAATTGCATCGGCCGCCTGAACGAGGCAAGCAACGATCGTTCTTGCTTCAACGTCGCCGTGGTGGGCTTCGATAGCGTGAACGACATTATCGTTCTCCTTATACTTTCTGGCATATTCAACGCCGAGTTCAATATGTGAGCCTTCCATCTCATGGTCGAGTGCCTTACCGATATCGTGGAGAAGACCGGCACGTTTTGCCGTCTTAACGTCGGCTCCGAGCTCGGACGCCATAAGACCTGCGATATAGGAAACCTCAAGAGAATGGTTGAGAACGTTCTGACCGTAGCTGGTACGGTATTTCAGCTTGCCGAGCTGTTTAATAAGTTCAGGATGTATGCCGTTGACGCCTGCGTCAATAGCGGCTCTTTCACCTGTCTGCTTAATTGTGTGTTCAACCTCACGTTTGGATTTTTCATACAGCTCCTCGATCCTTGTCGGGTGGATTCTGCCGTCTGCAATGAGCTTTTCAAGCGTAAGTCTTGCGATTTCACGGCGAACGGGATCAAAACACGATACCGTGATCGCTTCGGGCGTATCGTCGATAATAAGATCGACTCCCGTAATCGTTTCAAGAGTTCGTATATTTCGTCCCTCACGACCGATTATACGACCTTTCATCTCATCGTTGGGCAAGGCAACGACCGAAACGGTGGCGTCCGCACTGTGATCTGCGGCGCAGCGCTGAATTGCCGTTGCAATAATTTCACGAGCTTTCTCGTCTGCTTCATCCTTTGTTTTCTGCTCGTATTCCATAATCTTGACCGCTTTCTCGTGGACGAGATCGGACTCAAGAGTTTTGAGCAGATAATCCTTAGCCTGTTCCTTGTTGAAGCCTGAGATTTTTTCAAGCATCTCAATCTGACTGCGCTTTACCAGCTCGATTTCCTCTGCTTTTTTCTCGGCTACTTTGAGCTTGTTGGTGAGCTGTTCGTCCTTCTTTTCGATGTTCTCGGTCTTTCTGTCAAGACTTTCCTCTTTCTGAGCAAGTCTGCGCTCCTGACGCTGAACCTCGCTTCTTCTTTCACGAAGCTCTTTTTCAAGCTCTGTGCGCTGACGGTGGATCTCGTCCTTAGCCTCAAGGATAGCTTCCTTCTTCTTGGACTCTGCCTTTGAAACGGCGTCGTTCACTATTCTGGTAGCCTCCTGCTGAGCCGAGCCGATCGTGGCTTCCGCAACCTTCTTTCGGTAAACGATACCGACGAGGACTCCGGCTGCCGCCGCAGCAACAACACAGGCAATTATAATCACAACAAACAGTGATATTTTAATTGTCAACAAAGTATAAATGCACCTCCTGTCTTAAAATTTTAATTTAATAAGTAAATCAATTAGTTATATTGACCGATCTGCGGATGTTCGTTTCCGACGGTCAGATCCGATGAAACTATAATCCGGCAAAATATAATTTCATCTGTACTATTTTAATACATTTTTGCCGTCCTGTCAAGGAGGGTTATACGATTTTAATAAAATGTAAAAATAATAATTGCATAGTAAAGTTTCATTTGACAATCGTTCATTTATAATGTATAGTAATAACATTGAACCGGATGAATAGGTATATTTATACAGAACATGGAATAATAATAAAAAGTGTTTTGCGGTATACTGAACTTCGGCAAAAATGATTGAAGGGAGAATTTTTATGAAGAGAATTGCTGACAGGCTGATTGCGGTTTTGCTGACGCTTACGTTTGTTTTCTCGACGGTAACGGTTTTCACCGTTGCAAAGACGGACGCCGATGTTCCGAGCGGTGAGGTTATCATTGACGAAACGGACCCCGGCTATAACGAGGGAAAGGATCATCTGACAACCGAACAGTTTTTCGGCTTCGTGGACACCATCAACGCTATGTTCAAGAAGATTTTCGGATTTAATATCATCAATGAAAAGAAGATCCGTATTGAAGTCAACGGAGTTATGGACGACATTTTCAGCGAGTGGCTGGTAAAGACCGGCGGCACGCTTGATCCGTTCCAGATTGCGAACTGCCTTCCCGATTTTACGGACGGCTCGGACAAAGTATGCGAGCTGCTGAGAATTGATGTTGATACGCTTGCTCCGCTGTTCAAAGAGAAAGCTAACGATTTCTACAAGCAGGGCAAAACTTTCGAGGGACTTTTCTTTGACTTTGCAAGAATGTATCTTCTCGGCATAGACCATATGAGCATTGATGCGGAGCAGAACGAAAGCGAGCCTGAAATATACAAGGTATTTATTATGATATATTACAGGGATGGCTCTTCGGAAAAAATCAAATCCGATTTTGTTTACGACACCAATACTCATGAGCTGAAAAGAAGAAACAACCGAGGAGTATTCGGCTTCAACCTTGACGGCGACGGTTACGTTATCTATGCAATCACGGACACATGGCAGAGATATTTCGGCTTCTGTATCGCCTATGATATTTTGGCAAACCTGACGGTATATGACTACGACACCAAACGTATTTACCTCACCTACGGCGGAAAGGATTGGCTTTTCCAGATCTGGAAGGGTATTTACTGGATATCAAACGGTGCGGAGATCGGCATTTATAATCGTCCCGAACAGCAGATTAAAACAACGTTTTATGAGTGCGCTCCCGATGAAGATATGATGGTTATGAGCCTTGAGCTTTACCAGGGCAACAGAAAGATATTTGCCCGTGAGCCTCAGCTCCATTGGTGGGTTATCGGCTTCTCAATCGAGGAAAAGATTTATGACGCAAAATATCTTACCGCAAAGGGTACGATTGAATTTCCGAACGAGGAGTTTGCAGAGCTGTTCGTTCAGGGCGCAAATAAAAAGGGCATAGAAGCGAGCCGTGACGGCGCAAAGGTTTCTTGGCTTTGGGCGCAGGAAAATTGAATAGCAATAAATAATGAAGGGGCTGTCTTAGTGCGACAGCCCCTAATTTTTTTATTTCGTCACGGTGTCGGCAAGCTTTGTGCCGCTGACATCTGCGGAATCTACGACCGTGACCTGTCCGGAGTTCCCGTCGACAACTGCGGTGAAGCCTACTCCGCTGAGCTTCAGTCCGACGATGAGAAGAATCAAAAGGCAGACGATTGTGACGCCGATCATAGAGAGGGCGGTAATCTTGCCTTTCTTCTCTTGTTCACACGCCTTTGCATACTGATCCATACGCTTCTGAACGTCGGTCAGATCAATATTAGTTTGCTGTTCTGCTTTTTTCTTTGACATTGTCACCAGCTCCGATTTTGATTATACATTATATTTTTCAATTTGTCAATTACGGCTGTTCGGTTATCAGGAGAGATTCATCTTCATGCTCGAACGAGATGAAATTGTTCCTTGCGGCATATGCCCATCTCATATCAAAAAGCTCGCATGCGTCGGCAGGCATATAAAGCTGATTGCGAAGTCTCAGCACCTTTGCGCCGATTGTAACGGTTTCTCCGTTTACGGTTGCCTGATCGCTGTTTTCAAAAAACTCTACCCTCTTGCCGTAGGCTTCAAGCGTGATCTTGCCCTTTTCCTTCAAAACATAGCCGCCGATGTAGCCGATAAGAGTGCCGAAGCAGGCATACCACGTTCCGTCAACATTCTCGCACGGTACGGCGGACTGGCAAAGTCCCATCAGCGCACCCTTAAAGGTCATACGAGTCTGATTGAATTTCGGAGCGATGGCATAAGGTGTGATCTCGTCCTTTGCCTTGTCGATTGTACACTTGTCAACAATTCTGCCGTCCTCGATAATCTTTGATGTCAGGGTGATTTTTTCGCCGTCAACCTCTACTATCGCAACGACGGAGACGGGCTCCTCCTCGCAGTAGAAAGCGGAATGCCAAACCTTTGAAATTGCTCTTGTTCCCGGAGGATTCTGATTGGAATTGCCGAGCATATAGTGAATCGTACCCTGTGACGGACGCTCGAAAAGCTCCTCGTTTCTTCTGGGGAAGCTTCTTGCAAAGTTGTGCTCATGACCTGAGAAAACGAGGTCGAGCATTTCAAAGCCCTCTGTCATAACAGGATAAGCGTCATAGTTGGCGCAGTCCGAGCCTGAATAGCAGATCGGGAAATGATATGTACCGATATTCCACGTTCTCCTGTTTTTGTTCAGGTCGTCGATCATCCATTGATTAACTTCCTCCGGACCGTTTACACCGATAACCTGGAAATGCACATTGCCGTAGTTGAAGGTATAGTTTTCCGTCTTCCAGTTTTCGGGGCCGTCGTATGCGTAGGAGCCTTTGAACTGATTGTTAAAGAACTCGGCAGGCTCGGCATAATATCTTCCGATGCCATGCTCATAATCCTTGAAGCCTCGGTTGTCATGGTTGCCGACAGACATCATAAAGGGAATGCTTTCGACAATTCCTTTCACGCCCTCAAATGCGCCGTTCCACTGGACTTCGTGCTGACCGCAATCCGTATTGTCGCCGCCCGTAAGAATGAAACGTGCGTCAGGATTTTCGGCAAGAACAGTCTTGAGAATTTCGGTAAAATGAGAATAGTCGGGACATTTACAGCCGCCCTTCTGCTGATCCGAAACGCAGATAAATTTGAATTTAGTAAGGTTTTCAGGCTCGGTAGTGAAGCTGAATTCGTCACTCCTGTGGCTGTCATCGCCGCAGGTGTAGAAATATTTTGTATCGGGCTTGAGACCGGTCAGCTTTACCCAGAACATATTGCTGATATCAATATCGCTTTTTAAAACCTCGGTATCGGCTTCGGTACGCTTAATCTCGTCCGTGCCGTCCTCACGGTAAAGAACATAGCCGTTTTTAACGTCCGTGCTTGTCCTCCAGGTGACGTTCATCGTTGTTTTCGCATCATCGGCGATGCTGATAAAAATGTGGTCGGGCTGAGGCTGAGAGCCTCTGATAGGTTTTTCTGACATTTGTTTTCCTCCTTAGGATATGCTTGAATCGTTTATAATAACGGTTGAATTTTTTCTCTGATCAGAATTGCAGAACGCCTTTATTGTTGCCATTGCTTCCGCCGCCTCAAAGAACGAGATATCGCTGTTGGAATCGAGCTTTGTAAGCAGCTTTTGATAAATAATAGAACCGTTTTCAACGTTCTTGGGATTTATAAAGCTGTCAAGCATCGCACAGACGAGCTTGCCCTGAGTCCTCATTCCCTCCGTGCCGAGAGTTTTGCAATACCTGAAGTATTTGATCAGCGTTTCACCCTTGATTGTCTGATTGCCCTGAGTGAGAATGAGGGTGTATTCGTCCGTTCGGTATTCGATGCGCTCGTTTACGTTGTAAGGCAGACCGTCCATATAGTTGATTGCAAGGGCAAAGGTTTCCGCCGTAGAGCCTGCGTATTTGGCGATCTCGATGTTCTCCTTTTGGGCGACCGCAGAAATAAGCCTGCCTGCGCCGCTCTCTTTGAGTATCTGAACGTAGGACTTGCCGTCCGCCGATTTACCGTCGGGATTGAGAGGACGGACTTTCAGAATACAGTTGTCCATATCCGCTTCGATAATGTGCAGAAAATACATTTCCGAATAGTCGTCGGCGGAACAGAAAATCAGGAAATTGGTTTTTCCGCTTAGCTCGGTCGGGGTTATATTCTGCTCCTCGGTTGTTGTTTCCTCCGAGTCGGACGTGGTTGTCTCCTTTGAAAAAATGCTTTTCAGGGATATTTGATTGTGTCTGAAAATCACGACGGCAGAAATTGAGCCGAATACAAGAGCGAATGCGAGAAAAGCTGCAAAAAAACGCAGGAGATCGCTCTTTTTGTCCTGTTTGCTTGTTTTGAACTTATGACCTCTAAATGCCATATATATCACTTTCTTTTCAAAATAACTGTTGATTTTTCTTCAATATCCACCATATTGGCGGTCACGGTGCAGTTGCCGAGAAGATCCTCTGCGTTGCACCACTCCGATCTGACATAGTAGGTTATCGGGTGAGGATTGCTGTTTGAAATTACAAGTATTGCTTCGCTGTCGTTCTTTCTTGAAAAGGCAACACAGCCTGCAACCGAGGAAAGGATTTCAAACCGTCCGTCCTTGAATACGGGATTTTCGGCTCTGACCTTTCCGAGCGTTTTATACCACTCGATAAGCTCGGGATTTTCCTTGCCCCAGGGATAACAGCGGCGGTTAAACGGATCCTTGTAGCCCTGCATACCTGCCTCGTCACCGTAGTACACGGTCGGCACTCCGGGCAGGGCAAACTGCATTGCCGAAGCGGCTTTCAGCAGTCTTACGCCGTAGGCATAGTCTTTTTCGTCCAGCGAATGTGTGCTCTGCCACTTGCGGTCACGGAAGCTGCAGCTTTCACCGGCAAGAGCCGTGATTGCCCTCATCGTGTCGTGAGTGGAGATATGATTCATCAGCACATCAAGGACTTCCTTGGGATAATTCTCGACAATGCTCATAACCCTCGAAGCAAAAAGCTCCGCATTTGCCTCACGGACAAAGTCGATTACAGCATTGGCAAAGGGATAGTTCATCACGCTGTCAAGCTGATCGCCGAGCAGATATCGGCGGAGCTTGCCGTAGCTCGATTTGTTTGAAGCATCCTCCCAGACCTCTCCGAGAACGAGGGCGTCGATTTTTTCTTCTTTTACCGCTTTGCGGAAGCTGTCGAGAAATTCGTCGGGCAGCTCGTCCGCAACATCAAGCCGCCAGCCTGCCGCACCGAGCCGAAGCCATTTGCGTGCAATGCCGTTTGAGCCTGTTATATAGTCGATAAAATCGGGGTTTTCTTCGATAACCTCGGGCAGAATCTTTATTCCCCACCAGCTCTCGTAATCGTCGGGCCATTCGTTGAACTTGTACCAGCCGAAATAGGGAGAGCTTTTGGACTGATATGCGCCGAGACTGTCGTAACGGGAATAACGGTTGAAGTATTTGCTGTCGTCGCCCGTGTGACTGAAAACGCCGTCTAATATTATTTTTATTCCGAGCTTTTCCGCAGAACGGCAAAGGGAGCAAAAGTCCTTTTCCGTGCCAAGCAGGGGGTCAATTTTTTCATAGTCCGCCGTGTCGTAACGGTGGTTGCTCTGAGCCTCGAAGATCGGATTGAGATAAACACAGGTCACTCCGAGGGATTTGAGGTAATCCAGCTTCTGCTCGATCCCCCTGAGATCGCCGCCGAAATAGTCGTTGTTCAGCACCTTACCCTCGGCGGTCGGCTTCCAGTAAGGCTCGCCGTCCCTGTCCGTCCGTAAAACTCTGTCGGACGGTACGTTTTGCTTTTTAGTATCCGAAAAGGCAAAACGGTCGGGAAATATCTGATATATAACTCCGCCCTTGAGCCATTCGGGTGTTCGGAAATTTTCGTCGTAAACCGTGAGCTGCCAGTCCTCACCCTCGCTTTGGATTGAGGCGATACCGTTGCCGAAATGAAAAATGCGGCTTGTTCCCCACGAGGTGTCGTATTCAAAATGATAGAAGTACAGAGCGGCATCCTCGGCGGAAAAGTCGAGTCTCCACCATTCCTCGCCGTAGCCCTCCATACAGTCCCATTGCATATTGATATATCTGTAATCGCTTTCCCCGGCTTTTTTGATTACAAGCTTTGCGGCGTGACAGCAAAAATCACGGGGCAGAATTATGCGGAAAGTGACTTTCTGACGTGTCTTTACTGCCCCGAATATGCTCTTGTGATATTCAAGTCTTGAGTTATAGGGAATATACATTTAATTTGTCGAACCTTTGCTGCCCGTTGTGATCTCATCGGGCGTTTTTGTAACTATGTTTTCAAAATACTTCTTGTCGATCTCTGTCTTTTCTTCACGGACAGTCGTTTCCTCGGCAACATAGGGAGCCTCGGAAATTTCAAGCAGAGCGTCGGTTATCAGAAAGCCTGCGATTACAAAGACGATGAAAAAAATCGCAATGGTGATGTATTTCACCACGGGCATCCAAGAGCTTTTTCTGTCCGTGCTGATGAAGTATTTTTTATTGTCGCTGTAAGAGGAACGAAATTCCGTTATGCTCTTGCGGCGCTTATTATATTTTTGATATTTTTCCATGCTGTTACTCCTGAAAGCGGCATATAATGTAATGTCGGCTTTTAAAATGGTTTTGCCATATTTTGATGGTTGAATACCGATTTTAACGGTCATATACTTTAAGTAACACGTTTATGAGGAGATGTGAGAATGGATATTCAACCGATAAGCAGCAATAAATTTTTAGTGGGATTAAGCCGTGACGATATGATCGACCTTGATATTACATACGATGATATGGATTATTCCAAT
Organism: Clostridiaceae bacterium; assembly: GCA_016292785.1. Classification (GTDB taxonomy): domain Bacteria; phylum Bacillota; class Clostridia; order Oscillospirales; family Acutalibacteraceae; genus CAG-488. Next base: position 54,578 of record JAEDFL010000006.1, on the reverse strand, counting down.
ATTGAAACCCGGCGTGTGATCTGGACAATTCTCGATACCGTCCGCAGAGATACGGGACGTGACGTTGATCCGTCGGGAAGTCTGATGATTGAAGCGGCTCCCGATCCCTGCGGCGGCTGTCTTCTGATGTTCACCGTTGCAAGCGGAATGAACAGAAAACCCGAGACAGTCATTTCAAAAAACGATCAGAGCCGAATATTTGAATTTGAAAATGTTGACGATATGCTTGACCTGATGAAGCTGCTGCCGGAGGACGCTGTCAGACATATTTTTACGGACGGGAGAAAATACCGTCTTGAGCTGAGAACTCAGACTGCGAGCGGTCTCGGTCGTATGCTCGGCGAATACGGAAAATTTGTCGGCAAGGACAGACTGACCGTTGCCGTCACTCACGAGCATTGGACAAAGATAAAATGATAATCAACCTCTCAATGCCCGTATTGTTTTTTCGGGATCGGGCGAGCCGAAGATTGCACTGCCTGCAACAAGCACATTCGCCCCTGCTTCGACTGCGACAGGAGCGGTTGTCTCAGAAATACCGCCGTCAACCTGAATGTCGATATTCAAATTACGCCTTGCACATTCTTCACGCAGGGCGGTTATTTTACCCATCATATCGCCCATAAATTTCTGACCGCCGAAGCCCGGCTCAACCGTCATTATCAGAGCCATACTGAGCTTGTCAAGATAGGGAAATATCGTTTCAACGGGGGTGTTCGGCTTGACGGCAAGACCTGCCTTACAGCCGCTTGCAATTATTTTGTCAAGGGTTTCATCAACGGGAGAGTCAGACTCGATATGAAAGTCGATTATATCCGCACCTGCCTTGACGAAATCGTCAACATATTTGAGCGGATCGCTTATCATAAGATGACAGTCGAAAACCTTGTCGGTGCATTTTCTGACGCACTTGACAACGGGAGCGCCGAAAGTGATATTGGGCACAAAATGACCGTCCATGACGTCAATATGGATCCAGTCCGCACCGCAGGCGTCCATGCGAGCCGTTTCTTTGCCCATTTTTGAAAAATCACAGGAAAGAACAGACGGAGCAATCAATACCATAAGAAACACCCTTCCGTAATTACATATATAATATAATACCAATAATCAAGCCTGAGGTCAAGAAAAAAGAAGTATATTCCCTCATTTTTTTAGAGAAAAATATTTCCTAAAACGGAAGAAAGAGTAATACACTTTTGTTACTTCGTCTGTCTCGAATACGTCGGCTTGTGGCGTTGACTTAGACTTGACGCTGTGCTATAATCTGAAAAAATGAACTTTTGCCGAGGAATGAGAAAAATGCCGCTGAAAATTATAAGACAGGATATTACAAAAATTGCGTGTGACGCAATAGTCAATCCCACCAATCGTCACCTTATTCCGGGCGGCGGCGCAGACCTCGCCGTGCATGCGGCGGCAGGTCCCGAGCTGGACGAATACTGCAAAAAGCTCGGCGGCTGTAAGGTCGGCTCGGCTGTGATTACGCCTGCGTTCAGACTTCCGTGCAAGTATATTATCCACACCGCCGGACCGAACTGGTACAGCATCAGAAATCCAAAGGAGATGCTTATTTCCTGCTATAAGGAATGTTTGAAGCTTGCGGCGGAGTACAACTGCGAAAGCGTAGCTATACCGCTCATCTCGTCCGGCTCGTACGGATATCCCAAGGACAAGGTGATAAGAATTGCAACCGCCGTGATAACGGATTTTCTGCTAAACCACGAAATGACGGTGTATCTGCTTGTCTATGACAAAAGGGCGTACGAGATAAGCCGAAAGCTGTTCAGCGATATCACCGCTTATGTTGACGATAATTACATAAGGGCGCACAACGAAGATGTGCTTGAACGGTACTGCAAAAATTGTTCTCCGCAGGAAAGTGTCTCGCTCGAAAGCATCCCGTACAATTATTCCGAGCCGAAAGAAACGACCTGCGCAGACAGAATGATACCGGACTGTCAGGCTGCGATGTCGATTGAAGCCAAGCCCGATTTTGACGAGATTTTCAGGTCGATGGACAAGGGCTTTGCGGAAACGCTGTTTTATTACATAGACCAAAAGGGAGTTACCGACGTCGAGTGCTACAAGAAATCCAATGTTGACAAAAAGACTTTTTCAAAAATCAAGTGCAACAGGAATTACAAGCCGAGCAAGGTGACCGCCGTTTCCTTTGCGATAGGTCTGAGGCTTAATTTGAGCGAAGCGAATCATCTTCTGAGCACCGTCGGAATGTGCCTGTCCCATGCGTATAAATTCGACGTAATAATCGAATATTTTATCAAGACGGGGAACTATAAGGATATCTTTGAGGTCAACGAGGTGCTGTATCAATTTGACCAGCAATTATTGGGTGTTTAAAAGTCTCCCGACGAGCGACCTTTTAAAATGAATAGTGTTGTATAATGTGGCTGTAAGGTTGAGAAACCGAACGACCACATTATTTTTTGGAGGAATTGATTATGAAAAAGAATTTGACGGAGCTTGTATTTATTCTGGACAGAAGCGGCTCAATGGCAGGACTTGAGGGCGACACAATCGGCGGCTTTAATGCGATGATTGAGAAACAGCGCAGACAGGAGGGTAAATGTCTGGTTTCGACCGTGCTTTTCGACAATGTGTCGGAGGTTCTGCACGACAGGGTGGAGCTTAAAAAGATCAAACCGATGACCGACAAGGACTACACCGTCAGAGGCTGTACGGCATTGATTGATACGATCGGCGGAGCGATACATCACATCAAAAACGTTCACAAGTATGCACGCCGGGAAGATGTGCCCGAGCACACGGTATTTGTTATCACAACGGACGGTATGGAAAACGCAAGCCATATTTATTCAAGCGATCAGGTCAAGGCGATGATAAAAAAGCAGAAGCGCAAGTACGGCTGGGAGTTCCTTTTCATCGGAGCGAATATTGACGCTGTTGAAACTGCCGCAAGATACGGAATCAGCGAGGACAGGGCGGTCAATTATCACGCAGACAGCAGAGGAACACAGGTGCTTTACGAGTCCGTTTCAAATGTTGTCGGCTGTGTAAGAGCCAATAAGAGCATCGAAGAAGACTGGTCGATTTCGATTGAGGAGGACTATATGAGAAGAAGATAAAAGGCTGTCTTGCAAGGCTCTCATTTTTGTGCATCAGAGACCTTGTTGCGGGACTGTGAGATTTGCAAAAGGGAAAGATTCATGATATTATCGAAAAGGAAACAGGAGGTATTGCCGTGATAGGAGCGATAATAGGAGATATTGCAGGTTCGAGGTTTGAATTTGACAATATCAAGACGAAAAGGTTTGATTTGTTTCACAGTGACTGTGACTTTACCGACGATACGGTAATGACACTCGCCGTGGGAAAGGCTCTGATAGGTCAGAGACCGCTTGAAGCGCCCGAAGCGTTCAAGAATCATCTTATCAGGACTATGCACGAGGTCGGGGGCAGATATCCTTACTGCGGCTACGGCGGCAACTTTGTTGAATGGATTGTGAGAAGAAGAACCGAGCCGTACAACAGCTTCGGCAACGGCTCGGCAATGAGGGTGTCGGCGGCAGGCTGGGCGGCGGCTTCGCTTAGGGAGGCGGAGGAAATCGCAAAGCTGACTGCTGAGGTTTCACACAACCACCCCGAGGGAATTAAGGGAGCGCAGGCTGTGGCGGCTTCAATATTCCTTGCCAGATGCGGAAAAGACAAGGGAGAGATCAAAAGATATATAATGGAAAAATACTATAAAATCGACTTCACGCTTGACGGTATCCGTCCGTACTATGATTTTGACGTGACCTGTCAAGGCTCCGTTCCGCAGGCACTTGAAGCGTTTTTTGAGTCAACAAGCTTTGAGGACACGATCAGAAACGCAATTTCCATCGGCGGAGACAGCGACACCATAGCCGCTATTGCAGGCTCTGTCGCAGAGGCTTACTACAACATTGACAACAGAATCAGAGAAACTGCGCTGTCTTTCCTTGATGGATATTTGCTCGGAATTTTTAATGAGGCGGAAAAAGCTCTGATAAAGGGATGAGGTAATATGGCGGCAGTTATTGCTGTTATTCTGATAATTGTTTTTGCGGCGATTTGGACATCCATACCTGACAAAAAGACAAAAGGCAATCCGAATTTTCACAGTGACAGCTTTGATAAAGAAAGCTGGAAGAACTGGGATATTCATCACGACAGCGACAATCACGTTGTTCCCGAGGATTTCCTTGACGGGAAATATTTCAATGCAGAGGATAAAAAGAAAAATAAAATCGGAGGTTGACTGAAAAGTTTGAAAGAGGATTTTTCGGATGAGTCCGATTATTAAGGGAAAGATTATTGCGAATAATATCGACCGTACATATGCAGAAGATATTTTGAATAAATATTCAAAGGGTGATTAAGGGAAAGTAAAGCTATATAACGTCTTCTGCATAACGTTACGGACAGGTAAAGCCGTCAGACTTGTTGCTGACGGCTTTAATTTTTTATGTGTTCTGCGGTTTCGTCTCAGAGCTGTCTGTCCTTGAACCACTGCTTAGCATACTCCGCTATAAACGGAGTGATCTCCTTGATATTTGCGTTGGTCGTGTTGACGCAAAGGTCGTAGCCTCGTTTGTCGCCCCAGTCGGTCGAGGATATCATATTGTAGCTTGAGGCTCTGCCCTTGTCAATCTGCTTGATTTTCTTCTCGATTTCCCTGTCGGTCAGGTCACTGTTGCCGTCGGCACGTTGTCTGCATCGCTCGATTTTAGACTGCATATCGGCATAGACGAAGATGCGGAACGGATGATATTTTTCAAGCAGGACGTCTGCCGCTCTGCCGACGATTATGCAATCGCCTTTTTCGGCAAGCTCGTTGATGATATTGTGCTGAGCGGAAAGGAGCTTGACCGTCGGATCGGGAGCGGAAATGTGAGAAAAAGCACAGGCGAAATGAATCTGAAAAGACGGCTGAATACCGCTTTCAAGCGAATGTGCAACATAGTTTTCGTCAAGATCCGCTTTTTTGGCAATCTCGGTTATTATCTCGCTGTCATAGTAGTTGATGCCGAGCACATCGGAAAGCCTTTTGGCGATCTCACGACCGCCGCTTCCGAATTCACGGCTTACGGTTATAATTCTCATAATTCTGTACTCCTTTCGGCTTTTTTTATTTTTTCCAGACTGTCATTCCGAACAAGCTCACGAAGCTTTTTCATATATTCGGAAAAATCGGTCTTGTCGTTTCCGTATGTCATTTGCAGGTCATATTCAAGCGGAAGCCACGTTGAAATATCGGCTTCGTTGTGCTGAATGAGGGCTTCGAGACTGTCCGCCGCCTTGTATATCTTCGCTTCAAGAGTTTCTCGCTTGTTCATCTCGTCATAGAGTGACGACATCTCGGAGCAAAACGGTTCGGGCAGGGATTTCACCCATTCATCGAGCAGTTTTTCTTCAAATCTCTCGTTTTCTTCCGTCTTTTCAAAGGTCGGAATGTCACCCGTGAAAGCTTCTCCGAGATCGTGAATCAGGCACATTTTGAATATCTTTTCAAGGTCGGCTTCGGGAAATTCATCGCTCATAAAATATGCCATCAGCGTCATTCGCCACGAGTGCTCTGCAACGCTCTCCCGTCTGCCGCCCGAGGTCAGACAATGCCTTTCGGCGTCCTTGAGCCTCTCGGCAATCGACGTAATTTCAATGAGTTTTCTTGCTTCCACAGCCCGTTTGCTCCTTTCATAAATATTCAAAACCTGTTTGGAACAATTCTATTATAACTAATAAATCCGTGTTTTTGCAAGATTTTTTTCGGGAAAAAAGGTTGAACTTTTTGTGAACGGCAGAGCTATATTCCTGTTTATACTTCTTGACGAGCCGCAGTATAATGTGATAAAATAAAAAACATCAATTTTCGGAATCCCGAAGCTTACTCAAGGGGGATATGTATGCAAGATTTTAAAGAAAGCGGATTTATGTACGGACTTGCGGCGATGGTTATCGTATTTGTCATCGCACAGTCCCTGTTTTTCCTTATCAGAGCGTGGAAACACGGCAAAGAGGTCGGCCTGACAACAAAGGATATGAAAAATGCGGTTACTTCAAGCGCACTTTTTACCATCGCTCCCGCCATTGCGATTTTTGCAACGGTCGTCACGCTTGCCAGCACTCTCGGAATTGTTCTGCCGTGGATACGTCTTACCGTTGTCGGCAATCTACAGTATGAGGTTACTGCGGCCCAGGCGGCACTCGAATCCTTTCAGGACGGCAAAAGCATTGCTGTTTTCGGTCAGGATATCACCGATCCGAAAATTTTTGCCGCCGTATCATGGGTTATGACTATCGGCGTTATCTTTTCGCTTGTTCTTATCCCGATTTTTCTGAAAAAGATACAGAGCAAGGTCGGAATGGTGACGAATAATTCCGGCGGCGACAACAAATTCGGCGATATAATCTCCGCCGCTACGTTTATCGGTCTTATTTCCGCATTTATCGGAAATGCCATTGCCGGAAAGGCTTCGACAATCAAGGAAAACGGAAAGCTTACTCCTGTCGGAATGGGCGCAGGCGTTATGTCCGTTGCCGTTCTTATCACCTCGGTGGTGGTTGTCGTTATTCTTCAGGCTCTCTGTAAGAAATTCAAATGGGAAAAATTCGAGCCGTTCGTTATGCCTATCGGAATGTTCGCCGGTATGGGTATGGCGGTGCTTCTGCACTACGTTCTTCCCGAAGAAATTTCAACCTTTGAATGGAGGCCGATCAGATGAAAAAGCATAATCGCGGTTATATGGACAATACCCACACGTGGGGACGCATTTTTATGGTTACGGCTATCTGCGTATTGCTTGCCGTTCCCGTTGCAATCTGTGTGAAGTTTAACGCTTGGCCGACCTTTAACCAGGTTTTCAAGGGACTTCTCAAGGTTATACCGATTTTCTGGACTTCGGCTGTTCTTGAAATAGTTGTTTATGCTCCGATGCTCGGCACCGGCGCAACATATCTTTCCTTTGTAACGGGCAATATTACAAACCTCAAGCTCCCCTGCGTTCTCAACTCCCGTGAGCTTGCAAAGACGAAGCCCGGTACAGAGGCGGACGAGGTAATCTCGACTATTGCGACTGCAACATCTTCAATCGTTACAACAATTATTCTTGCTGTCGGCGTTCTTGCGCTTACTCCTATTCTTCCGAAGCTGACGGGCGAGGGCTCACCGTTCACTCCTGCATTCGATCAGGTTCTTCCCGCTCTTTTCGGTGCGCTCGGAGCAGGCTACCTTGCAAAGCATTGGAGAATATCCTTTGTTCCGGTAATTGCCGCCGTTATCGTTCTTATATTCAACGGCAGTATCGGAACGGGTACGCTTATTCCGATCTGCGTTGTTGTTTCAATCATTTCCGCTTATCTTATGTATATCAGCGGTTTCCTTACCGGCGGCGTCAAGCCGGAAAACCCATTGAAAAGGAAGAAATGATAATGAAAAATACGGAAAGAAAAAGATATTATGAAAACATTCTTTTGACAGTCTTCATTTATGCTCTGCTCTTTGTTGTTTTTTTGTTTAACTTTTATGACACGGACGATTACTCGATGCAGACTTCATGGATCGGCGTGAAAGAATTGAGTGGTCTGGATTTTTCCATTCATTACGGAAACGGAAGATTTATCGGAAACCTTGCTCTCTATTATTTTAATTATTATCCGATAACAAGAATGTTTGTGAAACCACTCGTGCTGACCGTTATTATCGCCTGCTGCTATTATGTTTTCAACATTAAGATTTTGTGGGTGAAAATTGCAACGGCTTTGCTCATTATAGTTCCGTCGTCGGGATTTTATGCGAAGTGCTATTCTTCAAATCCATGTATAATGAACTATGTTGCGCCTGTGGCTAATGTTCTTATTTGCTTTGCGCTGATGAAACTTATCAAAAAAAACAAAAAGGGAATAAATGCCCTGCTTTATCCGGTTTTGTTTGCCGCATCAATTTTTATGCAGTTTTACAGTGAAAATGCTACAATAGTTTTTTTGACAACGGGAGTTTTCCTGATTGTATTCAAACTCTTGACCGAGAAAAAAATTTACGCAAGATACATTGTTTTTACAGTCGGTGGAATTATAGGCGCGGCGCTGATGTTTGTTGTACCTAAGCATCTGTCATACAACATAATCGGCGAAGATGTGATGAAAAACTATCGCCATATCATAATTAACATACCGTATGCTGTCGGAGTAGTCGCAAAATTTGCCGAGTATTTCAGCACAGCCACAGTTTGGATAGTAATTTTCGGAGCGATACTTATTTATATTGTAAAGAAAGAATCTCCGAACGACAGGTTTAAGTTGTGGCATTATTTCTTTGCGGCGGTTTATCCTCTTGTTTGCGTGATTTATAAATTCATTCAAACTGAGGAAGCAAAGGTAATTGCCGGAGTTAAGCTCTTTCTGATGGTTTTGATGTTTAGCTTTTTGCTTGATGCAGTTATAATCTTTTTCAGATTTATTAAATCGAAAAAAGTCAGGATTTATTCCGTTTTTGCTGTGTTTCTGCTTGCAATGTCGGTCGGAATGTTTATGATTTTAAATCAGCACGGTTACAGAACCTTCTATCTTTCCCTGATGATCTTTGTTTCGCTTGCTTTGTATCTTTTCGACTTTTTGATTAAAACATATGATCTGAAAATGAGCGCAGAAATTCTTAAAGTCTTCAATATGTCCGCCGTTGTCGTACTTCTCTGCATTGGTATACTGCTTCCTATGCAGACAATTCAGAATTATGATGTTTTTGCTATGAGGCAGGAATATGTTGATGAAAAGATTGCTGAGGGTGAAAAACTGATTTATGTTCCGAAAGTTCCGAACAAGAGCCTTGTAAGAGATGAATTCCTTTCTTTTTATAAGCATTATTTTACAAGGGACAGCGAAGATGTTGAAATAAGGTTTATTGATATTGAGGATTGGGAAATGTTTGAGGAATACCAGTCTATGATGGACAATCCGTTTACTTCAATAACATATGCTTTGAGCCATCTTGATTACAGCAATTAGTTTTTAGTTTTTCTTAAAAGAAATTACAAAAAACACTTGATATTTATCCGAATATGTGTTATTATACTAATGTAAATTGACTATGGTATTGACAAAGGAGTGGGGCAACCCGCTCCTTTGTATTGTAAGGAGGCAATGCAATGGCTTCAAAGGGAAAAGGCGGCGCAACGGTCAGCGCCGTGTGGGAGATCGCTCAGCCGATCGCCGAAGGTCTCGGACTTGAGCTTTGGGACGTTCGCTTTGAAAAAGAGGGAGCGGACTGGTTTCTCAGAGTTTTCATTGACAAGGACGGCGGAATTTCGATCGACGACTGTGTTGATATGAGCCACGCTCTCGACAAGCCGCTCGATGAGGCTGATCCGATAGAGCAGAGCTACTGTCTTGAGGTTTGTTCGCCCGGACTTGAGCGCAGTCTTAAAAGGGACAGCCACTTTGAAAAGAGCATCGGCAAGCCCGTTCAGGTCAAGCTTATTCGTCCGCTTGACGGAACAAGGGAATTTAAGGGCAGGCTTGAGAGCTACGACAATGGAATTTTTGAGCTTCTGACCGAGGACGGAACGAAGCTCGCTATAAATAAAAAAGAAACATCTTATGTAAAACTTGATGATTTCGGAGGAGAAGAACAATGGTAAACAAAGAGCTTTTTATGGCGCTTGAAATGCTTGAAAAGGAAAAGGGCATCCCGATGGACGTTCTTTGTGAGGGAATCCAAAAGGCGCTTGTAACTGCGGTAAAGCGTGATTACAACAATAAGGACATCGTTTTCTGTGAGCTTGATCCTGAGAAAAAGACGATGCGTGTTTTCGTCAGGAAGAACGTTGTGTCCGAGATCGTCGATCCCGATGAGGATCTGACGGTTGAGCAGGCTCAGAAGTATAAGCCGACAGCCATGGTCGGCGATATCATTGAAATCGAGCTTGAAACCAAAGAGGTAAGCCGTATCGCCGCCGACAAGGGTAAGCACGTTATCCGTCAGGGTATCCGTGAGGCTGAGCACGGCAGACTTCGTGAGGAGTTCCAGGCTCACAATCAGGAGATCGTTACAGCCAGAGTTTCAAGGGTTGATCCCGAAACAAAGGACGCTATCGTTGAGATCGGCAAGGCTCAGGAGCCGCTCTTCAGAAGCGAGCAGATTCCGAACGAAACCCTCCTGCCCGGTATGCTTATTAAGGTCTATATCGCCGGTGTTGCCGACGGTAAAGAGGGCAGAAGAGGTCCGAGAGTTACAATTTCAAGAACACATCCCGGACTTGTCAAAAGACTGTTTGAGTCCGAGGTTCCCGAAATTTATGACGGTACCGTTGAAATCAAGGCGGTTTCCCGTGAGGCAGGCTCAAGGACGAAGATCGCCGTTTACAGCGCAGATGAGAACGTTGACGCAGTCGGTGCCTGCATCGGACCGAGGGGCGCACGTGTCGGCAAGATCGTAGATATGCTCTACGGCGAGAAGATAGATATTGTAAAATACAGTGACGATCCTGCTCAGTTCATTGCCGCTTCACTTGCACCGGCAGATGTAATTTCCGTTACGGTTGATGAAACTGCGGAAAAGGCTTGCCGTGTTATCGTACCCGATCTTCAGCTTTCACTTGCAATCGGTAACAAGGGACAGAACGCAAGACTTGCCGCAAAGCTGACAGGCTGGAAGATTGATATCAAGCCCGAAAGCGGAAAGACGGAGCCGTCCGTAGAGCTTTAATATAAAGGAGGTATGGGAATGCAGCAGAAGAAAATTCCTTTGCGTAAGTGTATGGGCTGCGGCGAGATGAAGCCGAAGAAAGAGCTTGTCCGTGTCGTTAAAACGCCCGAGGACGAGATCGTCCTTGACCTTACGGGCAGAAAGAACGGCAGGGGCGCATATATCTGCCGTGACGCCGAATGTCTGAAAAAGGCGAGAAAAGCAAAAAGAATCGAAAAATCATTCCTGTGCCAAATTCCTGACGAGGTTTACGATAAAATGGCAGAGGAGCTGGAAAATGATGAATGATTCTGCACTCAGTCTTTTGGGAATTTGCAGGAGAGCAGGCAGACTCAGCCTCGGTCACGACGCCTGTAAGGAGGCTCTTAACACCGGCAGAGCAAAGCTTTGCATAATCTGCTCCGACGCATCTCAGAGACTTTCCGATGAAATATCGGGAATTGCCAAGACCAAAGAAATTACGGTTTACGACGTGAAATATACCATGCTTGACATCAAGCAGGCACTCAGCTTCAAGGCGGCGGTTTTTACCGTTGACGATGAAGGCTTTGCAAAGTCATTGATCGCTAAGCTTAACGAAAATCAATCCGGGGAGGAACGCAGTATATGATAAATAAATACCGTGTCCACGAAGTGGCAAAGGATTTTAATGTCCCCAGCAAGGAAATTCTTGACATTGTCAGCAAGCATTTTGACGGACAGAAAAAATCCATGACAGCTCTCGAAGAAGCAGAGCTTGACGTTATTTTTGAAATAGTAACACAGGAAAACAGCGTTGAAAATTTTGACGATTATTTTGCCTCGGCGAATGAGCCGAAGAAAGAAACAAAGAAGGAAGAAACGGAAGAAAAGGCGGAAAAAGCAGAGCCGGATAATGCTGATACAAAGGCAGAGAAAAAGCCTGCTCAGGCGGAGAAAAAAGCTCCTGCAAAGACAGCCGAGCAGCCTAAGAAGAAGCCTAAGGATCCCAACGCAAAACCGCAGAGCCGCACAAAGGGCGAATTCCGTACCGTTGATACAAGGGCGAACGATGTTGATCTCGACAAATACAACGAGAAGTATGAGAATATCGCACCCGTAAATCAGGACAGAAGAAGCGATAGAACGGTCAACAAGCAGAAGTTCAAGCAGAAGCCTCAGCGCAGACCGGGTATGCGTTCTTCACGTCACGAGACCGAAGCCGAAAGACTCAAGAGAATTGCGGCAGAAAGAGCTAAGAAGCCTCAGCTTCACATTCAGGTACCCGACGAGATCACGGTCGGCGACCTTGCCGCATTGCTTCATATGACGGCGGCAGAGGTTATCAAGAAGCTCTTTGCCCTCGGTCAGATGGCAACGGTCAACGAGGTTATCGACTATGATACAGCCGAAATCGTTGCAACCGAGCTTGGCGCAAAGTGTGAAAAGGCGGTCGTTGTAACTATAGAGGACAGAATTATCGACGACAGCGAGGACGACGACAAGGATCTTATTCTCCGTGATCCCGTTGTATGCGTTATGGGACACGTTGACCACGGAAAAACTTCACTTCTTGACGCAATCAGAAACACCTCCGTCACCTCGACCGAGGCAGGCGGAATTACACAGCACATCGGCGCATACAGAGTTGACCTCAACGGACAGAACATCACATTCCTTGATACGCCCGGTCACGCCGCATTCACATCAATGCGTGCAAGAGGTGCACAGGCAACGGATATAGCCGTTCTTGTCGTTGCGGCGGACGACGGTATTATGCCGCAGACAATCGAGGCTATCAACCACGCAAAGGCGGCTGATGTTCAGGTCATCGTTGCGATCAATAAGATGGACAGACCGGGAGCAAATCCCGACAGAATTATGCAGCAGCTCACCGAGCATAGCCTTGTTCCCGAGGAGTGGGGCGGCGACGTCATCTGCGTGCCTGTTTCCGCAAAGACGCATATGGGTATTGACAAGCTGCTTGAAAGCATACTCCTTGTTGCCGAAATGCAGGAGCTTAAAGCCAATCCGAACAGAGCGGCAAAGGGTATCGTTATAGAAGCACGTCTTGACAAGGGCAGAGGCCCGATCGCTACTCTCCTCGTTCAGAAGGGAACGCTCCGTTCGGGCGATATCATCGTTGCAGGTCAGGCTGTAGGACGTGTCCGTGTTATGGTTGACGACAAGGGCAGAAAGATTAAAGCGGCAGGTCCGTCTGTTCCCGTTGAGATCATGGGACTTGCGGAAGTTCCCAATTCGGGCGATATCTTTGACGCAGTAAGCGACGAAAGACTTGCCCGTGAGCTTGTTGAGCAGAGAAAGGCAGAGGCTAAGGAAGAGCAGTTCAAGTCCGTTCAGAAGGTCACCCTTGACAATCTCTTTGATTCGCTCAAGGACGGCGAGATGAAGGAGCTTAACGTTATCGTCAAGGCGGACGTTCAAGGCTCCGCCGAGGCTGTTAAACAGAGCCTCGAGAAGCTCTCCAACGAGGAAGTCAGAGTTCGTGTTATTCACAGCGGCGTCGGCGCTCCGAGCGAGTCCGATGTTATGCTTGCAAACGCTTCGGGTGCGATAATTGTCGGCTTTAACGTCCGTCCCGATCCCGTTGCAATCAACCTTGCAGAGCGTGACGGCGTTGAAATGAGAATGTATAGAATTATATACGACTGTATCGAGGAAATTCAGGCAGCGATCAAGGGTATGCTTGCGCCTAAGTTCCGTGAGGTCGAGCAGGGCAGAGCGGAGGTCAGAAACGTTATCACGATTTCCTCCGTCGGCAAGATTGCAGGCTGTTATGTTCTTGACGGTAAGATCACAAGAAACTCCAAGGTTCGGGTTGTCCGTGACGGAATAGTGATTGCTGATGACGAGATAGGCTCTCTGCGCCGATTCAAGGACGACGTCAAGGAGGTTGCCTCCAACTATGAGTGCGGTATCGGTCTTGCCAAGTTCTCCGATATCAAGGAGGGCGACATCTTTGAAGCCTACACTGTCGAAGAATACAGAGATTAAGAGGTAGCTTATGGCAGGTTACAGAATAGACAGAGTATCCGAGGATATCAAGCGTGAGATCATTGCGGTGATCCGTGAGCTTAAAGATCCGAGGGTAATGGATAAAATGCTTACCGTAGTGAGGGTCGAAGTCAGCTCCGACGCCTCCTACGCTAAGGTGTATATCAGCGCAATGGAGGGGCTTGAAACCGCAAAGGAAGCGGTCAAGGGACTCAAGAGCGCAACGGGTTATATCCGCAGGGAGGTCGGCAAAAGACTTCATCTGAGGAAAACTCCCGAACTGAATTTTGTGGCTGACGATTCTATTGAGCACGGTATGAATATTGTCAAAATGATGGACGATTTGAGGACTGAGGACTAATGGTTATTGATCTTAATTCGGCGGTTGAATTTTTAAGGGAGAGGGATAATTTTCTGATACTTAGCCACGCCCACCCCGATGGGGACACGCTCGGCTCGGCTTTTGCGCTGAAATATGCGCTTGAGGCGGTCGGCAAAAGGGCGGAGGTCAAGTGCTGTGATATCATTCCGAAAAAATTCGATTATCTCGGAAAGTCATGTGACGGCGAGTGCGCTTACGGAACTCTTATTGCCGTTGATGTGGCGGACACCAAGCTTCTCGGCAAGGATTTTGAGGAGCTTTACGCCGATAAGATCGAGCTTTGCATTGACCATCACGGCTCAAACCGTATGTTTGCCGAAAGAACCTTGCTTGACGCAGGTGCGGCGGCGGCATGCGAAATAATTCTTGAAATAATCCACTTGCTCGGTGTTAAGCCGGACAAAAAAATTGCAGACTGTATCTACACCGGTCTGACGACGGACACAGGCTGTTTCCGCTACTCAAACGTCACTCCCCGTACAATGCGAATGGCGGCGGAGATGATAGAGTGCGAGGCGGATAATGTAACGATTAACACCGTTATGTTCGAGACAAAGACGAGGACTTATGCCGCACTTGAAAAGCTTGCCGTTGCAGGTATGAAAATGTACCTTGACGGAAAGTGTGCCGTTATAACGGTCACTCAGGAAATGTACCGGGTGAGCGGCTCGGACGAGAGCGAGGTTGACGCTATCGCATCCCTGCCCCGTCAGATCGAGGGCGTGCTGGTCGGAGTTACCCTGCGTGAGCGCAAGGATGGAAGCTTTAAAATTTCCATGCGAAGCAACCGCCCGATAAACGTGTCCGATATCTGCGCCGCAATGGGCGGAGGAGGACATCCCCAGGCGGCAGGCTGTCAGGTTGACGGACCGCTCGAAGCGGCGACCGAAACCGTGGTGGAAAACGTTAAAAAATATATTGAAAAACTGTAAGTTAAATAAATAACATCTTACAGAAAGCTCAGAGGTCAAAGTCAGAAATTTCTGATTTTTGACCTTTTATTTTTTTAAAATGTTAAAACAGGGGTTGATTTATTTTCGGGTTTGCGATATAATAAATCAATTTATATTTAAGTAACAGAGTAACGGAGGGTTAATATGACTTTTGACGAAAAATTCGGAAAAGAAGGCTTGACGTTTGACGATGTGCTTCTGATTCCTGCAGAGTCGGATATTCTTCCCAAGGATATTGACATTTCAACAAAGCTTTCGGACACGGTCGTTCTCAACACACCTATTATGACCGCAGCCATGGATACCGTAACGGAGGCTCCCATGGCGATTGCAATAGCCCGTGAGGGCGGTATCGGCGTTATCCACAAGAATATGCCGATGGAGCTTCAGGCTCAGGAGGTCGATAAGGTTAAACGTTCAGAAAACGGTGTTATTGCCGCTCCGTTCAGTCTGACTCCCGATCATTATGCTTATGACGCAGAAAATCTCTGCAAGAAATACAAGATCTCCGGTGTTCCCATCTGTGACGAGAGAGGAAAGCTCGTCGGTATTCTTACAAACCGTGATATGCGTTTTATGACGGATTTCAACATTAAGATCAGCGAGGTTATGACCAAGGACAACCTTGTCACCGCTCCTGTCGGAACAACGCTTGAGCAGGCTAAGCAGATACTTATGAAGCACAGGATTGAAAAGCTTCCCCTCGTCGATTCCGAGGGTTATCTCAAGGGACTTATCACCATCAAGGATATTGAAAAGAGCGTTCAGTATCCGAACTCTGCCCGTGACAAGGGCGGCAGACTTCTCTGCGGTGCGGCGATCGGCGCAACGGCAGATGTGCTCGACAGAGCTGCAATGCTCGCTAAGGCAGGCGTTGATTTGTTCGTTCTCGACTCTGCTCACGGTCACAGCAAGAACATTCTCAAGTCGGTTGAAAAGGTCAAGACCGCTTTCCCGAACATCACCCTCTGCGCCGGAAACGTTGCAACGGCTGAGGCTACCGAGGCTCTCATTGCCGCAGGTGCAGACGTTGTAAAGGTAGGTATCGGACCGGGTTCAATCTGTACCACCCGTGTGGTTGCAGGTATCGGTGTTCCGCAGATCACAGCGATATTTGATTCCGCAAATGCGGCGGCAAAGCACGGTATTCCTGTAATTGCCGACGGCGGAATCAAGTATTCCGGTGAAATTGTTAAGGCGATTGCCGCAGGCGCAAGCGCAATCATGGTCGGCTCGCTCGTTGCAGGCTGTAAGGAAAGCCCGGGCGAAACGGAAATCTTCCAGGGCAGAAGCTTCAAGGTTTACCGAGGAATGGGCAGCCTTGCCGCAATGGCAAACGGAAGCAAGGACAGATACTTCCAGGAGGACAATAAGAAGCTTGTTCCCGAGGGAGTTGAGGGACGTGTTCCTTACAAGGGACCTCTCGGCGACACGATCTTCCAGATGCTCGGCGGTCTTCGCTCAGGTATGGGCTACTGCGGATGCCACAACATCGAGGAGCTTAAAACAAAGACTAAGTTCGTCAGAATAACGAATGCAGGTTTGATCGAGAGCCATCCTCACGATGTATTCATCACCAAAGAAGCTCCGAACTATTCGGGCGCAAAATAAAATAAAAGTCGAAACGGCAGGGTATATGTCTTATTATAAATGTATACCTTGCCGTCGTATTTTTTATGGTATAATTCTTAAATGGAATGACACAAAAATTCAATATTACTTATGTATAAAATGTACAAAATCAATAATACAGCTAAAAAAATATTGACTTTTGACTATTTATGCGTTATATTTAAAATAACCATAAAAGTGGTGTCATTGGGTGTACTGCGCCCTTACGCAGGAAACCTCATTACGACCCACCTGGTTCACAAATGCGTCGTAATGACGTTGTCGGTCAGATCTTTTTCGGGCTGAACTGCCCGTCGATTCGGGAAGGCTTCGGCGGTGCGGCGGCGGTTCGGAAGACAGAAGACCGATCAGCGTAATGATGTCGCGACAACCGGCACAGGTTGGATAAATAAAAGTGCGTTATGTATGCTTTGGGCATATAAATTTTATGGAGGTGCAATCCAAAATGAGTAATGCAAAAAGATTCCTCAGTGTCATTCTTGCAATGATCATGGTTCTTTCGACGCTCGTTATCGGTGCAAGCGCTTACGACGCTTATAAGGGCAGTGCTATTGCAGGCCAGTACAATAAGCTCGACAAGCCTGTTCTGACCACAAATCAGTACGCATCGGCAGCAGTTGACGAGCTCGACCGTATGCTCGGAAAGGAACAGATTAAGCTTGAAAAATCTGACCTTTACGGTATCGGTGAACTTGATCTTACATCAGTTGACATGACGATGCAGTCGGTT
This sequence comes from Clostridiaceae bacterium, assembly GCA_016292785.1. Classification (GTDB taxonomy): domain Bacteria; phylum Bacillota; class Clostridia; order Oscillospirales; family Acutalibacteraceae; genus CAG-488. The sequence goes on along the minus strand of JAEDFL010000006.1, from coordinate 37,206 downwards.
TACAACTTTGTAACCGGCAGAACCTTTGAAACATTCAAAGGCATGCTCGGTGATCTCGCCAACCTTAATGCAAATGCTTTCCAGTCTGTCAGAAGATCGAGCGGAGATATCAACGTGCTTTATGCCGTTCTCCAGTTCCTCTATGACAACAAGGGCATTTTCGTAAGCTTTGTTGACGGATCAATCGATCTCGGCTCAATTCTTCCCGCAGTTGTTGACCTTAGTGAGTATACTGACGTTAACCAGCTTCTCAAGAAGATGCTTTACGAAGTAGTTTACACAACTAAGGACGAGAACGGTAACAAGATTAAGCCGGTAGTTCCCGACAAAGTCACAGAGTCTGTTGACTCTATGGCTCAGACCCTCATCGACAACCTTGTTCTTGAAAAGGTTCCGTCTCTTGCGGGCAAGACAAACATCAGCTCCGGAACAACCTACAACTTCATTGATACAGCTCTTAAAGAGCTCTTCAATTCAATCCTTCTTGAAGCTCTTAACGGCAGCATCAAGAATGAGATTAAGAAGCTTTGCGGCGTTGAATTCCAGATGGATGCAAACGGCAACTACATAAAGGACGAAAACGGCAACAAGATTGAAGATAACAGAGATAACCTCAACGGTTATGCTAACTATCTTGATATCGACTATGTATATCCTGCATATTCGTTCACAAGTGCTTCGTTTATCTCTCAGGTAAACAACGTTCTCGGTTCTTATGTAAACACACTTCTCAAGCCCGGTGTTTACACTTGGGTAAACGGTGACAACTCCAAGCTTATGGATAACCTTGTAGGACTTGCAAAGGCTGTTCTCATCAACACAGGTGATGACTTCTTCCCGTCCTACGTTGAGGTTGCCGACAAGGCTACTGTTGAAGCTATGTCAAACGAGGAGCTTCTCGTTTATGCTCTTCGTGCAATCATCAACGGCTCTGTCACCGGTATGTATATTCCCGATGACGTAACAACACTTATCGACTTCGGTTACTATGCTCTTACTCAGCTTCTTGCATCAGATGCTCCTGAGCTTGATTTCTCAGGCTATGCAAAGAATGTTGACACTCTTGTAATTATGGGTGTTAACTATGCTATCTACAGCGTTAACTCCGCTATTGATATGGGACTTACATATGTTTCCACAATGGACGAGGTTGATGCTCAGCTCAAGGTTGCCGCACAGTACGGTATCACAAATTACGGCGGACTTCTCAACGGTCTTTCACTCAGCACAAGCGATTCCGGTTGGACAACGCTCAACAAGATCATTGACGGCGCTTTAGGTCTTAACTGGCTCCCGACTGCTGCTAACAAGGACATAAAGACATTTGTATTTGATTGCTTGGTTGACAATATCGTTAATCTTAATCTCAAAGCTGTTCTTGATATGTTCGAGAATTCTGCTTTCCCGTCAGCTTCTGACATCAACAAGACTCCGAAGGCTGCTGTCCTTGATGTAGTTACAAGAATTGTGAACATCATCTTCCCGGGTGCTCTCAGTACTTCTGCTACAACAATCGACGCTCTTGTCACAAACGCAGCTCTTGCTAACACAGTTAATGCAATCTTCTCAGATCTTTACAACTACAGAGAAAACCTTATGAAGGGTGCTCTTCCGATCGTTTGCTCGGTTCTTGATCTTACAACTGCTCAGGAGTTCAAGTTCCCGACCGTTACCTGCGAAACTTTCATTTATGATAAGTCCGGTTCACCGAGCTTCACAATCAAGCTTCGTAATAACTCCACAGGTATCAACACCGGTTACACCGATGCAAACGGTACTTTCCATCAGGATGCGCTTTATACATATGATATTAAGTCCATCACTTCAAACAGCAGCGTGCTTGCTCTTACACCCGATAAGACTCAGATCGCTGCCGGTGAAGAGGCTAACATCACAGTTAGCGCAACAGGCACATATTCAGGTGCGGCTCCGTTCATCGTTACCATCACTTACGATGTTCTTACAGAGGACGGCTCACCGCTTACCGATGCTCCGATCACTGAGTATGTTTACAGCTACATTTCAGCTGCAGCAAACAGTGATAAGGATACAGAGATCAGCTACAAAAGCGGCAACTACTCCATCACCGGAGGTCCCGCTCAGATTTATGCAAGCAGCATAAGAGATCTCTATAAGGCACAGTACACCTTTGAAAATGCTTCTGCTACAGCTCTCACAGGATGTACTCCTATTGCAACTTCAACCAAGCCCATCAGCGCCGATTATATCGCAGTTAAGGCTGATGCGTTTGATATCCTTGCTAAGACAGGCGACCAGAACGGTATTGCTAAGTCTTATGTACTTGAAACAACCGAAACTTACGATGCTCTTACCACAGAGGAAGAAAGAGATGCAGTATGGACAGCTATCTGCGCTGACGGTGCTACAACCCGTACTCCCGGTAAGTACGTTTATCAGATCGGTGCAAACTTCGGTTCAACAGCTGTTAAGAAGACTGTAAACGTATTCTGCTACGATAACTTCGGCCTTGATTCGCTTCTTGAATCCGAAATCGGCAGACACCGTCAGGCTTCTAACTACAGCACAGGCTGGGACGAGTGGGTTGCAGCAATGCAGACAGCAGTTTCCACTGTTTATTCTCCGTTCGTTTCCGGTAACTTCCTTACAACAAAGGCAAAGCTGTATGAGTCATCATACAATGCTCTCCTTGCTGCTGTTGAAACTCTTGACGCCAACGAGATCGCAGGCGGTCTTGACGCAACAAAGCAGATCATGAACAGCTATGCTCCTTCAAACGAGGGCAAGACTTACACCGATCCTGACTTCAGCTTCTTCGGTGTTGACGACTATGAGCCGTACACATATTACAACTTCCGTGACGAGCTTAAAGATGCTAACAGAATGATCGAAAGAGCTGAGATTCCTGATGCTGAGGGTAAAGTTTATCCGCCGGATTCACTTACCGTTACTTACAGAAATCACCGTCTTTCACTCTACGGCGAGCGTCTTCTCAAGAAGGATGCCGTTAAGACTCATCTTGCTTATGAGCTTGCAAATGCAGCCGCAAGAGGATATGTAGCATCTGATTACACAACAGAGTCATGGAATGCTTATCAGACAGCTCTGAGCTTTGCAAATACTGTCAACAACGACGCTTCAAGCGACCTCAGACAGACAAAGGTCAACACAGCTTATGAGATGCTCCTTGAGTATCAGAAGAGACTTATACCGGCAGGCGCTGCATCGGAGACTCCGGTTTATGATCTTATCGCTGATGTTCAGACTGTTGCAACGGCAGACGGTAACGTCCTCGTCGGTGTACTCGGCAACGGCGCAAAGACTGTTGAAGAGTACTTCAGCACTCTTACAAACTGCACGGTTGAGCTTGTTGAAAATGATAAGGGTATGTTCACCACAGGTGCAGAAATCGTTGTTAAGGATTCCTCAGGTGCAGTAGTTGAAACATACATCGTTTCCGTAACAGGTGACGTTAACGGTGACGGTAACTGTGCTGACGGTTTCGATATTACGGATATTCTTGGTTACGCAAGTTCTCTTTCAGATTTTGATATTGAGGCAAAGCGCCTTGCAGGCGATTTGAATGACGATGGTAACTGTGATCCGACCGATGTTTCAAACGCTGTTGTGGTTGCTGCATCTCTTGCTGAGATTGACTTTGTAAACCGTAATATCGTTATTATCTAACTCAGCAAAATTATTCTTGTAGCAGTTCCTCGGAGCTGTTACAAGAATATGCAATTTGTTAATTACAGCTTATGGCTGTGATTATATCAATCGGTTAAGGGCTCAGAAAATGAGAATGGAAATCGGTTGAAAAATCCACGGGAGAGGTCAGCTCTTTATCCCGAAAAATGAAGGAGGAATTTCCAAGTGAATATTACGAAGAAAATTCTTTCAGTCATATTGTCTGTTGTTCTTGCTGTAGCTGTTTTCGGTGTCTGTGCCTCTGCTGAGGGTACGGCAAACGGCGATGAAAGCATGAAGGTAACAATTACCACCGATCAGGAGACCTATGCTCCCGGCGATACTGTTACTGTCAGCGTTTCACTCCAGACAAACTACAATATGACAGCCTTCCGTTTCCCAATTTTGTTTGATTCGGCAGTTTTTGAAATTCCGAATCTTATTAACCTTACGGCTCTCAACACCTGTAAGGCAAAGGGAACCTTAATGGCTAACTCACAGAACGACGGTTCTTACATACCTGAGGGCTATGACGCATCTGAATTCAGTTGCATACTTGTTCAGTGGACTGCGGCTGTTTCCAATGCTACTCTCGGCTGTTTGAATCTTCCGGATGGTGAGGTATGTTTCACATTCACAGTAAAGGCAAAGTCATCTGCTGCGGGAAAGATCGGTACATTCTTAATCCCCACGGAGTACACCGGATTTTATAATCAGGCGATCCAGACTCCGACAGATGCAACCACGATCTACTACATCGACGATGCGGCATTTGCAAAGGAATTTATTCCCGCTACTGTAAATGTTGTCGGCGAGACGGCAGATCTTGTACCAAACTCAGCCTATGATTCAAAGGCTGTCATTGATAAGACGAATATGGTTGTTTACGGCTTTGATGTCGGAATGACAACAACTGCTGAATTGAAGCAGAAGGTCATTGCTACCGGAGCAGGTACTATTAGTGTTGAATATACTGAGTACGGCTTGGGTACGGATGCAAAGATTAACATTGTTGTTGACGATGCAGTTGTAAAGACATATTCAGTTGTAATCTTCGGTGATGTCAACGGAGATGCAATTATTGACGGTAACGATGTTTCTAGCATTGTTTCTGTCGCCGGTTCACTTTTAGAATTTAACGAATGTCAGACGATGGCTGCCGATGTAAACGGAGACAAAACTATTGACAGCTTTGATTTTGGAAAGGTTCTTAGTGTTTACGCATCAATTGACGAATTGGATCAGACAAACCCCTATTAAAAGAAAGTTTTAAGGAGGAATACTTGCATGAAAATTGCAAAGAAAGTACTTAGCGTATTGCTTGCAATCGCTTTGGTGCTCGGTACGTTCGCTGTTGCCGCTTCCGCTAACGGAAATCCTGACACAGCATCGCATCAGGTCAAAATTTGGCTTACTGCTTCTGAGATTACCGCAGGCTGTGCATGGACCAGCAAAACCAAGTACACAGCAGCTACTTGGACTGATTCACAGACAGGTAATATGGAAGTTGAGCCCGGCCAGAAGGTTATGATCGCACTTCATGTAACGACAAACTATTATGTTGGTCACGTTGCAGGTATCGTTTACATGGATTCTCGCCTTATGGATGCCGGTGAAATTTTCACTGCTCAGATGGGTGCAACAGCAACAGCAGCTAAGACTGGTAAGATGATTGCATGGAATCCTGATAACGAGTTCCCTTCATACTGTTCACTTGACAACTCCGTTTCTACACCTTCATCAATCGCTATCGACAGCGGTTTCCTCGGCGATATGAACAACTGCGTAAGTGATGACGGTAACGTTCCGTTCAAAACAGGCGGCGGTAAATTCGCAAATGCAGCTGAAGCAAAGGCAGCAGGTTGGCAGTACTTTAAGTATGATATTTTCCCGAACCCCAAAAAGGAGGAAACAATCATTCTTGAGGATGAAGAAAATTCACTCATCTACTTCCCCGTTCAGATTCCTGACGATGCTCAGCCGGGCGATACATACCGTTTCACAATGCCCGAGGAGAACATCAGAAGAACTGCAAACACAAAGGGTAATATGTACGTTTCTGAGTGTCCGGACGGTGTAGCTGACGCTGCAAACCTTTCCGACCTTGCTAACGCATACTTCAATGAGGATCAGTATTTCGATCTTACAGGCACAAACATCACTCTTACTGTTAAGGGTGGTTCAACATCTGAGATTGATTACTCAGCTCTCCAGGCAAAGTATGACGCTGTTAAGGACACAGTAGTTGCTAACTACAACAACACTGACGCTTTCGTAGCAGCTCTTGCAGCCGCTAAGGATATGCTTGACAACCAGAACGCTGCAGATCAGACTGCTGTTGATTCTGCTCTTGCAGATCTTACCGCAGGTTACGATGCTCTTCAGATCAAGTCCGCTGATTACACAGCTCTTAACAACGCTAAGACAGCCGCTAACGCTATCAGCGCTGACAACTATGAGCAGGATGCTAACTGGACAGCATTCCAGACTGCAAAGTCAAGTGCAGAAGCTATCGCTTCCGGTCTTGATATAACACATCAGGCTGAAATCAACGCTGCTGCTACAGCTCTTACAAACGCTATTGCAAACCTTACTCCTAAGGCAGTAGAGGACGATGCAAATTACACAGCTCTTGATGCTGAAATCGCAACTTCTCAGGCTATTGTTGATGCTTCCGAGTCAGGCTGGTACACAGCAGGAACATGGTCGGCATTCACAACAGCTCTTGCAAATGCTAAGTCAGTTGACAGAACTCTCAAGGCTTCAAGCCAGTCAGTAATTGACAATGCAACATCAGCTCTTGCAACTGCAAGAGGCGCTCTTGTAGAGGCTGACGCTTCCTACACAGCTCTTGACGCTCTTATTCTTGAGAGTGACGCTCTCGTTGAGGGTGACTACACTGCAGCTTCATGGAGAGCATTTGCTTCTGCTCTCACAGCTGCTAAGGCAGTAGACAGAAACCTCAAGGCTAAGGATCAGGCTACAATTGATTCAGCTTATAACGCACTTAATACGGCTAAGACTAACCTTGTTGCTCTCGGCGGTGCTGATTATTCAGAGCTCGAAGCTGAGATAGCAAAGGGAACAGCTTATACTGAGGATTACTACACCACAGAAACATGGTCTGCATACCAGACAGTCCTTGCTGCCGCTCAGAAGATGGTTGACGATCACAACCTCAAGGAGACAGAGCAGGCTCAGGTTTCAAAGATGGTTGAGGATCTCGTTGCAGCTAAGGCAGCTCTCAGATTTGTTGAGGCTGATTACACTGCAGTTAACAACGCTATTACGGCTATCCCCGCAACATCAGATCTTTCCGCTTACTACACCGCAGAATCCGCAGCAGCAGTTATTGCCGCTAAGGACGCTGTAGTTTACGGTCTCACAAAGGATAAGCAGGATGAGGTTGACGCTTATGCAGCAGAAATCGTTGCTAAGACAGCAGCTCTTGTGCTTCTTCCGGCTGATACATCAGCTCTCAAGACAGCTATTGACAAGGCTGCAGCTATCAATGCTGACCTTTACACTGCAGATTCTTACAATGCAATGAAGACAGAGCTTGACGCTGCTAATGCTCTTTATGCAACATCAGGTCTCACTAAGAAGAACGATCAGGCAACAGTTGACGCTCAGACAGTAGCTCTTAACAATGCAGTTAAGAACCTTGTTCCTGCAGGCGCTGACTACTCAAAGGTTAATGCAGCTATCGACAGATTTGAAGCTCTTACAGAGTCTCATTGGACAGTAGCTACATGGACAGTTGCAAAGGCTAAGTATGATGATGCAGTTACAGCTTCTCAGACAGTATACACCAAGGAGCAGCAGGCTACTCTTGATGCATTTGCTGATGAGCTCAATGCAGCTATCGACGCTCTTGTAGAGGCAGACGCTTCTTACACAGCTCTTGATTCAGCTATTCAGAAGCTCAACTCCAACCTTACAACTTATACTAAGTATCTCACAGAGGCTTATAAGACTGAAGCAGCAGACCTTATCGCGGCTGCTAACGATATAGCTTTCCGTGCTCTCAAGGCTAAGGATCAGGCAACAGTAGACGCAAAGACTGTTGAAGTTAATGCTCTTGTTGATGCTCCTGAGTTCCTTCCGTGGGATTACACAAACATCAACAATGCTAAGGCTGAGTACGAGGCTATTGACCGTACTCTCTACACAGAGGAATCTCTTGCAGTTGTTGACGCTATCTTCGCTAACATCAAGTGGGATTACGTTCAGGATCCTGTAAAGCGTGGCGACGAGACAATCAGCCAGTACATGGCAGCAAGAAATCAGGAGAAGGCTGTTCTTGCATGGGCAGATTCACTTGAGCTTCTTCCGGTTGTCGAGTACGCTTCTTACACAGCTCTTGATGAAGCTATCGCAGCAGCCGAGGAACTCCTCAAGGAGACTTCAATCTACACAGATGAGTCTGTAAAGGCTCTTCAGGATGCAGTTGCAGCCGGTAAGGCACTTCCTCGTGACCTCACAATCGACGAGCAGGCTACTGTTGACGCAGCTGAAGCAGCTATCAACAATGCAATGCCGCTCGTAGAGAAGGACGCTTCTTACACAGCTCTTGATGCAGCTATCGCTCTTGCAGAGACTAAGAATGCCGAGGATTACACCGAGTCTTCTTACAATGCAATGGCAGCTAAGCTTGCAGCAGCTAAGTCAGTTGCACGTAATCTCAAGATTTCCGATCAGGGCACTGTAGATACAGCAGCTAACGAGCTTAACGCAGCAATCGCAGCTCTTCAGGCTAAGCCTGCAGAGGTTAAGGGTTCTGTTGTATCTGTTGATTGGACTCCGTCCACAACAGCTCTCAACACTTATGTTGTAAGAGTAAACTATGTTGACGGCAACTATGCATCAAAGATTCAGTTCGTTGATGTTGACGGCAACACAAGAACTATCACAAGACGCAGCAGCGCGGCTGTTATCTCTACTTACAATAACGATGGCTCACAGTGCAATGAGCTTGACCGTGAGGCAGCTTATGACGTTTGGGAGATCACCACAAGCCTCAGAGTAGGTTCTGATATCAAGGTTATCGCTAAGTATGATTATACTTGGGAGAGCTTGGACAATGCTTATGTATTCTCCATCAACCTTGTTCAGCCGGAGCTTGACACAACAGTTCATGCTATCACTCCTGACAAGACTGAGGGCTCAGCATGTCGTATTCCTGTTACAGTTGTTACAGGTATGGACATCCAGGGTGTTCGTACAGTAATGTCTAACGGTGGTACTCTTACCACTAAGGCTTACACCGTTGAGGAAGGCGTTAAGGTATTTAATGCTCAGGCAAGCTGCTACCTTGCAGGCGAGAACGTTATCAAGGTTCAGGTTAAGTACGGTAACGAGTGGCATGATGCCGGTGAGTTCACCTACACAGTTAAATAAGTTAATTTATAAATTAGCTTTTAGCTGAAATATTTTCGGGAGCGCAGGAAGCTGCGCTCCCTTTCCTTTTTCGTTTGTTTTTGAGCATATCAAAGCGGACAAGTTCGTTTTATTTTTAACAAACTCTTACTGCAAGTTTTGTGATTTCATACAAAAATAAACATAAAAATTTGTTATAATGTGCGTTTTGTATGTTGAAAATTGCCCGAAAAAAGGATATAATATATCTGTAAAAAATTGATTTTTACGAAAGGAATGAATATCATGGAATTAACGACAAACAAGTCTGTACTTGACTGGATCAGCGAGAAGGCCGATCTCGTTAAGCCCGACAAAATCGTATGGATCGACGGCTCTGAGGAGCAGCTCGACGGTCTTCGCAAGGAGGCTGTTGAGACCGGCGAAATGATCAAGCTCAACGAGGAAAAGCTTCCCGGCTGCTACCTCCACAGAACCCAGCCCAACGATGTTGCACGTGTTGAGGATAGAACTTTCATCTGCTCAAAGAAGAAGGAAAACGCAGGCCCGACCAACAACTGGTGCGATCCTGACGAAATGTACAAGAAGCTTTATGACATCGCAAGAGACTCCTATAAGGGAAGAACTATGTATGTTATCCCCTTCTCAATGGGCCCGATCGGCTCTCCTCTTGCAAAGATCGGCGTTGAGATCACCGACTCTATCTATGTTGTTCTCAATATGGCTATTATGACTCGTGTCGGCAAGGCTGTTATGGACGTTCTCGGCGACAGCAATGACTGGGTCAGAGGCTTCCACGCAAAATGTAATGTTGATCCCGAAAACAGATATATCTGCCAGTTCCCTGAGGATAACGCAATTATCTCCGTAAACTCTGCTTACGGCGGAAACGTTCTTCTTGGCAAGAAGTGCTTCGCTCTTAGAATCGCTTCTTATCAGGGCTGGAAAGAGGGCTGGATGGCTGAGCATATGCTCATTCTCGGTCTTCAGAATCCTAAGGGCGAGGTTAAGTATGTTGCCGCCGCTTTCCCCTCAGCTTGTGGTAAGACAAACCTTGCAATGCTTATTCCTCCCAAGTATCTTCAGGAGAAGGGCTACAAGATCTGGACAGTCGGTGACGATATTTCTTGGATGAGAATCGGCAAGGACGGCAGACTCTATGCTATCAACCCGGAAAACGGTTTCTTCGGAGTTGCGCCCGGAACAAACTCGAAGTCCAACTTCAACGCTCTTGAGTCAACAAAGAAGAACACGATCTTCACAAACGTATGTCTTAACCTTGATGACAATACAGTTTGGTGGGAGGGCCTTAACAAGGATCTTCCGACAAACGCACTCGATTGGAAGGGCAACAAGTGGGACGCTTCCAAGTTCAATAAGGCTGACAAGTCAACCTATGCGGCTCATCCGAACTCAAGATTTACCGCTCCGGCAGAAAACTGTCCGTGCATCTCTCCCGAATTCAACAAGGGTGAGGGCGTGCCAATCTCCGCTATTATCTTCGGCGGTCGTCGTGCAAAGTGCGCTCCGCTGGTTTACCAGTCAAAGAGCTGGGAGAACGGTGTGTTCATCGGCTCCGCAATGGCATCCGAGACAACAGCAGCCGCTGCAGGTGCAGTAGGTGTTGTTCGCCGTGATCCTATGGCTATGCTTCCGTTCTGCGGATATCATATGGCTGACTACTTCCAGCATTGGCTTGACATGGGCAAGAAGCTCGGAGACAAGGCTCCCAAGATCTTCAACGTCAACTGGTTCCGTACCGATGACGAGGGCAACTTCATCTGGCCGGGATTCGGCGACAATATGCGTGTTCTCAACTGGATCATCGACCGCTGTGAGGGCAAGGCTGACGCAACCGAGACAGCTATCGGTTATGTTCCGAAGCCGGAGGATATCGACCTTACAGACCTCGATATGGATATGGATACTCTCAAGTCCATCCTCGATGTTGATAAGGACACATGGATGAAGGAAGCCGCAGAGATCGAGGAGCACTACAAGAAGTTTGGCGACAAGCTTCCTCAGGAGCTCAGAAATCAGCTTGAAACTCTCAAGGCTAACCTTGCAAAATAATTAAACAGATAAAAAAGCGGTGCAGTTCCGAAATGGAGCTGCACCGCTTTTTAGTGGCTTTTAAAGAATGTCTATGTATTCGCCGTTGAGAGCCTTATTCATACTTCTGACGGCGCAGAATTTACCGCACATTGAGCAGGTGTCCTCGTGCTCGGGAGCACGGCTGTCACGAATTGACCTTGCAGTTTCGGGATCAATCGAACATTCCCACTGCTTCTCCCAGTCAAAGGTGCGCCTTGCGTCCGCCATAGCGTCGTCAATATCCCTTGCATGGGGAATTTTTTTTGCAATATCGGCGGCATGAGCCGCAATTCTGGAGGCGATTATTCCCTGCTTAACATCGTCAACATTCGGCAGGGCGAGATGCTCGGCAGGCGTAACGTAGCAGAGGAATGCCGCTCCCGAAGCCGCCGCAATAGCTCCGCCGATAGCAGAGGTGATGTGGTCGTAGCCGGGAGCAATATCGGTCACGATAGGTCCGAGAACATAGAACGGAGCACCCATACAGATCGTCTGTTGGATTTTCATATTCGCTTCGATCTGATCCATCGGCATATGACCGGGACCCTCAACCATAACCTGAACATCCTTAGCCCATGCACGTTTTGTAAGCTCGCCGAGGCGGACAAGCTCCTCAATCTGGCAAACGTCGCTTCCGTCTGCAAGACAGCCGGGACGGCAGGCATCGCCCAATGAGATCGTGACGTCATATTCACGGCAGATGTCAAGAATTTCATCAAAATACTCATAGAACGGATTTTCTTCGCCTGTCATACTCATCCATGCGAAAACGAGTGAGCCTCCGCGTGAAACAATGTTCATCTTTCTCTTGTGTTTCTTGATCTGGTCGATAGTCTTGCGTGTTATTCCGCAATGCAGTGTTACAAAGTCAACTCCGTCCTCAGCGTGCAGACGGACAACATCAATGAAATCCTTTGCCGTAAGTGTGGCAAGGTCACGCTGATAATGAATTACGCTGTCGTAAACGGGAACTGTTCCGATCATTGCAGGACACTCCGACGTAAGCTTGCGGCGGAAAGGCTGTGTGTTGCCGTGGGACGAGAGATCCATTATAGCCTCTGCGCCCATATCGACAGCCGCCATAACCTTTTTCATTTCAATGTCGTAATCCTTGCAGTCACGGGAAACGCCGAGGTTGACATTGATCTTCGTGCGGAGCATTGAGCCAACGCCGTTGGGATCAATGCAGGTATGGAGCTTGTTGGCGCAGATCGCAACCTGTCCTCTTGCAACGAAGTCACGGATCTCTTCTTCGGTGCGGTACTCCTTTTCGGCAACTGCCTTCATTTCGGGTGTGATAATGCCTTTTCTTGCGGCGTCCATTTGTGTTGTGTAATTTCTCATTTTAACATAGTCCTTTCAAACAGATATTATTTTGCAAAATATGAATTGAGATCAAATGCGTGATTCATAGGTCCTGAGCCTTGACCGAGATCAAGCATGGCGGAAAGTGCGCCGGAGATAAACTCCTTTGCACGCTTTACGGAATCGGCAAGACCGTAGCCTTTCGCAAGGTTGGAGGCGATTGCGCTTGAAAGAGTACAGCCTGTTCCGTGGGTGTTCGGATTGTTGATTTTCTTACCCTCAAGCCATTGTGCCTGACCGTCGGAATAAAGCAGATCGGAAGCGTCGTTTACGCTGTGACCGCCTTTCAGCAGGACATTACAGCCGTAGGCCTCGGCGATCTGTTTTGCGCTTTTCTGCATATCGTCCCGTGTGACAATCTTATTCCCCGTCAGCATCTCCGCTTCGGGAATGTTGGGCGTGACGAGGTAAGCGATGGGAATAAGTTCTTTTTCAAGGGCGGAAACAGCCCCGGTTCGGATCAATGAAGCTCCGCTTGTTGCGACCATAACGGGATCGACAACAATGTTTTTCGCCTTGTAGAAGGTCAGCCTTTCGGCGATAACTTTGATAAGCTCTGCCGAGGAAACCATTCCGATCTTGACCGCATCGGGAAAAATATCCTCAAATACGGCGTCGATCTGATCTTTAAGAAATTCGGGAGATGAGTCCTGAATTGATCTTACGCCGGTCGTGTTCTGAGCCGTGAGAGCGGTTATTGCGCTCATTGCATAAACACCATTCAGCGTCATTGTTTTGATATCTGCCTGAATGCCGGCGCCTCCGCAGGAATCGCTTCCTGCGATTGATAATGCTGTTTTCAATATCTCAACTTCCTTTCGGATTGATTTGCATTATTTTTATTAAGCGACAGAGAGTGGTGCCCCCGGTCTGCCGCAAATTTTTTAAATCAAGCTTTTAGCTTTTTCTTTGAGAAGTGATGCGGCTTTTTGAATGTCATCGGCGGAAAAAACAGCCGAAACAACGGCTATGCCCGACATTCCTCCGCCCTTTAGCTCATCGACGTTTTCAAGGCTTATGCCGCCGATAGCAACCGCAGGAATCGAAACGGAAGCGCAGATTTCTTTGAGCTGTTCTCTTGTAATGCGAACGGCATTTTTCTTGGTTGGGGAGGGGAAAACTGCGCCGACTCCCATATAATCCGCACCGAGCCTTTCGGCGGATTGCGCCTGCTCAACGGTTTTGCAGGTTGCGCCGATGATAAAGCTGTCGGGAACTGTTCTGCGAATTTCATCTATCGGCATATCCTCAATTCCGACGTGAACTCCGTCCGCTCCGCTTTTTAAAGCTACATTGACATTGTCGTTGATGATAAGCGGAACGCCGTGTTTACGGCAAATATTTTTGACTTCGATTGCTTCATTTATAAAGCTGTCTTCGTCAAGCTCCTTTTCACGAAGCTGGAGTATAGTAACTCCGCCTTGCAGGGCTTCTTCAATCTTCTCAAAAAACACTTTTTTATCGAGATTTCTGCGGTCGGTTATTGCATAAAGTAAAAGGTCGTCTTTACTTAATTTCATCTGAACTCTCCTAAATATTTTTGAACATCTTCACAGGTCATTGCTCCGCTCATTACGCAAACGCCCTTTGCACCGCTTTCCTTGATTGGGGCGACTTTATCTGCGCTTATGCCGCCGATCGCATAGACGGGAATCGAAACGCTTTCGCAAACTTCTTTCAGAAAAGCAAGCCCCCGTCCGGGCAAGCCCTTTTTGCAGTCGGTGTCAAAGATATGACCTGCCGTGATATAGGTACAGCCGAGTTTTTCTGCTTCTTTTGCGTCTTCGACCGAATGGCAGGAAGCACCGAGAGCTTTGAAAGACGCTCTTTCTTCCGAAGAAAGCAGCCTCAGACGGGACAAAGGCATATGCAGGGCGGAACAATTAAGCTCTGCCGCCGCTTCGGGAAAGCTGTGAAGAATACACCGTGCGCCGTGCTTATTGCATATTTCCAAAACCTGAGCCGCAAGATTTTTATATTCCTTTTCGTTCATATCTTTTTCACGCAGAACGATAGCGGCAGGACGTGCAAGTGCGATTTTTTCAATTCTCGTCAGAAAATCCTCACGGCAAAGCGAGCGGTTGGTAATAACAATGATATCAGACATAGAGATAGTCGTTCAGGACGGGCTGTAAGCCTTCTTCGGTGATATCCTGATACATTTTATCAAGGCTTCTGCCGTCGTCAATTTCAAACTGTTCATCGCCCTGAGCACCGTCCGACTCCTTTCCGCTGTATTTGCTTTCGTGATCGCCGATTCCGGTTGAAACGCCTGCGGAAACCTTGGTGGCGGCAATCTTGACAATTCCGTTTCTGAACTCCGCACTCTCACGGGAGGAAACGGTTATGCCGACAAAGGGCAGGAAAATCCGGTAGGCGCAAAGCACCTGGCAAAGCTGTTTTTCGTGAACGTCGAGCGGATTTATCTTATCGTTGTTTATAATCGGGCGAAGTCTGGGACAGGAGAGCGACATTTCCGCATACGGATATTTGCGCTGAAGATAGTAAACGTGCATGGCGCTTGCGAGGGCGTCCTTTCGGAAATCGGAAAGACCGAGCAGGGCAGAGAACGCAACCCCTCTCATTCCGCCTCTGAGCGCCCTTTCCTGAGCGTCAAAGCGGTAAGGCCAGACTCGCTTGTGTCCCATAAGGTGAAGTGTTTCGTATTTGTCTGTGTCGTAGGTCTCCTGAAAAACAGTGACATAGTCAGCTCCGCATTCGTGGAGATATCTGTACTCGTCTGTATTTACGGGATAAATCTCAAGCCCGACCATACGAAAATACTTTCTTGCAAGCTTGCAGGCTTCTCCGATATATTCGACGCTGCTCTGCGCACGGCTCTCACCCGTGAGAAGGAGAATTTCCTCCATACCGCTGTCGGCGATGACCTTCATCTCATGTTCTATCTGTTCGGGTGTCAGCTTCATTCGGTTGATGTGGTTATAGCAGTTGAAGCCGCAGTAAACGCAGTAGTTTTCGCAGTAGTTTGCGATGTAAAGCGGAGTAAAAAGATATACGGTATTGCCGAAATGCTTGCTTGTTTCAAGCCTTGCACGCTGTGCCATCTGCTCAAGAAACGGCTCGGCGGCAGGGGAGAGCAGAGCCTTGAAATCCTCAACGGAACAGGTCTCGTGCTCAAGGGCGGCTCTGACATCCCTTGCAGTATACTTGGTGTAGTCATAGGAGTTCATCTGCGCCATAACGTTTTCGCAAACATCGGATTGAATAATCTCCATACCCGGCAGATATTCCATATGATTTTTGCGGCAGGACGGATCGTTTTCAAGCCTATGCTTCTTTTCAAGTGCCGCCTCAGACAAAAACTCCGAATCGACAAAGAATTGATTTTCCATTTAATCACTCCTTAATCACGTAGGAAGCCGGTGAGCGGATCGGAGGCGGAAGCACCCCTTGTAAGCACCCTGCCGAGACCTGCAAGATAAGCCTTGCGGCCGGCCTCGATCGCCTGACGGAAAGCCGAAGCCATCATCGGAAGATCGCCTGCGGTTGCAAGAGCCGTATTAGCCATAATTGCGGCGGCTCCCATTTCCATAGCCTCACAAGCCTGAGACGGTCTGCCTATTCCTGCGTCAACGATGATCGGAAGGTCGATCTCATCAATAAGGATCTGAATAAAATCCTTTGTTGCAAGCCCCTTGTTTGAACCGATCGGAGAAGCAAGCGGCATAACAGCCGCCGCACCAGCGTTCACAAGATCACGGGCGGAGTTCAGGTCAGGGTACATATAGGGCATTACGACAAAGCCTTCTTTTGCAAGAATTTCCGTTGCCTTGACTGTTTCCTGATTGTCGGGAAGAAGATATTTGGAATCCCTCATTATTTCGATTTTTACAAAGTCTCCGCAGCCAAGCTCCCTTGCAAGGCGTGCAATGCGAACGGCTTCATCTGCGGTTCTCGCTCCGCTTGTGTTGGGGAGCAGAGTGATACCGTCGGGGATATAGTCGAGTATGCTCTCTTGATCCTTAGTGTTTGTACGACGCACGGCAAGAGTGATTATTTCCGCCCCTGCGTCCTTTATCGCCGCTTCAATAAGCTTCATTGAGTATTTACCCGATCCGAGAATGAAACGTGAATTAAATTCACGTCCGCCTATCACAAGCTTATCGTCGTTCATTGGTATTCCTTCTTTCTTTTATAATTTGCCGGCTAATATTTGCAGGACGGCATGTGCCTGATGCGCCGCACACAGCATAACTCTGGAGGAGAAAAGCCCCTCCGAGCTGTTGACGTCGCTCACTCCGTCACCGCAGAGATAAAATTTGTCGGTTATTTTTCTTGTTCTGATGTCGTTGGCGTTTCCTATTCCCGCCATACCCGATGCGGCAACGTAATACTTGTCGGGCAAATTCTCAAGCACAATATCGGTCAGCATCGACTTACATTCCGCATCGTCAAAGGCTTCGCAGATTATGTCCGCCTCCTTGAGCAGAGCTAAAGCGTTGCTCTCGTCTATACGAACGGTACGAGCCTGAAGCTCAACATATGGTGCGATTTCTTTCAGATTTTCCGTCAGCGCATCGGTTTTGAACATTCCGATCTGGCTTGCCTTGTATTGCTGACGGTGCAGATTTGTTATATCCACACGGTCAAAGTCTATGAGAATAAGCCTGCCTATTCCTGCACGGGCGAGCGAAACGGATATGTTTGATCCGAGACCGCCAAGACCGCACACGGCAACGGTTGCCGCCGAGAATGTCTGCTGAAGCTTTACCCCGTGCCGCTGAGATAAAGCCTTGGTCAGTTCTTCCCTTGTCGGTAACAAATTAACCGCCTCCCACAAAGCTGACAACTTCAATAATGTCGCCGTCGTTTATCAACGTGTTTGCGTATTGAGCTTTTGGAACAATTTCTCCGTTTATTTCAACTGCAATACGTCGGGTATCGAAGCTTGTCGTTTCGAGATACTCCGCAAGCGTTTTCCCTGCGGCATTTTCCTGATTACCGTTGATTTTAACCATATTCATTCCTCCATAAAAACCAAAACGGGAAGCAACCGATTCGTATGCTTCCCGTAAAATGATTATATTATCAGGCATCCCTACGTTGGCATTATCCAAATCAGGTTATCGGTCGGAGGTCAAACCTCCCTCTCAGCTTGTAACACAAGCTCCCGTCTGTTTAATTGTTACTGCTATTATATACCCATGCTTCGCAAAATGCAAGCATTTTGTCATTACACTTTATCTGTTTTCGCCGGCTTCGTTCAGGGGTTTGATCGTTTTCTTATTAAGTACAGCGAAGAAAACAACAGATGAGAAAACGGCTGATATCTCAGCAATCGTATATGACCACCATACAAGGTCGTTGTTGCCGATCGAAAGTCCGTATCTTGCCAGAATATATGCCGCAGGAATAAGGATAACGAGCTGACGGATAAAGGACATAATCATTGAAAATACGCTTTTTCCGAAAGCCTGAAATACTGCGCTCAGCGCAATGTTCATTCCGGCAAACAGGAAGCTGAGGCTGATTATCCTGAGTGCAGGTATTCCGATTTCGAGCATCTGAGGAGTTGCGGAGAAAAACCCGAGAAGCACGTTCGGCAGGGCAAAGAAAAGTATTGCTCCGAACACGCTGAACGCTTCGGCATAAATAACCGAAAGCTTTATGGTCTTCAGCATACGGCTCTTGTATCTTGCGCCGTAGTTGTAAGCAATAATCGGAATAACTCCGTTGTTCAGTCCGAAAATCGGCATACAGATGAAGCTGTTAAGCTTAAAGAACGCACCGAAAACGTTGACGGAAAGCTCCTTGCCGAGCGTGTAGACAATGAGTATTTTATTCATAAAATAGGTCATTACCGAGCCGATTGCAACCATAAGAACGGACGGAACACCGATTTTATATATTTCTCCGATAAGTCTTCCGTTGGGTTTGAATTTTTTAAAGTTAAGACGGATTTCGGGATTTTTCCTGTGATTGAAATAAACCGCAAGAATGAAAGCGATGATCTGACCTGTTACCGTTGCGATTGCCGCTCCGCTTACTCCGAGCTTGAAAACGAAAATAAACACGGGATCAAGAATGATGTTCGCTATTGCGCCGACTCCCTGAGTAATCATTGTGTAGAAAGTCCGTCCCGTGGATTGCAGAAGTCTTTCGTACATTATCTCAAAGAAAATTCCGAAGCAGGCTCCGCAGCATATTCTGAGATATTTTTCACCCTCGTCGATGATATACGGAACATCGGTCTGAGAGCTTATGAAAAGCCTTGAGCCGAAAATACCGAACAGGAAAAACGCAACCGAGGTGAGAAGCGCAAGAAAAACTCCGTTTTCGGCAATTCGGTTTGCACGTTCGCCGTTTTTTTCTCCGAGGGCACGGGAAATCAGAGCGTTCACACCGACCGCCGTTCCCGTTGCAAAGCCGATCATAAGATTTTGAGCAGGGAACGAAAGCGAAACCGCCGTCAGCGATTCCTGATTTACCATTGCGACAAAAACAGAATCGACAATATTGTAAAGCGCTTGGACGAGCATGGAAATGATCATCGGCAGCGACATATTTATAATGAGCTTGTTTACGGGCATAACGCCCATTTTGTTTTCTTTCATACGGCCTCTCCTTTTCACTCGAACGTTTATATTATACCATATGGACAAGGCTTTTGCCACACAAACATATCAAACAGTATCATAGGTATTTTGTGCAGTTTTCCGCAAAAATCCTCCCGTTGAGCAGAAACTTAACGGGAGGAAAGCTTATTCTGTTATATTATTCGGCAATGACTTCCTTGAGAATTTGAACACCCTTTTTCAGGTCGTCCCAATCAATGTTGAGGGAGGGGAGAAGACGTACCTTTGTTTTTGCCGTGAGGACAAGCACGCCCTTTTCAATGCAGGTGTTGACAATCTCCTTGGCAGGCTTTTCGGTTTCAACGCCGAGCATAAGACCGAGACCGCTGACCGATTTAACACCCTTTGCGCCCTCAAGCTCGGAGATAATATATGCGGATTTTTCCTTAACCTCGCTGAGAAGCTTGTCATCAATGCGCTTGATTATGTTGCATGCGCCTGCACAGCAAACGGGGTTTCCGCCGAAGGTTGAGCCGTGAGAGCCTGAGCTTAGGACATTTTCAACTCTCTCGCCGAGCATGGTTGCGCCGATCGGAAGACCGCCGCCGAGTCCCTTTGCCGTTGAAACGATGTCAGGCTCAATTCCGTAGTGCATATAGGCGTAAAGCTCGCCTGTTCTGCCGTTGCCCGTCTGCACCTCGTCGATGATGAGAAGCATATCCTTTTCCCTGACATATTCTGCGACCGCCTTGACATAATCCCCGTCAAGCTTGCATACGCCGCCCTCGCCCTGGACAAGCTCCATCATAACGGCGATGCAGTTTCCGCCGTCGGCATATTTCTTTATATCGTCAAGATTGTTTGCCTCGGCATAAACAAAGCCGTCAGGGAAAGGTCCGAAATTCGTGTGGAAAACGTCCTGACCTGTCGCCTTGAGGGTGGTGATCGTTCTGCCGTGGAAGCTGTTTTTCAGGGTGATGATCGTTGAATGGCTCTCGTCGCCGTATTTGTCAAAGGCAAATTTCCTTGCGGTTTTGATAGCACATTCGTTAGCCTCTGCGCCGCTGTTGGAGAAAAACACCTTTTTCATTCCCGTTCTCTCACAGAGAAGCTCCGCAAGCTCCGAGCAAGGCTCAGTGAAATAGAGGTTTGAGGTGTGCGGAAGAACGGAAAGCTGAGCCGTAACGGCTTTCTGCCATTCGTCGTCGGCAACGCCGAAGATGTTGACGGCAATTCCGCTTCCGAGGTCAATGTATTCCTTGCCGCTACTGTCCTTGAGAATTGCACCTTTGCCGCTGACAAGCTCAACGGGAAATCTTGCGTATGTACCGGCAACGTATTTTTTATCAGTTTCTGTAATACTCATTTTAAGCCTCCGAGATTATTTATCGTTTTTAACGAACATTGTACCGATACCCTCGTCGGTAAGCACTTCAATAATTATCGAGTGAGGGATTCTTCCGTCAATGACGAAAACCTTTCGCACACCGAGGTTGATTGCGTCAACACAGCACTGAACCTTCGGTATCATTCCGCCCTGTATTATTCCCTCGTCCATCAGCTTTGCCGCATCCTCGACATAGATCTTTGAAATAAGGGTTGAGGGATCGTCCTTGTCTTTCAGTATTCCTGCGATATCCGTCATGGAGATAAGGCTTTCTGCCTTGAGCTTGCCTGCAATTCCTGCCGCAACCGTGTCGGCGTTGATATTGTAGGTGTTGCCGTCGGAGTCGAAGCCTACGGTCGAAACAACGGGAATGTAACCCATTTCCAACACGTCGAGTATAGGCTGAACGTTGATATCGGTTATTTCTCCGACAAATCCAAGCTCTTTTGACTTCGGCTTTGCCTTAATCATTCCGCCGTCCGAGCCGCTCAGACCGATCGCCTTGCCGCCCTTTGAGCAGAGCAGGTTGACAAGACTTTTGTTGATCTTGCCTGCAAGCACCATCTGAACAACATCCGCTGTTTCCTTATCTGTGACGCGCAGACCGTTGACAAATTCGCTCTTCTTGCCGATTTTATTTAACATTCCCGTAATCTCGGGACCGCCGCCGTGAACAAGCACGACCTTGATACCGATTGTGGAAAGCAGGATAATGTCGCTCATAACCGAATCCTTGAGTTCTTCGCTTATCATGGCATTTCCGCCGTATTTCACGACAAGGATTTTTCCGTTATATTTTTGAATGTAGGGGAGAGCACGGGTAAGTATGCCGGCTCTCTCGTCCATAGAAATATTCATTATATTTCACCTCAGGTTCTGTAATCGCCGTTGATCTTGACATATTCATATGTGAGGTCACAGCCCCATGCCGTTGCGTCGAAGTCGCCGTCGTTGAGGTCAACAAGAATGTCAATCTCGTTTTCAAGCAGAATTTCCTTTGCTTTTTCTTCGGAGAAATCAACGCCTGCGCCGTTGCGGCAAACCTCGATAGTACCCTTTGCCGATTTAAAGCTGACGTTGATTTTTTCAATGTCAACATCGGCTCCGCTGTAACCGATCGCACAAAGCACACGTCCCCAGTTTGCGTCCGCACCGAACATTGCCGCCTTGGTAAGAGAGGAGCAGATAACGGATTTTGCAACTTTTTTGGCGATCTCGTCCGTCTTTCCTCCCGTGACCTTACATTCAAGCAGCTTCGTTGCGCCCTCGCCGTCGCCTGCAATTTTTCTGGAAAGGTCAACGCTGACCTTGTGCAGAGCCTCGCAGAAAGCGTCATATGCCTCGCCCTCGGAGTCGATGAGCTTATTGCCTGCCATTCCGTTGGCAAGGACGGCAAAGGTATCGTTTGTAGAAGTGTCACCGTCAACGCTTATCATATTGAAAGATGTCTTGACATCGTCGCTGACAGCTTTCTGAAGCATTTCGCTTGTGATGGCAACGTCGGAGGTGACGAATACAAGCATTGTCGCCATATTGGGGTGGATCATTCCGCTTCCCTTTGCCATACCGCCTATTCTGCATTCAACACCGTCAATTTCAAAGCTGACGGCGGTTTCCTTTTTCTTTGTGTCGGTCGTCATTATGCCCTCTGCGGCAAGAGAGTTGTTGTCATAGCCGAGACCTGCAACAAGCTCGTCCATACCGTTGGCAATCGGAGTAACATTGAGGGGCATACCGATAACGCCCGTTGAAGCGATAACAACATCGTCGCTCTTGACTCCCGTTGCTTTCTCAACGAGCTTGCCCATTTCCTCAGCCATTTCAACACCGTTGGCGTTGCAGGTGTTTGCAATACCGCTGTTGCAGATGATAGCCTGAGCATAACCGTCCGCAAGGTGCTTCTGATTGACAAGGATCGGCGCACCCTTTACAAGGTTTGTTGTGTATACCGCCGCCGCAGTCGCCCTGACGTCGCTGACAATAAGCGAGAGGTCACGCTTTGACTTGTTTTTCCTTATTCCGCAGTGGATTCCGTTGGCTTTGAAGCCCTTTGCGGCGCAGATGCCGCCCTGAATTTCTTTCATTATTTTATACCTCGAGTCCTGTTTTTTCGTCTGTTCCGAGAAGAATGTTCATATTTTGTATTGCCGCTCCCGATGCGCCTTTTCCGAGATTGTCGTAGCGTGACATAAGAAGTATTCTGTCCTCGTTGCCCTGAACGAAAATCTCCATTGAATCGTTAAAGGAGAGCTTGTTCGAGCATATAAATCCGTCCTCGCCAATTTCGTCCTTGAAGCTGACCATATCGGAAGCGTATTTTTTTGAATAGATTTCTTTAATATCCTGCAACGTCACGCCGTTGAGCTGTTCCTTGAAAAGAGGAACGGTTACAAGCATACCGCTGTAATAGTCGGCAACTATCGGGCAGAAAGCAGGGAACGAATTTATTCCCGTGATCGCTTTCATTTCCTTTAAGTGCTTATGATTTTGCGTCAAACCATACTGCCTCGGTGAAGCGAGAGCGACGTCCGGCTCAGGAGCTTCGTATTCGGCGATCATCTTTTTACCGCCGCCGCTGTAACCGGTCAGCGAATGACAGGTAAGAAGCGTATCCTTGGATATCGCACCGGCCTCAATCAGAGGATAGACAAGGGAGATGAAACCGCTTGCGTGACAGCCGGGAACAGCGATCCTGTTTGAATTTTTTATTTTTTCACGGTGAGCCTCGGACAGCTCGGGGAAACCGTATGCCCAGCCGGGATCGGTTCTGTGAGCCGTTGAGGTGTCGAGTACCCTGACTTTTTCGTTTTCGATAAGTCCGACGGCTTCTATCGCCGCCGCATCGGGCAGGCAGAGAAAGGCGATGTCGCAGGTGTTGAGCATCTCACGGCGAGCCTCAATATCCTTACGCTTTTCCTCGGGCAGGAGCATAAGCTCTATATCCGTTCTTTCGGAAAGTCTTTCATATATTCTCAGTCCTGTTGTGCCGGCCTTGCCGTCAATAAAAACCTTTTTCATAGTGTAAACCTCTATATTCGTTAATAGGGTATAATTATACATAAATATACATTATATGTCAAGGACAATACAGAAAATATTCGTCGCCTTTGTGACAAATATTTATATTAAAAACCGCAATAAAATAGGACTTTTGCTATATAGCTGCATAACAATCCGATAAATTCAAAATAATGAATAAAAAACTGAATAAATATTAAATATTATGAATACCAAAATGATGTGACAGTTATCTGTGTCCGCAAAAACCCATATTATTCTATATTAGCCTTTTTAATTATAACGCAGACCGGAATAAAAAACAACCGTTATTTTCAAAGAAAGTGAAATAATAAAGTTTTTTCTTCCCCGAAATAGACTTTAGACGTTAGATATTAGATTGTAGACGATATTGTTTTAAATTTCGATGGAACTTTTGGCTCCCTTGTGTAAAGGGAGCTGTCAGCGAAGCTGACTGAGGGATTGTCAAAAAATTTATTTCTTATGTTATTTTTTATGATTTATATAAACTATATATTTCCTCGTCTAAAATCTAATATCTAAAATCTAATGTCTATCTTCTCTTATCCCCTCCGTCTCGTCGTTCCTCCTCGCCACCTCCCCTTGCAACAAGGGGAGGCTAAAATGGTTTCTGCAAACTTTAAGGTTTCCATGTCTAAAATCTAATGTCTAATTTGGGGAAGGCGCCGAGGAACGAGGCGGATGAGGTGATAATAGACTTTAGATATTAGACCTTAGACTTTAGACCACATCATTTCAAGTTTTGATAAAACTTTTCGGCTCCCTTGTGTAAAGGTAGCGAAGTGTCGCCACGGGAGTGACCGAGCCGCAGCGAGACGCTGGCAGCGAAGCTGACTGAGGGATTGTAAAAACTTGTCATCTGCATTTATCCCCTCCGTCGCATAAATGCGACACCTCCCCTTGCAACAAGGGGAGGCGAAAAAACTTCATCAAATTTTAACTTACATTGCTTAAACGGGAGGCTTGATGCAAAAATTAAATTATCGTGCCGCCGCCGACCACGATATCGCCGTCGTAGAAAACAACAGCCTGACCGGGTGCGATCGCCCTCTGCGGTGTTTCAAAATCGACGCTGATGTTTCCGCTTTCGAGCGGTGTTATGACCGCGTCGGTTTCTTTCTGTCTGTACCTGACCTTTGCCTTGACTTTCATCGGCTCGGTCAGCTTCTCAATAGAAATAAAATTCAGATCGGTTGCTTCAAGATGATCGGAAAAAAGATCGTCGTTTGAGCCGAGCACGACCTCATTCCTTGCAAGATCCTTGCGGACAACGTAATACGGTGCTTTTGCGGCTATTCCGAGTCCCTTGCGCTGACCTATCGTGTAATTGATTATGCCCTTGT
Source organism: Clostridiaceae bacterium (assembly GCA_016292785.1). Lineage (GTDB taxonomy): Bacteria > Bacillota > Clostridia > Oscillospirales > Acutalibacteraceae > CAG-488. Next base: position 12,397 of record JAEDFL010000006.1, on the reverse strand, counting down.
GACGGGCGATGACATTGCCGTCACGGTCAACGAAGTTACCCTCCGTGAACTTAAAGCCGCACCATTTTTCAATGAAATTGGCATAGTCCCCGTCCGGTACAAAGCAGATGTCCTGACTGTCGTGCTTGTCGGCATTGACGAAGCCCTGAGCCTCGGCAATCTCCCTTGCCTCGTGCTTTGTCATTCTGCCGAGGGGGAAAAGTATACGGCTGAGCTGATCCTGAGTCAGCGAATACAGCACATAGCTCTGATCCTTGCTTTCGTCCGCCGCCTTTCGGAGAATCCAGCGTCCTTTTTCCTCATCGTATTCATTGATCGCATAATGACCTGTCACAACATAATCAAACTGAAGCTCTCTTGCTCTGTGCATAAGCTGGTCAAACTTGATGTACCTGTTGCAGTCTATACACGGATTGGGTGTTCTGCCGCTGCGGTATGCCTCAACAAAGCGTTCGATTACCTGCAATTTGAAATTATCGGTATAGTTGAAAACATAGTAGGGGATACCCAGCCTGTTCGCAACGCTCCTTGCGTCCTCGACATCATCGAGTGAACAGCAGGTCTTTTCTTTTTTTTCGCCGATGTCCTCGTTGTTGTAGAGCTTCATCGTCACGCCGATCGCTTCATAGCCCTGTTGAGTGATTAAGTAAGCAGCGACGGAGCTGTCAACTCCGCCGCTCATGGCGATCATAGCCTTTTTCATGGCTCAGCCCTCATGTCCGCAGCCCTCGCAGCTTTCGCAGTTACTGCCGCAGTCGCTGCCGAAAACAGCAGGATCAAGCTCAAGTCCGTTTTTCTGATAATAGTCCTTGAGAGCCGCCTTAACAGCCTGTTCCGCAAGAACGGAGCAGTGAATTTTTGCCGGCGGAAGTCCGTCAAGAGCTTCAACAACTGCTTTGTTGCTGAGCTTGAGAGCGTCCTCAATCTTCTGTCCCTTTATCATTTCGGTAGCGATCGAGCTTGTTGCAATAGCTGAAGCACAGCCGAAGGTGTTGAACTTAACGTCCTCGATTTTACCGTCCTTAATTTTGAGGTACATTTTCATTATATCTCCGCACTTCGCATTACCGACCTCGCCGACGCCGTCTGCGTCATCCATCTTGCCGAGGTTTCTCGGATTCTGAAAGTGATCCATTACCTTTTCACTATACAGCATAGTATTCTTCTCCTTTCATTATCCTCTCCCAAACGGGGGACATATCACGGAGCATCGAAACGATCTTCGGAAGCTCCTCAATGATGTAATCAATTTCTTCTTCGGTGTTGTACTCGCACAGAGAAAGACGGAGAGAGCCGTGCGCTATCTCGTGCGGCAGACCGAGAGCCAAAAGAACGTGGCTCGGATCAAGAGAGCCTGAGGTGCAGGCAGAGCCTGATGAACCGCAAATTCCCTTGAGGTCGAGGTGAAGCAGGAGCGATTCTCCCTCAATGCCCTCAAAGCAGAAGCTGACATTGCCGGGCAGACGGGGAGAGCGGCCTCCGTTCACTCTTGAACGGGGTATCACCTCAAGAATTGTATCAATAAGCTTGTCCCTGAGAGAGCTGACATAGGCAATGTTCTTGTCCATATCCTCACAGCTCTTTTTGAGAGCCGCCGCCGTTGCGACGATGGCAGGGGTGTTGGTCGTTCCGGGACGCTTGTTTCTCTCCTGAGCGCCGCCCTGCATAAAGGTCATAAGGGGAATACCCTTGCGGCAGTAGAGAGCGCCGATGCCTTTCGGACCGTGAAATTTATGTGATGAGAACGAGAGCATATCAATGTTCTGTTCCTTGACGTTGATCGGAAGATGACCGACCGCCTGAACAGCGTCGGTGTGGAAATAAACGCCTTTTTCCTTACAGATCGCACCGATCTCGGAAATCGGCTGAACTGTGCCGATCTCGTTGTTGGCATACATTATCGTGACAAGACAGGTGTCGTCCCTGAGAGCTTTTTTGAACTCGTCAAGGCGGACATATCCGTCCTCGTGAACATCAAGGTAGGTCACCTCAAAGCCCTCTTTTTCGAGCTTCATAAGAGTGTGGAGCACCGCATGGTGTTCAAATGTCGTTGAAATGATGTGCTTTTTGCCTTTCTTTTCGCCGAGCTTTGCGGCATTCGTGATCGCCCAGTTATCCGCTTCGGTGCCGCCCGAGGTGAAGTAGATCTCGCTGACCTCTGCGCCGATAGCGTCGGCAATGTCACGCCTTGCCTGCAATACTGCGGCGGCAGCCTCCTGTCCCATATGGTGCAGACTTGAAGCGTTGCCGTAGTTGTTCTTTAAACAATCCACCATTGCGTCAAGTGCTTCAGGGCAGAGAGCTGTTGTTGCAGCATTGTCTGCATAAACAGTTTTCATAAAATCGCCTGACTTTCTTTTTGTTTTCTTGGATTTAAACAAAGTTGAAAGCAATGACTAAATCCTGATAATGGTATTTTAACCATTCTGATAAATTATACTATAATTAAATAATTATTTCAACTTTTATCAGTTAGAATAAACTAACCGACGCAGTATAAAAACTGTTGATTTTAACAAGGGCTTGTAATAAAAGTGAGAAAATGAATCTGTCGCAATAAGCGGAGAAACGATAATTAAATTGAAAGGCTTTGGTTATGGAATGTTTTCTTCGGTAAAATTTGCCTGAAGTTTTTTGACCTTATGCCTGAGCGCTATTGTGTCGATAACATCAAGCACGGGAATAAACTGCAAAAGATAATTGATGACAGAGATGTTATTTCCGAATCTCTTTCTCAGGACGGCAACGCTTGCCGTGCCGAAAAATCCGCTTTGAATTATGAAAGCGCAGGTGTACCAGATCGGGATAAGCATAGGAATTATGACAAACCAAATCATTCCACGGCTTGCACCGATCAAAACAAAGCAGTAGCCGATGCAGTAAATGAAATTCAGAATATAAAACGGAACGGTTTTTAACTTCAGCAATTTCCATGAATTGTCCAGATTTTCGGTCTCCGAATTGAGATACATTTTTATCGCAGTAACGGCGGCAATCCAGCCGACAACCTGCGTCGCTATAAAAAAGAGAATAAGCGATACAAAATATAATGTTGACAATATTTTTGAATTGAACAACAGCTCGGAATCAAACAGTGTAAGCGGCACAATCGCATACTGAATTGCAAGCTGAATGTGCAGCATCACAAAGAAAGCTTTTATAATTTTCATTTCATTTTCCCCTTTGGCTTACGCCTGAACCTTGTGGAAGATCTTCTTGCCCTTTTTGACTATGATCGGATTTGAGTTAAGCTCATCGGAGGTGAACGAAAGACCGATTTCCGTCACCTTTTTGTCGTCAACGGAAACGCCGCCCTGCTGAACAAGACGCCTTCCCTCTCCTCGTGACTTGGTGATGCCCGTCTTGAGCAGAACATCAAGGATGTCGATCTTGCCGTCGGTGAAATCTTCGTCCGAAAGGGTGGTAGTCGGCATATTGTCAAGGTTTGCTCCGCCGCCGAAAAGAGCCTTTGAAGCTTCTCTTGCTTTTGCGGCCTCCTCGTCGCCGTGGACGAGCTTGGTCAGCTCGAACGCAAGAATATCTTTTGCCTCGTTGAGCTGTGCGCCCTCCCAGCTGTCCATTGCGTCAATCTCCTCAAGCGGAAGGAAGGTGAGCATACGTATACATTTGAGAACGTCCTGATCGCTGACATTGCGCCAGTACTGATAAAATTCGTAAGGACTTGTCTTTTCGGGATCGAGCCATACCGCACCCGAAGCGGTCTTGCCCATTTTCTTGCCCTCTGAATTCATAAGCAGAGTTATCGTCATTGCGTAGGCGTCCTTGCCGAGCTTCTTTCTGATAAGCTCCGTTCCGCCGAGCATATTTGACCACTGATCGTCGCCGCCGAACTGCATATTACAGCCGTACTCCTTGAAAAGATGATAGAAGTCGTAGCTCTGCATTATCATATAGTTGAACTCAAGGAAGCTGAGTCCTTTTTCCATTCTCTGCTTGTAACATTCGGCACGAAGCATATTGTTGACCGAGAAGCAGGCACCGACCTCACGCAGAACATCAACATAGTTGAGATCAAGAAGCCAGTCCGCATTGTTTACCATAATAGCCTTATCATCGCCAAATTCGATGAAGCGGCTCATCTGCTTTTTAAAGCAGGCGATGTTGTGGTCGATATCCTCTTTCGTCAGCATTTTTCTCATATCGGTTCTGCCCGAGGGATCGCCGATCATTCCCGTGCCGCCGCCGAGCAGGGCAATGGGACGGTTACCTGCCATCTGAAGTCTTTTCATCAGGCAGAGCGCCATAAAGTGACCGACATGAAGGCTGTCGGCGGTCGGATCAAAGCCGATGTAGAAAACCGCCTTGCCGTTGTTGATAAGCTCCTTGATTTCGTCCTCGTCCGTGACCTGAGCAATAAGTCCACGGGCGACAAGCTCGTCATAAATAGTCATAATAACTTTCCTTTCATATAAAAATAAAAATCCTCTGCCCTTGGGCAGAGGACGAATTATCGTGTTACCACCTCTGTTCACCGCACCCTCACGGGCACAGCCTCAGCGAGTACAAAAATACTCTGACGCTTTAACGTGCGCACACGGCGAAGCCTACCTGTTTTCAGCCACGCAGCTCGGGGATGTATTCGGACGAAAAATTCACGCTTTCTTACACCTGCCGAAAGCTCTCTTTGCATCTTTTTTTCGCTTACTTCTTCCCGTCACGGCTATTGAGTGAATTATATATTGTTTTAACTTTTTTGTCAAGCGGTTGACTGCAAAATAAAAAAAGTGTAGAATAAAGTGATTTTAATTTATTGTATAAAAAACAGATTACGGAGCGAACACTATGAGAATGCGAAGAAAAAAGAACCTTGACAAAAGGCTTGCCGACTGCGGCGAGATCATTTTTTCGATTGAGAGCGAGGATAAAAATTTCAACACGACGGTAGAGGAAAAGGAATACATCGACCTTGAAAAATGGTTCGGAAATACCAATCCCGTTCGTATAGAGGTCGGCTGCGGAAAGGGACAATTCGCCGCCGAGATTGCAAAGCGGAATCCGGGCATAAATTATATTGCCGTTGAAAAAAGTGCAAACGTAATTGTCATTGCCGCAGAAAAGGCGATCGGGGAAAACATACCTAATCTGCGTTTCATAAAAGGCTCGGCGGAATATCTTCCCAAGTATCTTCCCGACGGCATTGCCGACAGGATTTATTTGAATTTTTCCTGCCCTTTTCCTAAGAAAAAATATGCAAATCACCGTCTGACTAACAGGAGGTTTCTTGCGATATTCGACAGGCTTATGACCTCGGACGGCGAAATACATCAGAAAACGGACAATATGCACTTCTTTGAATATTCCATACAGGAATTTTCGGAATACGGCTTTGCAATAAAGAACGTTTCGCTTGATCTGCATAACAGCGATTTTGAGGGAAATATAGTAACGGAATATGAAAAACGCTTCTCCGACCTCGGACAGCCCATTTACAGGCTTGAAGCGTATAAAAAGTGAAAAAAACATATGCAACGGCGGCTTGAATCGGACACCAACCGATACAGCCGTCTTTTGTTTTCCGTATAAGACGGGTAAAAATTGCAACATTGTTACAAATATGTTCAAATTGTTATTTCTGACAAAAAAATGTATATTCTGAACATAAAAATTAAGCATAGATTGGCAAAAAAAAATAGTTGATTTTTATTATAATTAATGATAATATAATGTTATCTATAATGGAAAATTGTATATTTATATTTTTTGAAAGAAAAACAAATTTGTACTCATTATTGCGCCCGGACTTAAATTTGCGGTCGGGTTCGGTAATATTATATAAATCATCTTTATTAATCATCTTTCCGGGGAGGTCCATCAGAATGAAAAAGCTTTCAAAATTCGGAAAAAGTACGCTCAGCTTACTCCTTTGTCTTACGATGCTTTTGACCACCTTCTGCTTCTTTGATATCGGTTCCGTGATATCGAATGCGATGGTCACAGTAACAGAAAACAACAAGATGAAGGGTTCACTCTCGAGCCAGTTTATGTATGCGCCCGAGATTGCTTATCTCAAGCCCGGCAGCAGTGCGTTTCAGTATTTCAGCAACTATGATCCTGCGACCGGCAAGGCAATAAGCACGAATGACGCAACATCGAGACTTGAATTTGACTACAAGGGCGCAACAGAGATTGCCATCGGCGTCAACAGAGTCTATTACAAGAACGGCGAAAACGATGTTGATTTTTCGGGAACGCTTAAAATCAACAATGTTACTGTTACGCAGAATAAGGTTGCTTATAATGCGACAACTTCCACCTTGTCCAGCTCGATTGCAAGCAGTACAAGCGGAGCAATTTCCGTTACGCTTAATGCGAGCCAGTGTTCGCTTGCAGGCACAACAACGGGAACTACATATTACATTCAGTGGGTATTCCGTTACAAGGTTGACGGAGCATACCATTTTGCCTTTATGTATACAGGCGTTTATGTTCCGCTTCTTGATCAGGCAGGTACTTCGACCTCGCAGAGATATATTAAATCAGGCTCAAACCCGACCGAGAACCATTCATGGTCATTTATCACGGGTGCGATGAAGTATTCGGGCGGTAACAGAAAGTCCCAGTTCCTCGGTACAACGGCAAATAAGCTTATGGCAGCTCCGCTTGTATCGTTTGTCGGACGCGCGCAGAATGAGAATAACTATACCATTCCCGGCGGCGACGGACAGGCGTTGAACGAAAATAACTTCTCGTCTTCCCAGACTCCTTATAATACCTTTGTTTATAACAGAGGCTCAAGAGGAAAAAATGAGCTTTTTTATGATACGACGAGTATCTCCGTTCCATCAAGCTATTCGGGTACGGTTGCAGGTAATGTATCTATTACCAACACGGACGATGGTGTGATCGGATCGGGAATTACCCTCGGAATGGCATACATTGTCGTTGATACCTCCAGATATACAAACTATAATCAGATTCCCTACCTGAGCGCAGGTTATGCACAGTTCTATCATGACCTTGACGGTAACGGTAACAAGCTTAACTCTATCAAGAGCGTTAAGAGATATAACAAGGGCAGTTCAACAAGCATTGCATATGACGGAACAATTTATTGCGATGTTGATACTTCTAACTATACGGACCATGACAGCTATTCCGTTGCAAGGGGTCTTTATAAGTTTAACGGTTCGATTAGAGACGGACTCGTTACATTTGATACATGGTTCTATAACGGATATAAACATATTTCGGGATATACCGAGAGTATCGGTGTTCACCACTATAACGGTCTTTATACAGAGAAAGTCGATAAGCAGACACTTCGTACTGTTTATAACGATGCCTCACATTCGCATATTGACAAGATAACTTGCGAAAAGGCTAATCAAAACTATTCGTCATATTATACGGAGCTTAAGTCGGTAGCGGAAACTCTTTGCAATCCGCAGCTTTATTCCAAGAAGACTACATCTCTGAGCGGAACGGCTTCGGGTTCGGTTAAGGCGATAGAAACTTCTATCGTTAATTCGACTACGACTACGGATAATTATGTTTATTTCTATGTTCCCGAGGTAATTTATCTTACACCGGGCAAAACGACATTTCAGTATTATTCGGATATGTCTTCTGTTACCGTGAGTGACGGCGTATGCACAGCAACGTTGAACAATTCAAGAAACGATGCAACAGGTAATATATATTTCTATTATAAAAATGCAAGCAAGGTTAAGATTACCCAAAGCGGTGCGTCGAGTATTTCATTGAGCGGAGGAAACATAACCTCCTTAAACTCATATGTAAATACTTCGCAGACCTCTACTACAACAGCAAACATCAGCGGCGGTTCGGTTGCCTCGGCAAAGTCGGATTATATTATATGGACGGCAACGTACGTTGAGGAGAATGTTGAGAAGACAGTAACGGCTAAGTCATATGTTTATAATCCGTATCTCAGCCCGTTTGTTGCAGCGGCAAAACAGAGAACAAAGCCGACATTCCAGAGTGCTAACTTTTGTGACAGCTTTGCATATATAAGCGGTGTTCACGATATTACGCCGATGTCCGGTACAAACAGATATCCGAGTGCGGAAAATCTTATACCTCTTCTCGGCAGAATAAAAGAGCCCGTTAACGGTCAACATGTTGCACCTGACGGAGTATGGGTTGATGAATCAAGCAGTGACTATGCTAAAGGTTCATCATATTATGGAGATAACACAACAAGCAGCCATACATATGTATCTCATGCCGGTACAGGAAAGATTTATGTTGATGTAAGCCGATTTAGCAATCTTTCACAGGTACCTAATCTTACATTTGGTTTTGGTATCACAGACGTAGAGGATTCATCAGGACCTAACTATTTTGTGGCGGATTACACGGGAATATCTGTTAACGGAAATGGAGAGAAAGATGAAAACGCCGAATGGAACAGAACGCCTAAAAAGTATTTGTGGAATGAGGATAAGAACGGAACAAGCGGAGAGGGCATGAAATATGAAGATGATATCATTCCCGGTTTGGACGATTTAACAAAGGCAGATGGCACAGATAATTTGCAAATCGGTGCATTGACGGACGCATGGCGTGGCGGACGTAGAGCACAGAATGCTCTTTTCCTTCATCTTGACGTTGTACGTACCGACAAGACAGGCATCCGTAAAGCTGTTGAATATGCAAATAAGTACAGCTATGCACTTCAGGCAGAATATTTCAACGGTTCAAAACAGTGGACTGATTATACAACCGCTCTTGCCAATGCGCAGGATGCACTGACAAAGGTTGACGGAACGGCAAATTTCGGAACGTATAATGTGGATTCAACAAAGCGTTCGGGTCTTGCTAAAACTCTTATGGACGCTGTTGATGTTCTTCTCAATGCAAACAGAGGAGATGCTCCGAGAAACACAAGCAACTACACCGCAACACAGACTAACGTTGGACTTGTTGCAAATTCCAACGGCACTTTCACGGTTGCAGCTATTGCCGAGGCAGCTTCTGACGGCACAGCTTCGATCTCCAAGACCTTTAAGGCATACGATAAGGTTGAGTTCTCTGCCGAGCAGTATGAGGGCTATAAATATGTCGGTTATATAAAAGACGGAGAATCGGCTAACGGAAATGCTTTGTCCGCAACCAATTATAATAATATGGTTAACAGCACCGATCCTGTTTCCGAGTCAAAGAACGAAACCCTTACATTCGGCAATGCAAAGAACGTTAATTATTCATATACATTCTATTACATTGTAAATCCCGACGTTCTTTTTGATAATGAGTTTGATTTTGATTCATGGGCAAGTGGAATTCTTTCAGCAAAAAAAGGTACAGACGGCGGCACGGCAGCATTTGATTTTGCTACGAATTCATATACCATCACCTCAAACGGAACTCAGGTACAACCGAAATTTTTGGGAGATCAGGGCGGCTTATCGTATTTGGGTCACCGTGTTGATACCAAAACATCCCTTATCCCGGGACACAAATATCGCATTTCATACAGCGTTATAGGCACGGCCGATACAACTGCTCATGTTGCGGTGTTTATGTTCTCAACCACTTCCGCAACGGATTACAGTGTTACGGGTGAAATTGGAGCAAGCACTTCAATTAAGGCAAATGTGAAAACCTCATATTCTGCCGAATTTACTGTAAAGGAAGGATATACTTATCCGACTTTCAGATTCGGTATCCACGGCGGCTCGTCAAATGTTCCTTCAGGAGTATCGCTGACCTATTCCGATATCTATCTTCAGGATATCACAACTCCGGGCGGATTCAAGGATGATGTTACCGATGCAACTCCGCACGCAGTTTTAGGCTTGATCCCGGGCTCGCAGATTGGCACAATGTCAAGTATCTCAAGAACGGGTTACGCTTTTGACGGTTGGTATAATAACCAGGACTCAACCGGCAACGGTACGGGAACGAAATACACTTCGACATCAACTGTCGGAAACAGCAATTTAAGGCTTTATGCAAAGTGGACTGTTGCTCCCGAGCTGATGTTTGATAATGAATTTGTGTTTGATACATGGTCAAATAATGCAAGCTTCGGTTCAGGCGATATTAAAGTAGATAAAGGCTCAAACCTTGTTTATTTGTACAATAATACAACAAGCAAAGATACTTCCACCGGACCGTATAACGGTACAAGTGCTTATAAAATAGCGGTAACACCCGGACATACATACAGAATTCGTATGAATGTTACTATGGGTGCGACTGCCGGCTCGGTCGACTTCATGGCATTTGCCTTTAATAACGACGGAGTATCAACTCCGGCAGCCGGAAATTCTGCGGCATATCGCAGAAGACCTACAATTTCTCTGGCGGCAAACCAGACAGGCACACTTCAGACGAAGCCTGCAAGTGAAACAAATAACTCCGATGAGCAGGATTTTGTTATGCCTGCAGACGCAAAATACCTGACTATCCGTTTTGGTATAAGATCGGCAAATACATCTGCAACATTCAGTGATATTTATATTCAGGATATTACAAGCCCTGCCGGCAAAGCAGATGATGTTTCAACGGCCGACCCGATAAACAAGGTTAAGCTTCCGGGTGAGAACGTAGGTTCACTTGCCGATATCGAAAGATCCGGTTATACCTTCACGGGCTGGAACACAGCTAAGAACGGTACGGGTACAACCTATACCGAAAACACAAAAATGCCTTCAAGCAACACTCAGCTTTGGTCTCAGTGGGATGTAAACAGTTATACCATTACTTTTGCTCCCAACGGCGGAAGCGTAACTCCGACTTCCAAGACCTTCACAATCAATGATTCTATTTCTCTTCCGACGCCGACGAGAACAGGTTACACCTTCTCGGGCTGGAAGGTAACAGAAAAGGCAGATGTAAGCAATTGGACTCTCAATGATGTTTACACAGGCACAAGCATTCCGTCAGGCAAGTATGGTAATGTAACTCTTACTGCACAGTGGACTGTAAATACCTATACAATAACGTATAAATACAATAACGGTGCAGCCGATACAACAGCAAAATACACAATTGAGCAGGCGATCACACTTCCGAGCCCGTCCAAAACAGGCTACACGTTCGCAGGGTGGAAGGTAACAACGGCGGGCGGAAACTGGAATACGACCGACTCAGTATACAAAGGAACTGTTGCGGCAGGTAAGTACGGCAACGTAACTTTAACTGCACAGTGGACTGTAAATACCTATACAATAACGTATAAATACAATAACGGTGCAGCCGATACAACAGCAAAATACACAATTGAGCAGGCGATCACACTTCCGAGCCCGTCCAAAACAGGCTACACGTTCGCAGGGTGGAAGGTAACAACGGCGGGCGGAAACTGGAATACGACCGACTCAGTATACAAAGGAACTGTTGCGGCAGGTAAGTACGGCAACGTAACTTTAACTGCACAGTGGACTGCAAATACATATACAATTACTTTTGCTCCTAACGGCGGAAGCGTAACTCCGACTTCCAAGACCTTCACAATCAATGATTCTATTTCTCTTCCGACGCCGACGAGAACAGGTTACACCTTCTCGGGCTGGAAGGTAACAGAAAAGGCAGATGTAAGCAATTGGACTCTCAATGATGTTTACACAGGCACAAGCATTCCGTCAGGCAAGTATGGTAATGTAACTCTTACTGCACAGTGGACTGTAAATACATATACAATTACTTTTGCTCCTAACGGCGGAAGCGTAACTCCGACTTCCAAGACCTTCACAATCAATGATTCTATTTCTCTTCCGACGCCGACGAGAACAGGTTACACCTTCTCGGGCTGGAAGGTAACAGAAAAGGCAGATGTAAGCAATTGGACTCTCAATGATGTTTACACAGGCACAAGCATTCCGTCAGGCAAGTATGGTAATGTAACTCTTACTGCACAGTGGACGGCGAACAAGATTACCGTTAAGTTCAGCGGTAACGGCGCAACAGGCGGCGCAACGGCGGATCAGCAGTTCACCTATGATTCCGCACAGGCTCTCAGAGCTAACGGCTTCACAAGAGCATACACCGTAACGTATAACGGAAACTTCGCAGGCAAGACTCCGACCCTCGGAGCAACAAGCCAGACTGCAACGTACACATTCAAGAATTGGAACAATACGGAAGCAGGAAACGGAAGCTATACCTATGCCAACGGACAGACGGTAACAAATCCGAACGGTGCAACGAGCGGTACAACGTATCTTTATGCTCAGTGGAATTCGGCTTCTGTCAAGCTTCCGACGGCAACACTTCCGGGATATACATTCCTCGGCTGGTATGATGCTGCAACGGGAGGAAACAAGATAGGTGACGCAGGCGATAACTACACACCGACAGCTGCCAAAACGCTCTATGCTCATTGGCAGGCGAACAAGATTACCGTTAAGTTCGGCGGTAACGGCGCAACAGGCGGCGCAACGGCGGATCAGCAGTTCACCTATGATTC
>JAEDFL010000031.1 GCA_016292785.1 Clostridiaceae bacterium | reverse complement strand
TTAAACAGTAATTTGAACTAATGTTTTTCACTTTTTCTTAAGTTAATGACATTGCTTGCAAGGGAGCCGAATAGTTTCTTCAAAAATTGAAATGATATGGTCTGAAACCTAACATCTACTGTCTAACATCTAATAAAAAACACATCTGTAAAGGAAGGATACCATGAGGAATATTGAAGAAGTCCGCCGCTTTTTCGAGGGCGACAGATATGCCGTTGAGGTAACGGGAATCGTCATTGACGAGGTTGACGACTGCTATTCAAAATGCAGTCTGGAGCTTGACGAAAGGCACCGCGGTGCGCACGGTCAGGTGATGGGTGGCGTGATGTTCACTCTTGCCGATTTTGCCTTTGCCGTTGCGACGAACAGCGAAAATTCGTTTACTGCCACGGCGGACAGCCATATCAGCTACCTTTCCTCGTCCAAAGGGAAAAAGCTCTTTGCCGAATGCAGAAAGGTCAAGGAGGGCAGACGGCTCTGCTTTTATGAGATAATGATTACGGACGACCTCGGTGCGGAGATTGCCGTGATAAGTACAACGGGTATGCACCTTTCTTAATAATAAAAAGGGGCTTCGCTTATTGCGACAGCCCCTATCATTTTATTCAATTTCAAACAGTCTGCGTGCGTTTTCTGCCGCAGAGTTAATAAGCTGCTGAGTGTCGGTGTGTCTGACCTCGGCAATTTTTTCTGCCGAATATGCGATAAGCTCCGATGAGTTACGCCGTCCTCTGAACGGCACGGGCGACATATACGGACAGTCGGTTTCAAGCAGTAGCCTGTCCTCGGGTACATACTCCGCAACCTCAAGCGGCTTTTTGGCGTTTTTGAATGTCACCGCACCGCCGAGACCTATATACATACCGAGCTTCAGCGTCTCCTTTGCGGTTTCCAAGCTTCCCGAAAAGCAATGCACAACGCCTTTAGGCTTATACTTTTTCAGCAGGCGCATTGTATCCTCGTGTGCCTCACGATCGTGAACAATGACAGGTAGGTCAAGCTCGTTTGCGAGAGCAAGCTGCTTTTCAAAGATATCAAGCTGTAAGTCTTTCGGCACAAAATCGTAGTGGTATTCAAGACCGATTTCTCCGACGGCAACGCATTTTTTGTGCGAGTAAAGCTCTTTTATCCTTTCAAGCTCCGTGTATGAAGCCTCGGTTATATTGCTCGGATGAACTCCCACGGCAGAATAGAAAAAGCCGTATTTCTCCGAAAATTCAATGCTTTTAAGGCTTGAAGCAAGATCACAGCCGCAGTTTATAACATTCACAACGCCCTTTGAGGGCAGGGAGCTTAAAAGCTCGGTTCTGTCCTCATCGAATTTTTCGTCGTCGTAATGGGCGTGGGTGTCGAAAATATTGCTGTACATTATCTTATCTTTGCTCCGTTCGGCATACCGTCAACGAAAACGACCTTTGCTTCATCGTCACAGTCTGCGGCAAGAATCATTCCGTTGCTCTCAACTCCGCAGAGTACGGCAGGCTTGAGGTTGGCGACAACAATAACCTTGTGACCGATGAGCTCTTCGGGCTTATACCATTTTGCAATTCCGCTGGCAACTGTTCTCGGAGCTTTACCGCCGTCATCAAGTGTGAGCTTCAGAAGCTTTTTCGCTTTCTTAACAGGCTCGCAGTCCTTGATCTCGGCAACCCTAAGCTCGACCTTGGCGAAATCCTCAATACCGATCTTGGCAAGTCCCTCAACCTCGGCGTTTTCCTCCTTGGCGGCCTCCTGTGATGCCTCGGCTCTTGCTTCGATCTTTTCAAACATTTCCTTGGAGTCAATTCTTGCGAAAATCGGCTCGGCCTTGCCGACCTGTGTGCCTGCCTTGAGCGCACCAAACTCGCTCAATGAGTCGTAATCCTTTATATCTGTATTGAGCTGGGCGAAAATCTTGTCGGCGGTATCGGGGAGGAAGGGGGAGAGGAGAACGGCGGTGAAACGAATGCTTTCAAGCAGGTTGTAAAGCACCGTTCCGAGACGTGCTTTCTTGCTCTCGTCCTTTGCAAGAGCCCACGGCGTAGTTTCGTCAATATATTTGTTACAGCGTTTTGCAAGCGCAAATATTGCGTCGAGAGTGTCGCTGACTCTGTATTCCGCAAGGAGCTTGTCGACCTTGCCGACCGTTTCAACGGCAAGAGCTTTAAGCTCGGCGTCAATCGTTTCGGCTTCGTCACCCGGCTGAACAACGCCGTCAAAATACTTGTTCGTCATGGCGACGGTACGGTTGACGAGGTTGCCGAGCGTGTTTGCAAGATCGGCGTTATAGCGTTCAATCATATTCTCATATGTGATCGAGCCGTCGGAGGCGTAGGGCATCTCGGCAAGCAGGTAGTATCTTACTGCGTCAACTCCGAAAAGCTCAACAAGATCATCGGCATAGATGACGTTGCCCCTTGATTTTGACATTTTATCTGTGCCAAAGAGAAGCCACGGATGACCGAAAACCTGCTTGGGAAGCGGCTCGCCGAGAGCCATAAGCATAATCGGCCAGTAAATCGTGTGAAATCTTACAATATCCTTGCCGATGATGTGAACGTCGGCAGGCCAATATTTCTTGTAAAGCTCGCTTGAACCGTCGGGATCGTAACCGATGCCCGTGATGTAGTTAGCCAGAGCGTCAAGCCAGACATAAACAACGTGACCGGGATCGAAATCTACGGGAATACCCCACTTGAACGAGGTACGGGAAACGCAGAGATCCTGAAGACCGGGCTTGATGAAGTTGTTGAGCATCTCCTTCTTGCGGCTTTCGGGATAGATGAAGTTTTCGTTACTCTCAATGTATTCCTCAAGCTGCTTCTGATACTTTGAAAGCTTCAGGAAATAGGCCTCCTCGCGGGCAGGCTTGACCTCACGTCCGCAGTCGGGACATTTGCCGTCCACAAGCTGAGATTCTGTCCAGAAGGATTCGCAGGGTGTGCAGTACATACCCTCATAGTGTCCCTTATAGATATCGCCCTGATCGTAGAGCTTTTTGAAAATCTTCTGAATTACCTTTTCGTGATCCGGATCGGTAGTTCTGATGAATTTGTCGTAGGTAGTGTTGAGCAGGTCGCAGATATCCTTGATCTCGCCGGCAACACGGTCAACGTGCTGTTTGGGTGTGATGCCCTCTGCGGCGGCAATCTCCTCAATCTTCTGACCGTGCTCGTCTGTGCCCGTCTGGAAGAAAACGTCGTAGCCCTGCAATCTTTTGTATCTCGCTATTGCGTCCGTCATAACTATCTCGTAGCTGTTGCCGATGTGCGGCTTACGGGAAGTGTAGGCGATCGCCGTTGTGATGTAAAATTTTCCTTTACTCATTGATTCATATCCTCCTTTGTATATTTGTTATCCGCAGAAAAAAACGCCCCAAAGCATTTGCTTTGAGACGAGATTAACCCGCGGTACCACTCAATTTGTAATCCTTATCGGAATACCACTCGAAGCTTTAACGCAGCTATACGGAAAGCCCTACTGTCAGTTCAGACCTTCGGCTCAAAAGCCATAGATACCTGAAGCTCCGCTGTCGGCTTGCACCCTCCGCCGACTCTCTGAAAAGCTTTGCTCCGATCCTCTTTATCACAGCCGTTGCAAGAATAATAACACCTTATCGGGAAAAAGTCAAGTTTTGAAAATTCAGGAAACCTCACCTTTATTTTTATCCGTCAAACGACCGATTATGTAAAGCACAAGAGATCCGACAACCGTGAAAATTATCCACTCAAGGTAGGAATTAAAGGTGATGAGAGTTCTTACCATCTGGGTGAAGTGCGATCCGAGGGACTGAACGTAGTCGCTCTTGTAAAAAGCAAGCATAAGAGACATGGAAACAAACAGCGTGTTCAGAAAACCTCCGCTGAAAGAAGCGATAACATACGAAAAATTTTTTGAGCAGTTTTGGCAGAAGAATTTAAAAATTAAACTGCAGCAAAATCCCATAAGAACTCTCGGCAGAACACATACAAGAAATGTGTAGTAAGGGTTGCTCTGAATGAACGACTGACCGAGATCGAAGCTTGGAAAGAAACATCGGATAAAGCTTGAAATTCCGAATACTGCGCCGAGATATGCGCCGCAAGACTGCCCGTATCTTATTGCGCCGATGATAACGAAAATCGGAACAATGTTGACATTACGGCCGGACGTGCGGATATAGCCGACAGAGGTGAGAGTTGTTACGGCTATCAGAACGGTCAGTATTGCCATTGCGATAAAGGTTTTTTTTCTTTTTGCTTCGATTTTCATCTTTATTTTTCCTTTCGATTAAAAATATTTTTCAAACCCTCAAGGATAAGGTCTCTGTCAAATACTATGCGCCGTTCGCAGTTTTTAACAATTTCTTCTGCAAGACCTCCGGTTGCGACCGTTGTTTTAACTTCTTTTCCGAAATCCCTTTCCATTCTCGCCGTAAGCCCGTCAAGCATTGCCGCCGTGCCGAACACCGTGCCTGATTTCATACAGTCAACTGTATTTGTTCCGATCGAGGTGGAAGGAGCCGTCAGACTGACCGTAGGGAGCTGCGAGGTCTTTTGGGCAAGTGCCTCAAGAGAAATTCCGACGCCTGCCGATATTGTGCAGCCGAGAAATGTCCCGTCCTCGTCAATGAGGATTATTTTTGTTGCCGTGCCGAGATCAACGATAAAGCAGGGCAGAGGATATTTATCCCTTGCCGCAACGGATGCTACCGCAAGATCCGCTCCGAGCTGACCGACGGCGTTTTTTACGATTTTAAGTCCCGTTCCTATATCGGAGGAAAGCACAAGGGGAGTAATGCCCGTAACTGTCTCAATGGCAGTTTTGACGGCATACACGACCTCGGGCACAACGCTACTGATTATTGCACCGGAAAAACCGGAACAGCTTGCATTGTGGAGATTGAAAATATTAAGAAGCTCAACGGCGTACTGATCGCTTGTTCTCTTCCTGTCTGTTGCAAGACGGGAGGTGAAAAGCAGGTCGTCGCCCTCGTAAATACCCATTGTTATATTGGTATTGCCTATATCTATTGTAAGAAGCATTTTTACCACCTAAAAAATTATATAAATAAATTTAACAGATGTCAACTTTATTAGTAAAATAGTTAAAATTAAATGCAAAAGCGTAAAAAATTCAGGCTTGAAGCCTCACCTTTTTGTGCAAATGATTGGAGAATAGCTGTTGAAATAGCAGATAAAATATGATAATATAAAGAGAATATGGAGGCTTATTATGAGGATTTTGCAAAAAGGATTTAATTATTCTCAGGACGGTCCCGGAAACCGCCTTGTTTATCATCTTCAAGGCTGTAATTTCAGATGCAGATGGTGTTCAAATCCGGAGAGTATGCCGATTGATTCGGATGCGGCAAAGAATGTTCCCGACGATGAGGTTGTCGATGAAATCAACCGAAGCCGTATGATGTTTTTTGACGGCGGCGGAGTTACCTTTACGGGCGGCGAACCGACCTTGCAGGCGGACAGTCTGTTATACATATTAAAAGAGGCAAAGAAGCTCGGCGTCAGCACCGCCGTTGAAACGAACGGCTCAAGTCCGAGACTGCCTGAGCTTTCGGAGTATGTTGACTACCTGATAGTTGACATCAAACAGCCCGATGACGGTATACATAAAAAGTATGTCGGTCACAGCAATAAAACAACAGTTGAAAATCTTATCAGGCTTTCAAAAGACAGAGATCAGCTCCATGTAAGGATTCCTATGATAAATCATGTCAATACGGATCCCGAACCCTTTGCAGAGCTTTTCTCAAAAATGGATATGACGAATACCGTCGTTGAAATTCTTGCATATCATGAATACGGAAAATGCAAGTGGACGGAGGATTATACGATCACCGACGGCTTTGTAACCGACGGGCAGATAAGAGCTTTCAGAGAAAGACTCGAAAAAGACAGTATAAAATTTGTATCAACCTGATCAGGGGAGGCAGCAATTATGATATTTGACATTTATTCACCAGAAACGGTTACAGAAAAGGCGAAAACCTTATTCAAGCACGAAAGAGCTAAGAAAAGGCTTGACGGCTGGTTTATCGCAAAAGAAAAGGAGCTTGAAATTTACGACTCCCTTTCCGAATATGACGAGGAAGTGAAGAAGGCTCTTATCCTCAAGGAGATTGTAAAGGATATTCCTCTTGAGCTTGACGACAATCAGATTTTTGCAGGTACTCAGGACGATTCCTTTGCAAGAAGCTATGCGCTTATCAATCCCTCGTTCAAGGTTGAAGAGTTTGCAGGCTACTGTGATCCTGCCGCAGTTTTCGGCGATATTGTTCCCAACGACGAATTTACCGAGGAAAGAATACAGAGGGCTAAGGCTGAGTTCAGCAAAACCGAATATGCACAGAAGCTCAGCGCAGTTTATTCAAAGAGCGAGAGCTACACCAAAGAGGTTATTTACTTCTTTGAGCAGGTTACGGGACATCTCATTGCGGATTTCCGTTTTGCCCTGCGTCACGGTCTCAAGGCTCTTATTGATGAGATGAAGGACAAGGAGGGCAACGGCTTCAAGGCTTTTGTTATCGCTTTGGAGGCGGCTTGCGACCTTGCCGCAAGATACGAGAAGCTCGCAAGAGAAAAGGCGGAGACACTTCCCGAGCCGCAGAAATCTCAGTTCACACTTATGGCGGACACCCTTAAAAAGGTGCCGTATAACGGAGCGGAAAATCTTTACGAAGCAATTCAGTCGTTCCTGCTTATGTGGCAGATGATGTGTCTTGAGCAGGCTCCCAATCCGTTCGCTTTCTCCGTAGGTAACGCTGACCGTATCTTTGAGCCGTACAGAAACGGACTCAGCCGTGACGAGACTGCCGCATTGCTCAAGCATTTCCTTGTTTTCTTCAATGTTGCGGACAGAAGCTGGGCGATTTCTCAGAACATCATCGTCAGCGGGCGTGACGTTGACGGCAACGATCTGACAAATCCGACCACCTATGCGTTGCTTGACGCTTACTACGATATGAACCTGTCCCAGCCGATACTTTCGGTCAAGTTCCATAAGAACACCCCCGAAAAGCTCTACCGTGAGCTTGGCAGATTCTTCTTCTCACCCGGTGTTCTCACTCCGTCAATGTTCAACGACGACGCTCTTTTCGAGACTCTCGGTTCTCACGGCATAGATAAGGAGGATCTTCCGGACATTTCCATTGCAGGCTGTCAGGAGCCTCTCATCATGGGCAAGGATAACGCAAACACAACCAACAGCTGGTTCAATCTGCCGAAAATCCTTGAAATCACGCTTACGGGCGGCTATTCGCTGATTACGGGCGAAAAGCTTGCCGACGTACCCAAGGCTTCGCTTGAAAATATCCGTGAGGAGTTTTACAAGAATGTCAAGTTCTTCGCTCACGAGATGGCAAAGTCGGCAAACGGCGCATCGGAAGCTATTTCAACTCAGCGTGTTCCGTTCCTTTCCTGCTTTATGGGCGGACAGAACAACGGAATAGACGCAAGGGATATTCATAAGCAGGGTACAAAATATAACGGAAGCGGCTGCCTTATCCACGGCACAAGCGTTGTAGCCGACAGCTTCAGCGCCATAGACAAGCTGCTTTCGGAGCGTCCGCAGGATGCCGACAAGCTTATTCCTGCTCTCAAGGCAAACTTTGAGGGTTACGAGGAGCTTCACGAGTTTCTGCTCGGCGCAGATAAATTCGGCAACAACATCGAAAAGGTTGACAATGAGGCAGGCGAGATAGCCTCCAAGGTTGCCGACATTGTTGCAAACGAGAAAAACTACCTCGGCAATCCGTTCAGACCCGATTTCAGCACTCCGTCCACCCATCTTCTTTACGGCTACTGGGTTGGAGCTACCCCGGACGGAAGAAGCAGCAGAGATATGCTCAACTACGGCGTTGATCCTCTTTACGGCAGTGCGGAGAACGGACTCGGCTTCCGTGTGCTTTCAAATATGAAGATGCCGTTCGAGAAGTTCAACGGCGGCTATGCTTCGCACCTCGGCGTCGATCCCAAGTATTTCAAAGGCGAGACCTATGAGGAAAAAGGCTTGGAGTTCAGGGACAAGATTGTAAATCCGCTGTTCTTCAATCCGCTCAAGCAGGGCGTTTCACCGTTTTATCTCTATGTCAACGTCACCACGGCGGAGATACTCAGAAAGGTGCTTGCCGAGCCTGAAAGATATGCTCCGAGCGGAGTTTATATCATGAGAATCCACGGCACATTCGTAAACTTCCTTGATCTTTCTCCTGCTATTCAGAAGGATATCATCAAGAGACTTGATCCGGATTCAACGAATATCGCATAATTATACAAAAAGGAAAATTGAACTATGAATACTTTGGGTATTGATATAGGTACAACGGGTATCTGCGGAATTTGCGTTGACTGTGAAAGCGGAGAAATTCTTAATTCCGTCAACGTGAACAACGATTCGTTTATAAAGACCGAAAACAGCTACGAACGTATTCAGGATCCGGCAAGGATAATGGAGATCGTGACGGATATCGCCGGCAGGCTTGTGACGGAAGATACAAAGGCGATAGGCTTTTCAAATCAGATGCACGGCGTGCTTTATACGGACTGCGGCGGAAAGGCGGTTTCTCCGCTTTACACATGGCAGGACGAGAGGGGCAACCTTGAATATAAGGACGGCAAAACCTACGCTCAGCATATCGGTTCGTTTGCCGGCTACGGTCTTGTTTCCGATTTCTACAACAGGGAAAACGGACTTGTACCCGAAAATACCGAATACATAATGACCATAGGCGACTATGCGGCGATAACTCTCTGCGGAAAAACAGAGCCGCTCATGCACGTTACCAACGCCGCTTCGCTCGGTCTTTACGACATTGAAAACAAGAAGTTTAAGGCTGATCTTGACTATCTGCCGAGGGTTACGGATAAGCTTGAAACGGTCGGAGAATACAGAAGTATTCCCGTTACGGTTGCTCTCGGAGACAATCAGGCGAGCTTTATCGGAGCGGTCAGAGACGATTCAAGCGCTCTGCTGAACTTCGGAACAGGCTCACAGATCTCCGTTATCAGCAATTCGCCGTCTGCCCCCGACGGATTAGAGGCAAGACCTTTTACCGAGGGGAAATACCTGCTTGCAGGCTGTGCGCTCTGCGGCGGCAGAGCCTTTGCGATGGCTGTCGGCTTTATGGCAAGGGCGGCTGAGCTTGCCACGGGTGAAAAGCCTGAGAATATTTACAGAAGCATTGACAAGGCTCTGGAAAAGAAGCTTGAAACCTCGGTTGTTGCCGACACAAGATTTTGCGGAACAAGGCAGGATCCGACGGTCAAAGGCTCCTATTCGGGCATTGATGAAAATAATTTCACCCCCGAAGATATCCTGCTTTCAACCGTTGTGGGAATGTCCTCGGAGCTTTATGAAATGTATCGGAGCATAGGCGCAGACTGCACTCATATAGTCAGTTCGGGCAACGGTATCAGGAAAAATCCTGCCCTCAGACGTGTTACCTCAGCGATGTTCGGCAAGGAGATAAACATTCCTCTATATAAGGAGGAAGCGGCATACGGTGCGGCTCTCTCGGCTATGGCAGGAAGCGGAATATACGGAAGTCTTGACGATGCAAGACAGCTTATAAGATATGAGGGACAGTGAAAGTCCGAATTATTTTGAAACTAAAGCAGTTTAAAGTTTTTGAAAACCCGAAAGGAGTTTTATTATGTTTTACGATTATCCGATTTTTTTTGAAAAGAACAGAGTTTTCCGAGTTTATCAGGGCGGAAAGCTTTTTGCCGACTTTTTCTCGGACGATTCCGAGGACGGCAACTATCCCGAAGAATGGGTAGTATCAAGCGTTCATGCGCTCAATGAGAGCAGCACGGACGAATACGAAGGCGTTTCCAAGATCAAGGGCGAGGAGCTTTACCTCAACGACGCTATTGAGCAGTACCGCTCACAGATTATCGGCGACAGGCAGGACCTCGGCGTTTTGACAAAGATACTTGACAGCGCAATCAGACTTCCCGTTCAGGCTCACCCCGACAAGGCTTTTTCACGCAAGTATTTCAACTCCTCCTACGGCAAGGAGGAAAGCTGGTATATCCTTGCAACCCGTCCCGGCGGAAAGGTCTTTTACGGCTTCAAGGACGGCGTGACTATGGAACAGTTCAGCAAAGCCATTGAAGAAAGCGAGAACAGCAAGACCGTTATGGAGGAGCTTCTTGAATCCTTTGAGGTAAAACCCGGCGACGTTATTTATATCCCGGCAAAAATGGTTCACGCCATCGGCGCAGGCTGTTTGCTTCTTGAGGTTCAGGAACCGTCCGACTTCACGATACAGCCCGAACGCTGGTGCGGCGACTACAAGCTCAGCGACCACGAGATGTACCTCGGCATAGATAAGGAAACGGCTCTTGAGTGCTTCGATGTTGACAAAAAATTTCCTGCTCCGATCGAGCCTGTTGTTATCAGCAAGGAGGACGGCACGGAATATCTCTCACTCATTGACGAGAGAATGACGACGAGCTTCGTTGTCAGAAAGATCGGTCTTTCCGGCGGAAGCTTTACCCTTGATAAGGGTGCGGCTATCTACGTTGTGACCGAGGGCGAGGGCAAGGTCAGCGGCGACGGCTACATCAAGGACGTTAAGAAAGGCGACTATTTCCTTGTTCCGGTTGCGGCACAGGATAAATTCAAGCTCAGCGGAAATATGTCGGTCGTTGAGTGCTACAGATAAAAGAACGGAGAGAAAAAATGCACACTTTAAATCCCAGAGTATTACATAATCAGATAAAGCAGATCGAGCCTTATGCCATTACCGACCGCCTTGTAATCGGCAGGTGGAGGAGCTACACGGGTATGCACGTCAGCCCGAATAACATTGTGCTTGACGACAAGCCGCCCGTAACGCTCGGACTCGGCGACAGGTGGAACGTAGGATATGACGAGACACGCTATTTTGAGGCTGAAATTACCGTGCCGTCAAACTTTGAGGGCAAAAAGGTATATCTTTCAATAGATTTCGGCGGCGAGGCTCTTGTCAGAATCAACGGAGAGATCGTCGGAGCCGTAAGCTCAAGAGAAAACTCCGGTTGGGTACACCGTACCGAGATTCTTTTCAAGGACGGAGTAAAGACGGGCGAAAAGCTGAATATTCAGATCGAGGGTACGGTTGACTGCGCCGGCTTCTGTAACAACGCTATGGCAGGCGAAAAGTATATGGAATACCGTATGAAGAAGGCGGAGCTTATCGCTGTTGACAAGCTCACCGAGAGCTACTGGTTCGACATTTCTACGGCGTGGGACGCATATGAAAACTGCGAGGATCAGTATGTTAAGTCACGCCTTTTCAACGCTATGGACGATTCCGTTCATCAGCTTGACTTTGACTTCGGCGGCGAGGCTTTCATCGCCTCTGTTCCGAAAGCGGTCAACGTGCTCTGGGGCGAGATTGAGAAAATCGAGTATTCTACACCGGGCGAGGTCATTATGGCAGGTCACAGCCACCTTGACGTTGCATGGCTTTGGACTGTCAGGGAGATCACAAGAAAGACGGCGAGAACCTTTGCAAACAACCTTGCTCTTATGGATAATTACCCTGATTTCAAGTTCACTCAGAGCCAGGCAGTGCTTTATGATTTTATGAAGAAGCACTATCCCGACATCTTTGAGCGAGTAAAGGAGAAGGTCAAGAACGGTCAGTGGGAAATTGTCGGCAACGCATGGGTTGAGGCCGATACGAATATTGCGAGCGGCGAGGCTCTCGTCCGCCAGCTTCTTTACGGCCGTGAATTCTTTATGAAAGAATTCGGCGTTTCTTCCGATATTTATTGGCTTCCCGACTGCTTCGGCTTCACATGGGCTTTGCCTCAGATTATCAAGCGTTCGGGTATGAAGTATTTTATGACTTCAAAGCTTTTCTATAACGATACCAACGAATTTCCTCACAGCGTTTTCCGCTGGAGATCACACAGCGGTGACGAGATACTCGCCTATCTCTGCAAACAGCCGTATCAGAGCGAATATAATGCGGAATACGTCACATCTTTGAGAAAGAATAACCGTCAAAACAGCATTGTTGACGTTTCCTGCGGTATGTTCGGCTACGGAGACGGCGGCGGCGGATGCACCTACAAGCAGGTTGAAACCGGCAAACGAATTGAAAAGCTTCCCGGTATGCCCAAGACGACGAACGGCAAGGTTGCGGATTTCTTTAAGGCGATTGACGGCGACTTTGATAAGCTTCCCGTATATGACGGCGAGCTTTACTATGAAAACCACAGAGGTACGTTCACCAGTCAGGCATTCATCAAGGAGAACAACAGACGCGGCGAATTTATGATGAGAAATGCCGAGATCCTCAACGTATTCGGCGGCAAAGAATATCCTGCCGAGAAAATGGAGGAGGCATGGAAGATACTTCTTATCAACCAGTTCCACGATATTCTTCCCGGAACCTCGATTCATGAGGCTATGGAGAATACCCGTGAGGAATACGCTCAGCTTCGTCAGCTCGGCGGAGAGCTTGTCAGAATGGGCAAGGACGGCATACTCAACAAGGTCAGCGTAAAGGACGATTCAGTGCTTGTATGGAATATGCTCACATGGCAGACAAAGGGTATTGTAAAGGCTGAAATTCCGTATATGGCAAAGGGAATTAAAAATTCCGACGGTAAGCTCCTCACAAGCAAGGTCTATGAGGAAAACGGCAAGTATTACATTGAGTTCCTTGCCGATCCTGTACCTGCGTTCGGCTACGGTGTTTTCACCCTCTGCGATGAAACGGCGGAGGTTGAAAACGTTAAGGTTACAAAGAATACCATTGAAAATAAATATCTCAAGGTCGTACTTGACGATAACGGTCTTATTGATGAGGTTACCGACAAGACAACGGGCAGACAGATATTGACCGGTAAGGGCAACCTTATGACAATTTCTCATGACAAGCCGATTCACGAGAGCGCATGGAATATGGAGTTTGACTATCAGATGAAGTTCTGGGAGCTTCGTGACGCCGAGAGCATAGAGGTTGTCGAGGCTTCACCGCTCAGGGGTGCTGTCAGAGTTGTCAGAAAGTTCCATGAGTCAACAATTACTCAGGATATTATCCTTGAAAAGGATAAGCCGACTCTCGATTTTGACACAACGGTCGATTGGCATGAGAGGGAAAAGGTGCTTAAAGCAGAGTTCCCCGTTGATATCAGAAACCGAAATGCAAGCTGTGAAATCGCTCACGGTGCGGCTGAATATCCGACTCATTACAACACCTGCTACGACCAGGCGAAGTTTGAGTTCTGCGCCCACAAGTGGGCTGACCTTTCCGAGGGCGGCTACGGCGCAAGTATTATCAACGACTGCAAGTACGGCTACAATGTTCACGACAATATGATGAAGATCACTCTGCTCAGAGGACCTATCTGTCCCGATCCTATGGGTGATCTCGGAATGCATCATTTCAGATATTCGTTCTATCCCCACGCGGGCACATGGCGTGACGCAGATACCGTAAGGCTCGGCTTTGAGGAGAACGTAAGACTTGAGGGCGAGTTCATCGGCGGCACAGGCGGAAACGACGTCGGTCACACCTATGCAAAGCTTGACGGCGAAAGCGTTATTCTCGACGCTGTTAAGCCTGCTCAGGACGGCAGAGGCTACATCGTCAGAATGTACGAGTCCGAGACACGTCACTGCACGGTCAAGGCTTCCTTTGAACTTGAATACTCCAAGGTTATCGAGTGTAACCTGATGGAGTGCGACGAGCAGGAGATCGACTGCGAGAACGGCGAGTTCACCTTCAAGATGAAGCCGCATGAGGTCAAGACATTCAGATTGGTTTAAAAATTTGGCTTCCGCATTAAGCGAAGAACAAAAGAAACAATTACTAAATCAAAAGACTTGTATTGGTTTTTGTACCGATACAAGTCTTTCTTGCTCTATAAATTATCGGACGTTTTTCATTACTCATACAGCTCAATTTTTCGTAATAGGCGAGAAATATCTTCCCAAGCTCTTGTTTTATTTATTCCGATGTTGTAAAATGTCATTATCAAATTACGGAGTGAATTATGACAGTATTGAGTTTTCAAAACCTTGCGTTCTCGTTCGGGGAACGTGAGCTTTTCAGAAATGTAAATTTTGATATAAACGATAAGGAAAAGGTCGGCTTTATCGGCTCAAACGGCGTGGGAAAGACCACGATCTTCAAGCTCATCAGAGGTGAGCTTGAGCCGACGGAGGGCGCTGTCATTATCGGAAAAGACGCACGGGTCGGCTATATGGAACAGCACACCTGCTCTAAAAAGGGCAGAACGCTTTATGACGAGCTGATAAGCGTCTTTGACGAGCTGATGGATTTAGAGATCGAAATAAATCAGGTCAATTACCGTCTTGAACACGGCCTCGGCAATATGGAGGAGGATCTCCGACTTCAGGACGAGTTGACAACCAAGTTCAACAACGACGGCGGACTGACCTTCCGGAGCCGAACGAGGAGCGCTCTGCTCGGTCTCGGCTTCACCGAGGAGGACTTCGGTCTGACGACCGATAAGCTTTCGGGCGGTCAGCGTTCAAAGGTAGCTCTGGCAAAGCTTCTGCTTTCAAAGAGCAATCTTCTGCTTTTGGACGAGCCGACAAACCACCTTGACATAAAGTCGGTAGAATGGCTCGAGGGCTTTCTGAAAAACTATAACGGTGCGATTTTTGTTATATCCCACGACCGCTATTTCCTCGACAGGATCACGGACAAAACCGTTGAGCTTGAAAACCGCAAGGTGCGATGCTTCAAGGGAAATTATTCGGAGTTCCTTGTCAAAAAGAAAGCCGAACAGCAGGCGATCGAGGATAAGTACGAAGCCGATATGAGGGAAATTCAGCGGCTTGAGGGTGTTGTGGCTCAGCAGAGACAGTGGAACAGAGAGAAGAACATCAAGACCGCCGAAAGCAAGCTCAAGCAGATCGAGCGCATCAAGGAGCAGCTTGTTGTTCCCGACAGCAAGGTGGAACGCATACGTTTTCACTTTGAGCCGAAATGCGTCAGCGGCAACGATGTGATTATTGCCGACGGACTTTCCAAGAGCTTCGGAAATAAGCTGATTTTTAAAAATGCTTCGCTCCATATCACAAGGGGCGAGAGGGTGTTTATCCTCGGCGATAACGGCTGCGGAAAGACGACCTTCCTTAAAACTCTGATGGGACAGTACGCTCCCGACGACGGAACGTTTATGTTCGGCGAAAATCTCTTTAAGGGATATTTCGATCAGGTTCAGGCAGGACTTGATCTGAATAAAACAGCGATCGAGGAGATATGGTCAAGGTATCCTAAAATGACTCAGACTCAGGTGAGAAGCGCATTAGCGGCCTTCCTTTTCAAAGGGGACGATGTTTTCAAGAAGATCTCCGAGCTTAGCGGAGGAGAGAGGGCAAGAATAGCTCTGTTGAGCCTGATGCTCGGCGGCTACAATCTTCTGCTTCTTGACGAGCCGACTAACCACCTTGACGCTTTCTCCCGTGAGGAGCTTGAGAATACCTTGCTTGACTATGGTGGAACAATGCTGATCGTTTCCCATGACCGATATTTTATAAATAAACTCAGCACACGCATACTTGAGCTTAGCGAAAACGGATTTACCGAATATCTCGGCGACTACGATTATTATATCGAAAAACGAGCCTCCCGTCAGCCTGCCGAAACGCAGGTTAAAGCGGCAAAGCCCGAAAAGGTCAATGATTATAAGCTGAAAAAGGAGCAGGCTTCTCAGCAGAGAAAGCTGAAAACTCAGCTTTCAAGGACGGAAAATGAGATTGCCGAGCTTGAAAAAGAGATTGAAAACATTCAGGAAAAGCTGAACTCAACGGAGGTTCAGTCGGACTACGAAAAGCTCATTGAATTTACCGATTTGCTCAATTCTAAAAATGATGAGCTTATGGAAAAGTATTCCCTGTGGGACGAGCTTCAGGGAATGATAGAAGAATAAGACGGAAAGGACGATTTGAATGCCTGAATATCTTGACACTTATCTTGAATTTGAAGATGTTAAAAACCGTAATCCTTTTATCGGCAGGAAACCTGACACCTCCGAGCTGCCCGATTTTGAAATCAATAAAAGCCGACTGCCCGAGCCTGTCTGGGACGGACACAATGAGTCGGTCGAGGCATACTACAAGGCTTGGGAAATTGCTTTTTCCAATATTTTTAAGCCGACAGAGGAAAACGGTTTTGTCTCACCCTATATCGACACGGCTTTCAACGGCGATAGTTTCCTTTGGGACAGCTGCTTTATGCTTATGTTCGGCAAATACGGCGACAGCGTTTTCAAGTTTCAGGGTACACTTGATAATTTCTACTGCAATCAGCAACCGGACGGATTTATCGGCAGGCAATATCATGAGAGCAACGGAGAGTCCAAATTTCACAGGTTTGATCCTGTCAGCACGGGACCGGAAATAGTCGCATGGTGCGAGTGGCAGTATTATCAGAACTACGGCGACAAGGCTCGCCTGAGAGATGTATATTATCCTCTTCTTTGCTACCGCAGGTGGATGAGAAATTACCGCCGCCTGCAGGACGGCTCGTATTGGGCAACAGGCTGGGCGTGCGGAATGGACAATCTGCCGAGATTTGACCTTGACGCTGTTCCCGGAGTTGAGGACTGGCAGGTGCGCTCCTTCCACCACAGCTATATGTCGTGGATCGACGCAAATTTTCAGGCACTTCTGAGCTGTAAGGAGCTTCTGAAAATGGCTGAGGAGCTGGACACCTGCGACGGCGTTGACGAGCTTAAAAAGGAAGCTGAATTTCTGACAAAATTCATAAATGAAAAAATGTGGTCGGATGAGGACAATTTTTATTATGATCTCAGGTCGAACGGCGAGCTTCTCAAGGTCAAGTGCGTTGCCGCCTACTGGGGCTTGCTTGCGGGTGGTGTCCCCGATGAAAGAAAGGCGGATTTCATTGCCCATCTTAAAAATGAAAAGGAATTCAATCGTCCTCACCGTGTTCCCTCGCTTTCTGCGGATCACCCAGAGTATGAGGAAAGCGGCGGTTACTGGAACGGCGGAGTATGGCCTCCGACAAATTATATGATAATCAGAGGTCTTACCGAATGCGGAGAAGAACAGCTTGCCTATGATATCGCCCGAAATCACTATGAAAATATGCTTGAGGTATACTGCAAAACAGGTACGTTCTTTGAAAACTATGCGCCCGAAACCGCCAATCCGGGAAATCCGGCAAAGGGTGATTTCGTAGGCTGGTCGGGGATTGTTCCAATCAGTGTATTTATTGAGTACATACTCGGTATTCGGGTTCACGCCGAGAAAGACGAGATAGTCTGGTATGTCAGAAATCTTGAACGACACGGCATAAAGAAGCTCCCGATAGGCAGGGATATGTATGCCGACCTGATTTGCGAAGCGAGAAACGGCCCGGACGAAAAGCCGAAAATAACGCTTAAAGCCGATAAACCAATCAAACTGACCGTTATATACGGCGAGAATAAATTTGAAATGTAATTTAGAAAGGATTGTTATTCATTATGAAGCTTGGATTTACTCTCTACAATTTCCATTCGGTAATCAAAACTCTTGATGACCTTGACAGCGTGCTTGCAAGACTTGAGGAAATGGGCGTCGATACGGTTCAGGTATCGGGAATAGGTCACCTGAGCAACTATGAGGTTGCAAAGCTCTGTAAAAAGCATAATATGGAGGTCTGCGTTACCCACCTTTCCTTTGACAGAATTGTCAACGACACCGACGCAGTAATTGACGAGCACAAGGCTCTCGGCTGTAAGACGGTCGGCATAGGCAGTATCGGCGAGGAGTACAGGGGAGAGGACGGAGTGAAGAAATTCGCCGAAGCACTTGCTCCTGTTGTTGCAAAGCTCAAAGCCGCAGGTATGAACTTTGCCTATCACAACCACCATTTTGAGTTTATGAGATATCCGAACGGCAAAACCGGCTATGAAATGCTTACGGAGCTTGAGCCTGAGCTTATCAGCTTTATCTTTGATACCCATTGGGCGCAGACGGGCGGCGTTAACCCTGCTTCGTATATCCGTAAGCTCGGAAAGAGAATAAGCGTTTGCCACTTCAAGGATTACCGTATTGTAGTTGACGGCGAGGGCGACTACGTCCGTGATTTCGCTGAGATCGGCACAGGCAACCTCGATCTGGACGATTGCTACCGTGCATGCCGTGATACGGGTATAGAGTACATAATCATTGAGCAGGATTCAACTCCTCTTGACGTTTTTGAGTCGGCAAGGATAAGCTGGGAAAACCTCAAAAAGATTGCTGAAAGAAATTCATAAATGTACTAATAAAAGAAAAATGGCTTATATCGGTTTTGATTTCCGATGTAAGCCATTTTATTATTGATTCAGATCAATAAGCTTTGCCCCAGTAGAGCATATGCTTTGCGGGCTTGCCGCAGCATACGCAGGTGTCTGAGAGCTGCTCCTGCTCGAACGGGATACAGCGTGAAGTGATGCCAAGCTCGTCCTTGAGCTTATCCTCGCACTCACGCTCGCCGCACCACATAGCCTTGATAAATCCGGGCTTGTTGTCGGCGATGTCTTTAAGCTCGGCAAAATCCTTTGCCGTGAAGGTCATTGCCGCTCTGCGGTCAAGAGCCTTTTGATAAAGACCGTCGTGAACCTCCTGAAGAAGCTCGGGAACTCTCTGTTCAAGCTCGTCAAGCGAAACAAATATCTTTTCACTGCTGTCTCGACGGACGACTACGCAGCGGTTGTTTTCGATGTCCTTGGGACCGATCTCAAGACGGAGGGGAACACCCTTCATCTCGTATTCGGCGAACTTCCAGCCTGCGCTGTTGTCGGTATCGTCAAGCTTAACTCTGCAAACCTTGGAAAGCTTCTCTTTAAGCTCGTTTGCCTTATCGAGTACGCCCTCCTTGTGAGAAGCGATAGGTACGATAACAAGCTGAATGGGAGCAACGGCAGGGGGAAGAACAAGTCCGTTGTCATCGCCGTGAGTCATTAT
The DNA here is from genome assembly GCA_016292785.1 of Clostridiaceae bacterium. GTDB lineage: Bacteria > Bacillota > Clostridia > Oscillospirales > Acutalibacteraceae > CAG-488. The sequence goes on along the minus strand of JAEDFL010000031.1, from coordinate 2,244 downwards.
GATAGCGCCGATAAGACGTGTTGTCGTGCCCCACGAGGTCTGGAACGGGTGATGAAGCTTGTTGTCCTTGCCGGTAAACTGAATGTCAAAGGCTTTTGCAAAGCCGTCTCCGAAATAATGCGATGTGCCGCTCTGGAGAGCCTTGCCGTCGTGCATAAGAGCCTCAATGGTGTATGTATCCTCGGCTCCGGCAAATCGCTCCTTGGCAGTCTTAACGCCCTTTACAACGGGCATAGCAAGATATTTCTCGCAGAACTCGGCGTAAACGTTGAGCATGCGGATAGTCTCTTCCTGGGCCTCCTCGGCAGTTGCGTGGATCGTGTGACCCTCCTGCCAAAGGAACTCTCTTGTTCGGAGAAACGGACGTGTGGTCTTTTCCCAGCGGACAACGCTTACCCACTGGTTGTAGAGCTTGGGAAGATCCCTGTATGAGTGAACTATGTTTGCATAGTGCTCACAGAAAAGGGTTTCCGAAGTAGGTCTGACGCAGAGCCTTTCGTCAAGCTTTTCGTTGCCGCCGTGGGTTACCCATGCAACCTCGGGAGCGAAGCCCTCAACGTGATCCTTCTCCTTGTCAAGCAGGCTTTCGGGAATGAACATAGGCATACATACATTCTCGTGTCCCGTTGCCTTGAACATACCGTCCATAAGACGCTGAATGTTTTCCCAGATAGCGTAGCCGTAAGGTCTGATAACCATACAGCCCTTGACGCTTGTGTATTCACAAAGCTCAGCCTTCTTTACAACGTCGGTATACCATTTTGCGAAATCCTCGTCCATTGACGTGATTTCTTCAACCATCTTTTTTTGCTGTGCCAATTTTATTACCGCCTTTATTATTATTCGTGATCCTCAATGTATTTAACGGCATCGTCAACCGTTTTGATTTCCTCGATCGCCTCGTCGGGAACCTCGATCTCGAATTCATCCTCAATGCTCATAACAAGATCTACCAAGTCAAGACTGTCAGCGCCGAGATCATCGACGATATCGCTGTTGAGGGTAATGTCGTCCTCGTCAATTTCAAACTGTTCGGCAAGGATTTTTTGCAGCCTTTCAAATACTGATGATGACATGAAAGTGATTCCTCCATTTATATTTAATACTTACTAAAAGATATTAGTGTTATTTTTGATTTTTGTCAATAGACTTTTCGTATAATTTTGTTAAAAAGAACTGTTTTTTTGATTATTTTTCGGTGACCGTAAAGCCGAAAAATGAATATTGATAAACAAAATGAACAATATACGGTTTGTAAAGTAGTTTTACTTGTCGTAAAGCAAAAACACTTGACGTTGTGGAAAACTCGGTGGAAAGTGTGGAAAACTCAACGCACTTTCAAGGGTTTTGGAGCCAAGATGTGGAAAACTTGTAAAGGTATTGAGCTTTACCTGTGGAAAACTCATTTTTTTGACTCAATTATTTTGACGTTAAAAACGATGAATATTCAATGAATAATGAATATTTTTTATCGCTGTGAGTCGATGACTCTCTCTGCAAGCGCACTCAGCTCATCCATGCTCGAAAGATTGCCGATTTCCTGCCTGAAGGAGGCTGCGCCTCTGATGCCCTTGATGTACCAGGCGGCGTGCTTGCGTGCCTCTCTCATGCCTACCCTTGTTCCCTTGTATTCGCACAGAGTGCCGATATGGGCGAGCATAACCTCCATTTTTTCCTCGAGCGTCGGCTCGGTATATTCGGTTTCGTTGTTAAGATATGCATTTATACAGCGGAATATCCACGGATTTCCCAAAGCTCCTCTGCCGACCATCAAAAAATCACAGCCTGTTTCGTCAAGCATCTTTTTTGCGCTCTTTCCGTCAACTATATCGCCGTTTCCGATAACGGGTATGGAAACGCTTTTTTTGACCTTTGCGATCTCGTCAAGAAAAACGGGTGGAGCATACATCTGCGCCTTTGTACGTCCGTGAACGGTTATTGCCGAGGCTCCTGCCGCTTCTATCTGTTTGGCGACCTCAACGGCGTTGATATGCTCCGAGTCCCAGCCGATGCGGATCTTCGCCGTGACGGGAACAGGGGAGACCTCAACCACGCTTTTAACGATTCTGCCAATCAGCTCAGGGTTTTTTAAAAGAGCCGAGCCGCCGCCGTTTCCTGCAATTTTAGGCGCAGGACAGCCCATATTGATATCTATAAAGTCGGGAGAAAACTCCATCGCCTTGAGCGCAGCTTTTGCCATTATTTCGGGATCGTCGCCGAATATCTGCGCCCCGGCAGGACGCT
>JAEDFL010000030.1 GCA_016292785.1 Clostridiaceae bacterium | reverse complement strand
AATTTGTCCATCTCGTGATTATCGCTGATAACGCACAGACAGTCGGGAGCTGTGACAAGGGCAATTTCGGGTATTCCGCAGTTGAAAAGCGGCTGTCCTTCTCCGAAATGGAGGAGATTGTGACCTCTGAGCGTGAGGGTGCGTACCTTGGTTCTGTCTTCGAGCGATTTGAAATAGATATCGTCCATCATCTTGTTTCCCGTGTAAACGATTTCTGTTTCCACCTCTCCGACCTGCTTGTATTCGCCGTCCTCGGTTTTCCACATTTTACAGCCGAGATGCTCAACGGAAAGTCCTGCAACCGCCTTGAGGTGACCTTCCTTGCCGTCCCAATGACTTCGGTGCGCCGAAAGCCATTTTGAGGTTGCCTGAACTCCGCCGCCGTCAAGGTTTTTGAAGCAGGGAAGTCTGAAGTGACCTGTTGCGAACACAAAGATGTGCGATCTTTTAAGCGGCTTATCCTTGAGATATCTTATCATCGCAAGCATTGCGATCGAACCGTTTTCCTCAATACAGTTTGTCCCGTCGGTGTGGGTGTTTATGATAACGCTTTCGCCCTCTTCCTCACCGTCAAGCACGCACCAGAACGATTCCGTCTTTGCATACTCGTCAATAATTCCTTCAAGGGTGAGGGTTGCATAGGAGCCTTTTTCCGCCGCCTCGATAACCTTTTGTCCGTTCTTTGAGTTTACCCATACGGCAGGAATACCCTGATAGTCAAGGATAAAGGGCAGATACTGTCCTTCGATGCAGTCATCGTTTATGCCCTTCCAGATACATATAACCGCTTTAGCTCCCGCAAGCTTCGCCATTTTAAGAAACGGGAAGTTTACAAAAGCTGTTGCAACGGGTCCGTTATAGTGGCTCGGCAGATGTAAACCCTCCGGTATGCTTCTATCACGTTCGTTAAATGCAATTTCGCTCGGCAGAAAATCAAGCTCATCAACCTCAACAACGGCGATCTTGCCCGAAGTGTTAAGGTATCCGACGTGCTTCTCTTTTACGAGAGTAAGCTCCGCTGTAACGCCCTCGGCAGGAGTTCTGCCGGAATAGGGAAATGCCGACGAAACAGGTATCTCTGTTTCGCCGTCAAGGTCTTTTATCACAAGCCTTTTGTTTGTTTCCTCCCAACGCATAAAGCGGCTGGGATCGGAAAAGGTTTCTATGCCCATTGAGTGAATTTGATCCTTGAGATATTTGATAAAATTTCTTTGAGCCTTTGTGCCGGTGAGCCTGACACCGAATGAGTTCATTTTCTCAACCTCTTTTTGCAGAAGCTCAGGCGATGTAATTCCGTTCATATCAATTTGCATAATTGGTTACCTCCTGAGATAAATTATATACTTTGAGCTTTCTTTTTTCAATGTATAGATTGGACAAAATGTAATGTGTTTGACGTGTTTTTTATAATTGATTTTAAAAAGCCTGTATGATAAAATAATACAAATGACAGCTTTGACGCTGATTTAATGAAAGGAAAAAGCCTTGAAGTACACAACATTACTTTTTGATCTTGACGAAACGCTATTTGATTTTTTGAAATCGGAGGAATATGCCGCCTGCAAGCTTATGGAGGTTTACGGTATTCCTGCAACTAAAGATAACTATGAGCTTTACTCCGCAATCAATGCCGAAAAGTGGCTTATGCTCGAAAAAGGCGAGATAACAAGACCTAAGCTCCTTGTTGAACGGTTTGCCGATTTTTTCGGCAGGGTAGGGGCAAAAGCCGATCCTGTTGAAGTAAACAAAGTCTATATGAAGCTTCTTTCACAGGCAGGCTTTATGCTTGACGGTGCGCTTGATACCTGCCGGATACTCAGCGAAAAATACAGCCTGTACCTCGTAACAAACGGAACGAAATATGTTCAGACGGGCAGGCTCTCAAATTCTCCGATAACGGAATATATAAAAGACGTTTTCATCTCGGAGGATATCGGCTACAACAAGCCGCAAAAGGAATATTTTGACTATGTTCTGGCTCATATTGAAGAAAAAGATAAAAGCAAAATACTTGTGATAGGCGATTCGCTTTCCTCGGATATTGCCGGAGCGGTCAACAGCGGACTAGACTGCTGTTGGGTGAACAGAAAAAAGCAGGCGGTTAAAAGTCCCGCAACTTTTGAAATAGGAGAAGTAACAGAGCTTTTGGATATTCTGAATACATAAAATTTTATTTGTATATTGATTTTGTGCAAATTATTTGGTATTATAATTCTGTAATAATTTATACGGAGGTTATTTTATGAAAATTTCCAAGAAGATCATTTCCGTAATTCTCTGCGTTGTTATGGTTTTCTCAATTTCAGCCGTTGCAATTTCGGCAAATGCGAAGGACGATGTTACACCGGTTATCTTTATTCCCGGTATCGGTCAGTCGCAGACCTACAAGTATGATGACGAAGGCAATGTAGTTGCAAGCTGGAATATGCTCCATATCAATACCGATTTCGGCAGCTTCTCCATTACCGACTGGATCAAGATGATTCGTCTTGTTGCAGGTCTTATAACAACCATCGCCGTTCAGAGAGACGTTGTTTCCGAGAGCGCAATTATCGGTGCACTTGAGGTTCTCTTTGTCGACCACCTCAGGAACGAGGACGGCAGCTTTGTAAATAACGTTGAAACACCCAACTATCCCTGCCCGATTTCAGGCTATACCGAGGAGACAAGAGGAATTTTTGACCGCCGTATACCGTGTCAGGCTCTTGTTGATGAGATTGGCGAGGACAATGTTTATTGCTACAATTATTCGATTTTCTCCAACACCTTTGAAAACACCGAAGGTCTCAATGATTACATAGAGGACGTTGTTGTTCCTCAGACCGGCTCGGACAAGGTTATTCTTGTTCCCATGAGCATGGGCGCAAGCGTTGTAAACAACTATCTCAATCTTTATCCCGATTCAAACAGGATTGAAAAGGTTATCAGCGTTGTCGGAGCATGGCAGGGAAGCGATGTTTTCGGTGATCTTATGCTTGCCGATTTCGATGAGAACGCTCCCGATATGGTATACACCGAGGCTATTCAGCAGATCGGCGTTGACGCTCTGACAGGCTCGCTTATCAACATCGCCGCAAGGATTCTTCCCAAGCAGGAAGTGGACAATCTCCTTTACGATATTGTTTCTGCTTTTGTTAAGACGCTTATAATTCCGAACACTTCGCTCATTTCTCTCTGTCCTCCCGACAGATACGATGAGTTTGCCGACAAATATCTTTCCGACGAGGCTCTTGCAGGAACAAAAGCTCAGACGGACAGCTATGCAAAGGCACAGCGTGAGCTTAAAGAAAGACTTGAGTATCAGCAGGATAAATACGGCGTAGAGTTCTACTTCATCGCCGGTTATAACCTCGGCTTCGGCGACGGAAGCGGAGATTTCGGATTCTTCAAGTTCTTTGAAACTCAGGACTCCACAAACTCCGATGAGGTCATCGAGATTTCCTCAACCGCTCCCGGCACAACCTATGTTCCGGCAGGCACATCTTTCAGCGAGGAATATATCGCAGATCCGTCTCACCACGTTTCACCCGACGGCTCGATCGACACATCTACCGCTTATTTTGAAAAGACAACATGGTATTTCAACAAGCAGTACCATGAGCTTACAAACAACAATGTTGCTCTGAGCCTTGCATATGATATCGCAATGAACAAGGTAAAGAGCGTTGACGACTGCACGGATACATATCCGCAGTTTAACGCAGTCAGAGACACCAAAAAGGTAAAACGTTATCTTGAGGACGCAGAAAAAGTATTTTCGCTTGATGTCCTTACGGCAGAGGACGACGCAGCTTTGAAGAAAGCGGTTGCAAAGGCTAATGAAATGCTTGCGACCACTGTCATTGACACCGAATACGATGCCGAGGTAACGGAGGAGCTTCGTGTGCTTATGGCAGAGCTTGTTGCAAAGTACGATCTTGCAACCGATGAGGTCAAGGAACAGCTTGATTACAGCGGGCTTCAGCGCGGCGATTATAAGCCGGCTTCGGAGCCTGACAAGACAACGGAAATTCTTACCGCCGCTGTCGGAGCAACCGCCAAGCTTATGACGATCATCTTCGGCAAAAAGGGATTTGCGGATTTCTGGAGCTTTTTATACTAATATATTTGGGGCTGTCACAAGACAGTCCCTCAGAGTAATGACAAACCCATATTTTAAAATCGGGTTCGTCAAAATAACCAAATTTAATGTGAAACTGCCTTGATGAAGCGTGATATCAAGGCAGTTTTTTATCGTTTATAATATATTGTTTGTGAAATTTAACAAGTAAAAATTTTCACAATGACTTTGTCAGCAAGCTGTGGGGCTGTCACAAGACAGTCCCTTTTATGTTTATATAGCAAATATTTTATTTTGAGACCGCATAAAATATAATATGTTTGCTTTGCCGTTGACTAAAAGGGACTTTTGTGGTATGATTTATTCGGAAAAATAGGGGAGATAAAATTTCTCTTAAAAGGAGCATCGTTTATGGATTACAAAGAAAAATATCAACAGTGGCTCACCTTTGACGAAGCTACAAGGGCAGAGCTTGCGGCGATCACAGATGAAAAAGAGATAGAGGACAGATTTTACAAGGATCTTGAATTTGGAACAGGCGGCCTCAGAGGAATTATGGGCGCAGGTGCCAACAGAATGAACAAATACACCGTCAGCAAGGCAACTCAGGGACTTGCCGATTATCTCAAAGCGGAGTTTGACGGTGAGCTGAGCGTGGCTATCGCACATGATTCAAGAAACAATTCGAGGGATTTTGCCGTTTATGCGGCGGAGGTTCTCTGTGCCAACGGCATCAAGGTTTACCTTTATGACACCCTTATGCCTACTCCTGTGCTTTCTTTTACGGTCAGATATCTCGGCTGTACGGCAGGTGCGGTTGTTACCGCCAGCCACAATCCCAAGGAGTATAACGGATACAAGATCTATGACGAAACAGGCTGTCAGCTTTGCCCCGATGCCGCAAACAAGGTTATCGGATATGTCAATGCAATAACTGATCTCAAGGCTGTGCCGCATATGGCTCTTGAAGAAGCGTCGGCAAAGGGACTTTATCAGCCTATCGGAAGTGATGTTCTCGACGCTTTTCTTGCCGAGGTTAAAAAGCAGTCGCTTTATGAGGAGCCGTCGGATATCAAGATCGTTTACACTCCGCTCCACGGTACGGGTAATATCCCTGTCAGAAAAATCCTTGAGGGTATGAACATTTCGGTAGTTAAGGAGCAGGAGCTTCCCGACGGAAATTTCTCGACCGTCCGTTCTCCGAATCCGGAGGAAAAGGACGCCCTCACACTCGCTCTCAAGCAGGCGGAGAAAGAGGACGCAGACCTTGTTTTCGGCACCGATCCCGACTGTGACCGTATCGGAGCAGGCGTAAAGCACGACGGTAAATATGTACTTATTACGGGCAATCAGATGGGCGCTTTGCTCGTAAACTTTGTCCTTAATATGAAAAAAGACTCGCTCAACAGCAAGTCAACCCTCGTCAAGACTATCGTTACAAGTGAGCTTGGCGCAAATATTGCAAGAAGCTTTGGACTTCAGGTTGCCGAAACCCTGACAGGCTTTAAGTATATCGGCGATCAGATCAACAGATACGAGAAGTCGGGCGACAGAGAATTTGTCATCGGCTATGAGGAGAGCTACGGCTATCTTGTCGGCTCACACGCAAGGGATAAGGATGCGGTCGTTTCCTCAATGCTCGTTTGCCAGATGGCGGCTTACTATTACAATCAGGGCAAGACTCTCATCGACGCCCTCAACGATATCTATGACGAATACGGCTATTATCTCGATTCACTCGACACCTTTGTACTCAAGGGAATTGAGGGAGCGCAGAAGATTCAGAGCCTTATGACCGAGTTCAGAGAGAACGGAAGCAAGTTCTTTGACTCGATTGAAACCGTTTACGATTTTTCAAAGGGTATTGCGGATCTTCCTAAGGAGAATGTGCTCAAGTATGTGTTTGAGGACGGCTCATGGCTTGCGATCAGACCTTCGGGAACAGAGCCTAAGCTCAAGGTCTATTATTCAATTCAGGATAAGAGCAAGGATAATGCCCACGCACGCCTTGAAGCTATGAGATCGAAGCTTCACGAAATAATCAACGGCTGATTGGCAAAAATCGGTTGACAAATCGGCGGCTGTTATGTATAATATACCAGTCGCCGATACATATGCCGGTGTGGCGGAATAGGCAGACGCAAGGGACTTAAAATCCCTCGGTGGCAACATCGTACCGGTTCAAGTCCGGTCACCGGCACCAGTATGAGTGTTCATAACGGATTTAAGTTATGGACACTCTTTCTTTTTCGGTCTGTATTCCGGAATTTGCCGTACAAATTCCCTGCTCAATATAACATAAGACAATTTAAGGAATTGACATTAAGGTATATTCTTTATATAACTTTTTTAAAAAAAACTTCGAGGTGAATGCAGTGAAAAATAATAAAACATTCTTTTCAGTTTTAATTGCGATATTATTTATCTTTTTGTTTCCGATAACGGTGTCTGCAAATTCATCATGGCATTGGGTTTCTTCAAAACGTCCTCTGGATTTGTTGCCTATCGTAATGATCTTGACGCTGATAATAGAGATTGTTTTAATCAATTATTTGGCAAAAGTTAAAGACCTAAAACGTGTAATACCTGTCGTTTCGTTGGCAAATTTGGCTTCGTTTTTGGTGCCGTATATATGGCTCGGGATTTCCTCTGATAACGTATATTCTTTTTATACTTCCGAAAAGGGTATATTTTATGCAATCAATTATACAGTAAGCGCTACACCAACGTTTACAGTTTCGCTTTTCTATTTATTGATAACACTGTTTGTTGAATTTCCTATTGTATATCTGTTTTTGCGAAAGAAGACTTCTAATAAAAAGGTTTTAATTGCGGTTATTATTGCTGCTAATGTTTTAACTACCGCAATGACCTTTGCTGTTGAACATATTTTTTGTCACGGAGAATGGTAAGTAAATAACAATCCGTTATGAACACTCGGACCAAAAAGAAAAGTCGCACATAAGTGCGGCTTTTCTTTTTAGCATATGTGTTCGGTAAGAATAATAACGCAGCGTTGAAAGTTCGATAAAGGTTTAACAGTTGGAACTGTTAGACAAAGACAAACTTATAAAACAAAATCCTCGTATTCAAGTCAGAAGGTTTTATACTGTTTTAAACATTAAGAAGTTGATTACACCATGCAATAACAAACAAAAGACTTGCACACAAGGGATATTATGATATATCCGAAGCGTACAAGTCTATGTACTCAATATGATTTAACCGCCGTGTACCGAGCGGTACGCACGGTAGAGAGATCGGTTGATTACTTATGGTTAGTCTCTCACACTTGATTGAGATTATATTTGATTATCAGTCATTCTTCTGCCAGTAGCCGTTGAGGAAGTCACCGATGTCACGCATCGCCTGTGCAATCTCGTCAGGCTCGGGAAGCATAACAATTCTGAAGTGATCGGGTTCATTCCAGTCAAAGCCCGATCCGGGAACGATGAATATATGCTTCTCGTGAAGGAGGTCAAAAGCAAATTTCTTGTCGTTGGTGATGTTGAACTTCTTGACGTCGAGCTTCGGGAAAACATAGAATGCGCCGTGGTTCTTGACAACCGAAAGTCCGTCGATCTTTTCAATCTCACGGATAACAGCCTCTCTCTGCTCGTAGAGTCTGCCGCCGGGAACAAGCATTGCCTGTGTGCTTGCGCTGTCCTCAAGAGCCGCAGGAATAACAAGCTGTGTAAGAGCGTTGCCACAAAGTCTCATTGCCGCAATCTGGAAGATACCCTCAACATAGTCGTCAGCCTTGCCCTTGTAGCCGCTGATGCACATCCAGCCGCATCTGAAGCCGCAGACGATGTGGGACTTGGAAAGACCGTTCATAGTGATAACCATTCTGTCGGGAGCGAGAGCGGCGGTAGAATAATGCTCAACTCCGTCCATAACAAGTCTGTCATAGATCTCGTCGGAGAAGATAAGGAGATCGTTTTCACGGGCAACCTGAATGATATCCTCAAGAACCTCTTTCGGATAAACTGCACCGGTCGGGTTGTTCGGGTTGATGATAACGATAGCCTTGGTCTTCGAGGTTACCTTGCTTCTCATATCGTCGATATCGGGATACCAGTTGTTTTCCTCGTTACATCTGTAGAAAACGGGCTGACCGCCTGCGATGTAAGTCGAGTTTGACCAGAGCGAGTAGCTCGGAGAGGGCATAAGCACCTCGTCACCCTTATTAAGCAGGGGGAGGAGAGCCATAAGAACAAGCTCGCTGACACCGTTTCCGATATATATATCGTCGGGGGTGATTCCCTGAACACCCTTGCCCTTGTGATAATTGCAAATAGCCTCACGAGCATCGGGCATACCTTTAAGATCGCAGTACGCAACAGCTCTGTCGGCATTGTTGAGGAGCGCATTTCTTACACTGTCAGGCATTCCGAAGCCGAAGGTAGCAGGGTTACCGGTGTTGAGACGAAGCACCTTGATGCCTTCTTTGTTCATTCTCTGGCTTTCAAGATAAAGCGGACCTCTGATGTCGGAATGTACCGGCATTAAGTTTTCTGAACGTTTGATTTCCATAGCGAACTCCTATCCGCCGCAACAGCAGTATTGCGGCAATTTTTTATAGATAACAATATAACACAATTTAATGTATATTTCAAGAATAAAAATTGATGTATAATGAATAATATTGAATTTTAACAATAATATACGCTGAAAAATGTTGAAACGTGTATATTTTTACACCGTTTGAAAAATGTAGTAAGATTTAGAAAAATGAGACCGCCGTTTGACAGTCTCATCTTTGTTTATTTTGATTTTTTCTTCCTCTTTATGACGATAACCGCAAGAACAATAACGGATGTCAAAACGAGAATATACGGACTTGCGCCGAGGAGAAAGACGGCAAGATTTCTGAAAAACTGACCGAGATTATACAAGCTTTCCGAAAACTTTTCGCTGACCTCCGAGCCGAAGCCTTTGACGACCCTGCTCTCCCTTTCAACCTGCACGACGGATATCGTGATTTCGGAATATGAGATTTGGGAATCATATAGCTTTTTTTTGGATTTCATCGCTTCAAGCTCTGATCTGACCTCGGAGAGTCTGTTCTGGACGGTTATGGTGTCTTGAACGTTTTCGCACTTTTCGAGAATACCGAGCAGAGCCTTTTCCTCCGTCTCATAAGCTTTTATCTTGCTTGCCGTTTCGGTGTATGAGTCCGTGATGTCCGAAGTCACAACGCTTTTTTCGGTTATTGTTCCGTTTTCCGAGAGAAATTCGAGAAATTCGTCAAGCTTTTCGGGCGGAACATTTACGGTAGTTGAAATGCGCTTGTATTCGTTATAATTGTTTTCCTCGAGCGAGGAAACGTAGCCGTTTGCCGATTTGACATTGTCGTTTATCTTTTTAATAAGCTCCTCGCTGTTTTTGGTTTCGATGTTGACGGATGCCTGCTTGATTATTTTTCTTGAATCCGAGGAAACCTCGCTGTATGTCGTTAAGCCGGAAGACACAACACCGGAGCATGAATCGTCACTGCTACTTTCACTGTAACTTTTTTCTCCATTTTCGTAAACAGAATTTGAGATATTTGATCCGAGCATTTTCAAATCCGAATCGCCGATGGAAAGAATTGCGCCTCCAACCAAAATAACCGCAAGGCAGGCGGCAATAACCGATATTATCCTCTTTTTCCTGTTTACAGATTTTTTGGGTTTATCAAAGGCTGATTGTGATATTCTGTCTCTCAGCCCGTCGGGTGCGTGAAGCTTTTCAACCTCGTTGATATAATCGTTTTTATTCATCGTCAAAACCTCCTATCATTTCTTCCTTGAGAATTGCTCTGCCTCGGCTGAGCCATGAAAGGACGGTATTAGGCTTTGCGTCAAGGATTTTTCCGATTTCCTTGGCGGAATATCCCTCGTAATAGTGAAGATAGATCGTATTACGGTAATTTTCCGGAAGAGACTTAACCGCTTCAAGCACGGAGTCCTCTTTTTGAGCCGTGTTGCTGTCAACGGGGGCTTCGCATAACACAATACCGTTGCTCTTTCTCAGCTCATCCCTGCATTGATTGATTGTCACACGGATAAGCCACGCCTTGAGATGATCTTCGCCTCGGAACACCTTGTCGCTCTCAAGAAGCTTTAAAAATACCTCCTGAGTGACGTCCTCGGCGTCTGTCTGTCTCTGCGTGTTATGTACCGCAACACGGAAAACCGTGTCCGTAAACCGAGAAAAAGCATAAGGGAAAGCGTCCTTTCCCGAAGAGAAAAATACCATGATATTGCCTCCTTTCACTTTTAACACGTTTGAAACTGTCGAATTATTGCAAAGAAAAAAGTTTTTTTATAAAAGATTTATCAGCTCGGCAACGGTAAAGCCGTCATAGAGAGAGTTATCGAGAATATCGAGGTTGACGGGGGAGTATTCGACCTCTTTGGAATAGCTGTAAAGAATACGGACACGGTCGTCAAAGCTTAGCTCGGAAAAGCTGTCGTAAATTCGCTTTGTAATAATGCAGGCGAAAATTCCGTATTTAACCTTTGTCAGCAGATCAAGATCGAAACACGCCGTCATCATATAGCGCATGAGGTAATACTTGAAAAGACGGACAAAATCCTCCGAATATTTTTCGCTGTTGCGGTGATCGGATTTTTCGTCGGAGAGTGAAAGCAGGAAGCTTCTGCGCTCCTCGCTGATAAATTCCATTTTTTCGAGTACCTTTATGCAATCGGAAAACGGTACGGTGCTGTCTTTGCCGAGCCAATCCACACGGTCGATACTGCTTTGAAATTCGGCGGCAGAAAACAGGACTGAGGAAAGCTTTAGTTTAAGATCATACCGTTTGTTTTCGAGAATTGAAAAAAATTCCTCACGCTTGTCGCTTAGAATATTGTAGATTTTATCCTTGCTCTGCGCCTTGCCGCCGAGACACACCTCGGTTTCGGGAGAAAGCAGGATCCTTGCCGTTTCGGGACAGCCGAGACCGAGCCCTGTTTCACGGATATCGCCGTAATCGTCAAAGTATCTCGGAAAAAGACGGCAGGTTTCGCACAGGTAGTCCTCGCCGTTTGCAAGCTGAATCCTGCAAAGCCTGTTTTCGTCAAGCAGGGGACAGCGACCGTCAACGAGAGAGAAGATATATCCGTCCTCGTCCGTTGTCAAATGTTTATCGAAAAACGGCTTTAGTGAGCCTGTTTCGTTTTTGTATTTTTCTGCGCTTTCATCGTCGATCTCAACGTCCCAGCCTGCACAGCAGGTGTCGGGACAGCGGTCGGCAACACATTTAAAAGCGTCAAAATATTTTGGTTTTATAATTTCCATAGCGTTAATCTTCCATTTCAGGTGCGGCGAACGAAAAATCCGCCGTTCTTTTTTAATTTGTTAATAAAATTGTAACACCTTGACCGCTTTTGTCAAGTATAATAATAGCGTAAACAAGGATAGTCTTTGTGCAACTTTACGAGAAAGTCTGATGTAACCGAATGAACAAATTCATGCAAAAGCTTTATAATTTCATGTACGGCAGGTACGGCGTAGATAAGCTCGCCGTTTTTCTGATCCTGCTGAATCTCCTGCTTAACGGAATTGGCTCTTTTATGCGTAACCGAATTGCCTATTACACCTTCTATGTGCTGGCACTTGCTGTTTTAGGCTTTGCGGTGTACCGTGTGCTGTCGAGGAACATCGAAAAACGCCGACGTGAGGGCGAGTGGTTTGACAGGCTTCTTGCAAGAACAAATTATACCGATAAAATCAGAAAAATGCGCCGTTGGTTCAAGCGGCAGGGACTAAAATTCAAGTTTCGTAAGACGCACAGGTTCAGGGTTTGCCCGAATTGCGGCGAAAACCTGCGGCTTTCCAAAAAGAAGGGCAAGCGTGACGTGACCTGTCCGATTTGCGGCAATAAATTTTCTGTTCACATATTATTCTGAGGAAGTGGAGTTTTGCTTGGGTATGTCAGGGCATACAGACCCGAAATGAAATTCAAGGACTATGACCTTTACAAGGGAGTTTACTGTTCGCTTTGCAAGGCGATCGGCAGGAGATACGGCTTGCTTGCAAGGCTGACGCTGTCATATGACTTTACCTTTCTTGCCATACTGCGGATGGCGGTCAGGGAGGATAAGGTGCATATGTGCCGTTCCCGCTGTTCATTTAATCCCATGAAAAAATGTTATGACTGTTCGGGCGGAAACTCGGATATTGACTATACTGCCGATGTGTCTATGATAACCTTTTACTATAAAATCAAGGACAATATCGCAGACGGCGGATTTTTCAAAAAATTGCTTTGCAAAATGTTGATGCCGTATGCAAATCATATATTTAAAAAGGCAAAGAAAAACAATCCCGTTATTGCCGAAAAACTCGGCGATCTTATGAAAAAACAGGCTCTTGCCGAAAAAAACGGCGCAGGACTTGACGAGGCGGCGGACGCAAGCGCAACAATGCTTGCCGTAATGGTTTCCTCGGATATTGAGTGTTCGGATAACGAGGCATTAAAACGGCTCGGTTACTATCTCGGACGTTGGGTATATATCGCAGATGCCGCCGACGATTGCGAGGACGACTTAAAGTCGGGCAGCTTCAATCCTCTGAAAAAGCGTTATACTTCTCCCGATTTTAAGACTTATTGCGAGGAAATGCTGTCGCTGACGGTCGGGGAGGCAATAAATAATTTAAAAAAGCTGAAAATTTACAGATTTTGTGATATAATAAACAATGTTCTGATTTACGGAACCGATTACACGGCAAAGAAAGTAATTTATAAGGAGGTCGGCAGTTGTGAAAAATCCGTATGAAGTCCTCGGCGTTACATCGGCGGCGAGTATGGACGAGGTGAAAAGAGCATACCGTGACATGGCTCGTCGGTACAGCGATGATCCTGCCAAGATGAATGAGCTTAATGCCGCTTACGATATGATTATCAACAATTTTGGCTCAAACCGCAGCGACACCTCCTATTACGATAACAGATACGCTTCCTCCTCGACAGGACAAACCTCCGAATTCGGGGATATCAGAGCAAAGCTGAACAGCGGCAGAATTGACGATGCGGAAACCTTGCTCGACGGCATACCGTATCAGCGCAGAAACGCCGAATGGTACTATCTCAAGGGAACGATTCAGCATCGCCGAGGCTGGCTGGAAAGCGCAATGGACAGCTTCGAGAAAGCAAAAAATATGGAGCCGGGCAATCCCGAATATGAGGCGGCTTTCAATCAGCTCAAGCGTGAGGCGAAGGGTGATTTCCGCCGAAGCAATCAGCAGGCGGACAATGACGGCTGCTGCAGTCCCTGCAACATCTGTTCCTCGCTTATGTGTGCCGATTGCTGCTGCGAATGTATGGGCGGCGATTTAATAAGATGCTGTTGACGGTGATTATATGAAATATACGGTAAAAACCGCTTTGGGCGGAATGTGTATCGGACTTTCTGCGGCACTTATGATGCTCTCCTCCGTAATTCCGTTCCTGACATATGCAATACCTGCTCTGGCGGCGATATTGGTTATGTTTATGCGAATAGAGTGCGGCTGGAAATGGGCGCTCGGAGTTTACGCAGGCACTTCGGTCGTGTGCGCTCTTGTTGTGCCTGAGAAAGAAGCGGTCGCTATTTACATAGCTTTGCTGGGATATTATCCGCTGATAAAGCTGCTTCTTGACAAGCTCCCGAAGCTTGTCGGCTATGTTGTGAAGGGTGCTTTCTTTACGGGTGTTATTATTGCAACCTACTATATAATAATGCACGCTTTCGGCATTTCTACCGAGCTTTTGGAGGAAGCTCAGGGATTTATGATACCTCTGCTTGTCGTGCTCGGTCTGGCGGCGTTCATAATGTACGATGTTGCTATTGAAAAGTTAGAGATAGCGTATTACCGAAAATGGCAGAAACAATTCAGAAAAGTATTTAAAAAACGCTGAGCAAATCGCTCGGCGTTTTCATATCTTCCGACTTGTCCGCATAGTATTCCTTTGTAGGGAGGATTTTTTCAGAAAGGAACGGTCGGAGAATGAGGAAATATTTTATACTGTGCTCGGTGCTTATGGCGGCAATGATTTTAATGCCGCTTACCGCAATGGAAAAACAGCACAAAACCGTATTGACTAACGCTGAACAGCCCGTGAATACGGACAGCGGTGTAATCAGCGTTATGAAATCCGAGAACGGAAAGGTTGAAAAAACCGATGTCAAGGAATACACCGTCGGTGCTTTGGCGGCAGAGATGAGTATGGACAGCCATGACGAGGCGCTGAAGGCTCAGGCGGTAGCGTGCTATACCTACGCCCTGTATTGCAGGGAAAATGCGGACAGGGACGAGCTGAACGGGGCGGACATCTCGGACGATTCAAAAACACATCAGGGATACATAAACAGGGACGAGAGAAAGAAAAAGTGGGGAGACAAATTTGAGGAGTACGAGGAAAAGGCGGAAAAAATCGTTGACGAAGTGCTTGAAAAGAAAATGACGTATGACGGCAAACCGATTTTAGCGGCTTATCACGACCTTTGCTCCGGAAGAACCGAGAGCGCCGAGACCGTCTGGGGAGAGAACATAGCTTATCTGCAAGCGGTCACGAGTGACGGAGATCGGCTTTCCCCGGATTATGACAAAACGGTCACTCTGAGCGAAGAAAAATTCCGTACCGCTGTTCAGCTCATTGACGGCATCGAGCTTTCCGATGATCCCGAAGAATGGGTAGGCAAAACAGACAGGACGGACACCGGCTTCGTGCGATCCGTGGAGATCGGAGGAACAAAGGCGGACGGAAACGATCTGAAAAAGGCTCTTGAGCTTTCAAGCAGGAATTTCACTCTCACATATTCCGACGGAAAGTTTACGGTCAAAACCGTCGGCAACGGTCATATGGTGGGTATGAGCCAGTACGGAGCGGACTACATGGCAAGGCAAGGCTCAAATTGGCAGGAAATTCTGAAGCACTATTATACGGGAATAACAATCGTATGATTTTTCAGGCAAAAAATATTATATCTTCCTTTAAAATAATTTGTAAAAACTATTGCTTTTTTGTTAGAATATGTTACAATAAAGTCAAATTAACCAGCAAGGAGGTAACAACAATGGCTTTTAAAATTACAGAGGATTGCATCGCTTGCGGTGCTTGTGCCGATGAGTGTCCGGTAGGCGCTATTTCCGAAGGTGACGGCAAGTACGAGATTGATGCTGATGCTTGCATCGATTGCGGTTCTTGTGCCGGCGCTTGCCCGGTAGGAGCTCCCGTTGAGGACTGATTAACCCGACTCTCGGATAAACCAATAATAATAAAAATCCCGTGTGTACCGACGTATGCACGGGATTTTTTTGTAAATTTAGATTATTATTACTATTTATATTGACAAATAAAAAGATAGGAATTATAATAATAGAAATTCTAATTTTAGACTAAACGGAGGGCGCTATGACTGCGATAAAGATGATGGCGGTGGGACGGAAGCTTGTGAATGTTTACAGCGGTCTTTCCCTGCCGATATGCAAAAAATACGGGATAAACCAGTCCTGCTTTGATGTGCTTATGTTCTGCGCCAACAATCCCGAATACAACACCGCACGGGATATCTGCGCCGTAAGGGGAATAAAAAGCGGAATCGCATCGGTTGCTGTTGAAACGCTTATAAAAAAGGAATTGCTTGTACGCCGTGACGATCCGTCCGACAGGAGGATAAGACGGCTGTATCCGACGGAAAAGGCGGACGGAATAATAGCCGACGGCAGAAAAATGCAGAAGGATTTTGCCGCCGCTCTGCGTAAGGGGATTACTGCAGAGGAGGAGGAAATTTTTGAAAGGGTTAATGAAAAAATACTGGATAATATAATGCTTTTCGCTTCGGAGGATCAAAAATGCTTGTAAAAATTATTATATGCGTTGTTGCCGGTCTCGGCGCAGGTCTCGGAACAGGCTTCGCCGGTATGAGTGCGGCGGCGGTGATAAGCCCAATGCTCATTACTTTCTTGGATATGGATCCGTATCTGGCTGTCGGAATTGCTCTTGCCAGCGATGTTTTGGCGAGCGCAGTTTCGGCATATACTTACGGAAAGAATAAAAACCTTGATATCCGCAACGGTCTGATTA
Organism: Clostridiaceae bacterium; assembly: GCA_016292785.1. Taxonomy (GTDB): domain Bacteria; phylum Bacillota; class Clostridia; order Oscillospirales; family Acutalibacteraceae; genus CAG-488. The sequence continues at coordinate 5,536 of JAEDFL010000030.1, read as the reverse complement.
TGATGGCGGCGGTGCTTTGCTTTACGCTCGTCGGAAGCTATGTGGCAAGTATTGTGCCGAAAACGACAATGGGTAATTTCTCCGTATTTATGACCTTGCTTCTCGGTATTAAATTCATCGTAAAGCCTGTTGTTGCGCCTAAGTCGAGACTGGAAAAAGCTACGGCCGCTCAGAGGGCGATCCGTTCGTTGATCTGCGGATCGATGGTAGGCTTCATCTGCGGCTTTATCGGCGCAGGCGGCGGAATGATGATGCTTCTTGTGCTCACCTCCGTGCTCGGCTATGAGCTGAAAACTGCGGTCGGAACAAGCGTATTTATTATGGCGGCGACCGCTTTGACAGGTTCGGTCAGCCATTTCGTGATCGGCGGAGTGCCGGATATTACGGCTCTTATAGCCTGCGTGATTTCAACTCTTGTGTTCGCTCTTATTGCTTCGGTGATAGCAAATAAGGTTTCTGCAAAAACACTTAACCGTGCAACGGGAATTGTGCTTGTTCTTCTCGGTGCGTCAATGATAATTGTGAACAAGGTTAAATAAATCTCATCGGACTGCTGTGACAAAGCGGCAGTCCGTATTTTTGACATTATGAAGTTTTCGTTGTATAATGTATAAAATTATGTTTACGGAGGCGGCGAAGTGTCGGATTTTAAGTATGAATATCTCGGTTCGGGTATAAAGGTTGCCGTTTCAAAGGAGCACTCGTTCGGCACGGACGCTGTTTTGCTGGCAGATTTCGCCTCTCCGAAAAGAAATGAAAAGGCCTGCGACCTCGGAACGGGCTGCGGTATTATTCCGATGCTATGGTGCAGAAATGCTCAGGCAAAGGAGATTACGGCGGTCGAATTGCAGGAAAAAGGATATTTGCAGACCTGTGAGTCGATCCGTGTAAGCTCGGTCGGTGAGAAGGTCACGGCGATAAAGCACGATCTGAAAGATATTAAGTCCGTTCTCGGACACGCTTCGATGGACGTTGTTACAATGAATCCCCCGTACAAGGCGGCTGACAGCGGAATAAAAAGTGTTTCTCAGGCTGAGCTTATCGCAAGGCACGAGGTGGAATGTAAGCTTGACGACATCTGCTCGGCGGCGGCGTATCTGCTGAATTTCGGCGGCAGACTTTGCCTGTGCAACCGTCCCGAAAGGCTTTGCGACACTATTGAAGCGATGAAGAAAAACGGCATAGAGCCGAAAAAGCTCCGCCTGGTTTCAAAAACTCCGTACACCCGTCCGTGGCTTTTCCTTATCGAGGGACGAAAGGGCGGCAAGCCGTTTCTGAATATGGAGCCGAATTTGATAATGTACGGCGAGGACGGCGAGCTTTCCGACGAGGTGACGGATATCTATGGTGAATATAAGGAGAATACAAAATGAGTAAGCTTTATGTTGTCGGAACTCCGATAGGAAATCTCGGCGACTTCTCTCCGAGGGCGGTCGAAACGCTCCAAAGCGTTGATTTTATCGCCGCAGAGGACACAAGAGTTACGCTTAAACTGCTCAACCGCTTCGGAATCAAGAAAAGTATGGTGAGCTATTTTGAACATAACAAGAGGGAAAGGGGAGAGATGATAACCTCAAGGATACTCGGCGGTGAAAGCTGTGCGCTTGTGACGGACGCAGGTATGCCGGCAATCTCCGATCCGGGCGAGGATCTCGTACGGCTTTGTCACGAAAAGGGGATAAGGGTTGAGTCCGTTCCCGGCCCGTGCGCCTTCACAACAGCTCTTGCCCTTTCGGGATTTCCGTCCGGAAGATTTACCTTTGAGGGCTTTCTGAGCGTAAACAAGCCAAGCAGACGCGAGCATTTGCATTCGCTTGAAAACGAGACAAGAACAATGCTTTTCTACGAAGCACCGCACAAGCTCGGAGCAACGCTCAGGGATATGAACAAGGTGTTCGGAAACCGTGAAATCGCAATCGTCAGGGAGATCACTAAGCTTCACGAGGAGGTTATTAGGACAACGCTTGACGAGGCGGTTGAAAAGTATGCCGACGGCAGTGTTAAGGGTGAGATCGTACTTGTTATCAAGGGTGCGGAAAAGGCTGAATCCGGAGATGAAATGACTTTTGAACAGGCGGTTGAATGTGCTAAACGGAGCGTTGAGGACGGAATGAGCGTCAGCGAGGCGGCGAAGCAGGCGGCTAAGCTTTCCGGCTTTAAAAAAGGTGAAATTTATAAAGGCCTGATCGGAGAATAAGAAAGGATTTGGTGAAATGAGTTTTTTTGAATACATTGCACAGCACCCGTGGGTGGGTGTGGTTCTTGTACTGCTGATCGCTTTGACTGTTTTTGTATGGTGCAAGGCGATAATATCGGGCAGGAAAAGGAACGAGGAAAGAGAAAGGATAATCGCAGACCTTGAGAGGGAGAAGGCTCTCAGAAATGAATTCAGAAATGTTGACGAAGCGACTTTTTTGGAGGGCAAGGACAATTATCGGCTTGTAATCGGAATGTGCGCCCATGTTCAGATGAAGCTTGAAAAGGCTGATAATATGAACGAGGCTTTCGGAGAGCTTTCCGAATTGAAGAAAAATGTTTACAGTCTCGGCTATGTGATCGAGGACAGTAAAAAGAAGCTTTCGGAATATTTCCGTTCAAACGGCGAGCCGTTGCTTTCTGCGTCAAAGGCGGCTGTAAATGATGTGATAGGCGGCAAGTTTGCCGAGCTTTTCAATAAGGAATTTATTATGCTGGACGAAAACGACGAGACAACCTCCGTTGACAACGGTTTATTGGAAAAATACGATGAGGATTTTGAAACCCTGATGAATAAGAGCGCAGATGAAATATATAAGTCTGCGGCAGATTATATCAGACGAAATAAAGCTGAATTTTTGAGCGAATAAAAATTTTTTTAAAATATTCCAATTACCTATTGACAAAGTAGGTAATTGGTGTTATTATATTGCCAACGTAAGAAATAAAGCGAAAGGAGAAACGGCGATGAAAAAGTCATTCAATATGTGTTCGGGTTGTAATGAGTGCTGTTGCTGCGCTTTTGTTGCCGTGTCCTCTTTCAGGGCTATTCCGGAATCGGTTTAACAACCGAAGCTTTTGCTAACGCACCGGAAGGCTTTCCACGCTTTTCGGTTATTTTTTTAGGAAGTGATATTATGATATTATTTTACGGCATAATGCTCAGAAATAACATCAGATTTGGACGATGTTCAGGCTGACATTTCATTCCGAAAAATTAAAAATGCTTAACTACTAAAAAACAACTTATGTCAGGAGATAATTATTATGTCAAAGATTTATTCATCAGCAGATCAGCTTATCGGAAAAACCCCCCTTCTTGAACTCACACACATTGAGGCAAAATACGGTCTCAAGGCTAAGCTTCTTGCAAAGCTTGAGTATTTTAACCCGGCAGGCTCTGTCAAGGACAGAATCGCAAAGGCTATGATAGACGAGGCGGAGAAAGCAGGTAAGCTCCAGCCGGATTCGGTTATCATCGAGCCGACCAGCGGTAACACGGGAATAGGTCTTGCGGCTGTTGCGGCGGCAAGAGGTTACAGAATTATCATCGTAATGCCCGAAACGATGTCCGAGGAACGCCGCAGGCTTATCAAGGCATACGGCGCAGAGCTTGTTCTCACCGAGGGCGCAAAGGGCATGAAAGGTGCTATTGCAAAGGCTAACGAGCTTGCCGAGGAATATCCGAACAGCTTCATTCCCGGTCAGTTTGTCAATTCCGCAAACCCCAAGGCTCACTACGAGACAACGGGTCCCGAAATATTTGAAGACACCGACGGCGAGGTTGATATCTTTGTTGCAGGCGTAGGCACAGGCGGTACTGTTACGGGCGTAGGCAAATATCTCAAGGAGAAGAAGCCTGAAACAAAGGTTGTTGCTGTTGAGCCTTCTTCATCGGCTGTTCTTTCAACGGGCGTTGCAGGAGCGCACAAAATTCAGGGTATCGGCGCAGGCTTCGTTCCCGATGTTCTCGACACAGATGTTTATGACGAGATAATCACCGTATCGAACGAGGACGCTTTTGCGACAGGAAAGCTTATCGGTAAGAGCGAGGGCGTACTTGTCGGTATTTCCTCGGGTGCAGCAGTCCATGCGGCGGTTGAGCTTGCAAAGCGTGAGGAAAACGCAGGAAAGACAATAGTTGTTCTGCTTCCCGATACGGGCGACAGATATCTTTCAACAGCACTTTTTGATTAAAAAAGAAATAATATTGAGCGTGAACCCTGTCCTTTTTTAAGATGGGGCTTATGCTCTGTTATAAGAGGTGTTTACATGATTTCCACAAGAGGCAGATATGCGCTGAGAGTTATGATCGACCTTGCCGAGCATAAGGACGAGGGTTTTATCCCGATGAAAGACGTTGTTGCAAGGCAGGAAATTTCAAAAAAATATATGGAACAGATTATGCCTTCTCTTGTTAAAAGCGGCTTTGTCGAGGGAGTCCACGGCAAGGGCGGCGGATATAAGCTGACGAGAGAGCCTGCCGAATACACGGCAGGGGAGATTCTGCGTGCCGCCGAGGGCGATCTTGCGCCTGTTGCCTGCCTTTCGTGTGATGCGCAGGAGTGTCCGAGAAAGTCACAGTGCAAAACCTTGCCGATGTGGGAAAAATATGACGATCTGACTAACGGGTTTTTTGATTCCTATACGCTCGAAAGTCTGCTCGGATAAAGCGGATTTGTATACAAAACGAAAAACTGCAAGCAATCCAAAACGGAAATGCTTGCAGTTTTTGCTTATTTTTTATTACATATTTATTATTTGTATTCCGACGTCAATTCCACTGTTCCGGTGAAGTTATCATAGTCGATCATAATGTAATTTCCGCCGCCCTGAAAGTCAAGCTCTTTTTCAAAGCTTCCGTCATCGTCAACCTTGTATTCCTTGACCTCCGAGCCGAGCCTTACCCGTAATAAAGCCGTTCCGCTTTCCGTCAGTATTTTTGCTTTCAGCCTGACCGTCTTTTCTTTGACCGATCCGCCGCCGAATATGACGTCACGTCCGCTTTCGGAAAGACAGGTTGAAGAATAACTGCCTGTGCATCGGTTTTTGTCATGGTAATACCTTATTCCGATAAGAGAGCGGTCGCTCGTCAGCTGACTGAGGCTGAACAGGTTTACCATTCTGTCAATTCCGCCGATTATCAGCTCTGCGTTATCCTTATGGATGCAGGATGTGAACGAGAAAAGTATCATCACCGCAAGAAGTATTGCTATTATTTTCTTCATCGCTCAGTTCTCCTTAGCGTCGCTTACTATCTTGTAATAAGCGTTCGAGGTGATCTTATAAACTATCATATAGAACACGGCGAAAACCAGGAAGCTGATTACGGTTGTGATGATGAAAAGGCTGACGTTTGTAAGATTGAAAAGCAGGAGAAGCTTCCTGATAAGCGGAAAAGCAAATCCGAGATGAAGTCCTGCGAAAATCAGGGGGAGGAAGAACACCGTCAGAAGCTGTGAGTTAATGCTCTTTCTGATCTCCTTTTTCGTCATTCCGACATTTTGCATTATTTCAAATCTCGACTGATCCTCATAGCCCTCCGATATCTGCTTGTAGT